>DDUU01000038.1 GCA_002344965.1 Candidatus Tepidiaquacellales bacterium UBA2330 | reverse complement strand
TTTTTAATATGAGTAAACTGGTTTTTTAAAATAATTTTTTGGCATTAATATTTTTTATACGCTTACGGACGGAATATTTGAGTAAAAAACATTTTTTTAGAATCAATTCAGTCAGCATAAACTTTTTACAGTAATAAGGAAACATTAATGACTTTAAATCAGGTTA
This sequence comes from Candidatus Tepidiaquacellales bacterium UBA2330, assembly GCA_002344965.1. Taxonomy (GTDB): domain Bacteria; phylum Bacteroidota; class Ignavibacteria; order Tepidaquicellales; family Tepidaquicellaceae; genus UBA2330. The sequence continues at coordinate 65,667 of DDUU01000038.1, read as the reverse complement.
TGGAAAATTCTGAATTGTTTGTTCAAATCAATAAAGTTATTTTTGGCTAAATGAAAGTTTCCATCTCAAAAAATAAAGAAATCGCTCTTCTCAGCTGCATATTTTGCATGATACTTTTGTCAGGCAATTTATATTCACAGCAGGACATACCAAAGACAAAAACTGACAGGGATAAAGCTCTGAATTTTTTTATTGAAGGTAAAACGCTTGAACTTAAATATGACTATATAGGCGCTGTTGAAAATTACCGGAACGCTCTGAAATTTGATAAGTCTTCAGGCATATATTATTCTCTTGCTGTTGTATATTACAAGCTTAACAAATTTGATGAAGCTCTGACCGAAATTAAAAATGCATTGAAGCTTAAACCTGATGATCAGGATTATCTTGAAACAAGCGCAAACATTTACATTGTTAAAAAAGACTTTTTAAAAGCCATTGCTGCATTTGAAAGGATCATAAAACTCGATTCAAATTATACTTACGGTCTATACTCTCTGGCGCGGCTGTATCAGGAAACTCAGATGCCTGCAAATGCTCTTGCTGTCTATGAAAAAATCACAAACAAGATCGGCTATGACTTTGATGTCCTAAATAAAATGTATGAGATTTATATGAAGAATAAGGATTATGATAAAGCTGCTGACGTACTTGAGAATATGCTGAAGATAGATCCTTTTAACGCCGAAATGAAAAAAATTCTTGCAAATCTTTATCTGAATAATAAAAATTACGAAAAAGCAAAATTAATTTATGAGAATATTCTGTCGCTTGATCATAATGAAAAAGGGATTCAGAACGAGCTTGTAAAAATTTACTTCAAACTGAATGAAAACGACAAAGCATTTGATAATTTCAGTAAAGTTCTCGGAAAGGATTCTTTAAATTTTCTTGAGAAAATTCAGATCGGCGAATTATATTTCAACCTCATTTCTCAGGATGAAACTGCAAAGGATATCTCCAAGAATATTTTCACTGTTATAAATAATTCCTATCCCGAAGAATGGATCCCGTATTATTATCTCGGCGTATTTGAGCTGATGGATAAAAATGTCGTAAGTTATAATGAATATTTTGACAAAGCTCTTATGCTTGCAGATACAACAAAAGATGTTTTTGTCAATATCGGCTTCTCGTTTTATCAGGAAGGATTATCTGAAGAGGCAATATCTGTTCTTGATAAAGGTCTTTCGGTCTATCCGGAAGACTTCCGAATGAATTTTATTAAGGGACTTGTGCTTCAGGGATCAGGCAATGAAAAAGATGCAGTAAAATATTATGAAACAGCTTTAATTTCAAATCCGGGCGACATAAATACTCTTTCTTCTCTTGCACTTATATATGACAATCAAAAACAGTATGAGAAATCAACGGAAACTTATGAGAAAGCTCTGAAAATTGACCCGTATAATGCTTTGATTTTAAATAACTACGCTTACAATCTTTCAGAAAGAGATACCGATCTTGAAAAAGCATTAAAAATGGCAAAGATTGCTGTTGAGAAAGAACCGGATAATGCTTCGTATCTTGATACAATCGGATGGATTTATTTTAAAATGAAAAAGTATAAACTTGCTGAAGAATTTATAGGAAAATCTCTGCAGATAAATCCAAACAGCGCAGTGGTTTTGGAACATATGGGAGATGTTTATAATAAGATGAAAAATAATGCTAAAGCTCTAAAATACTGGAAAATGTCTCTGGAAATAAATCCTTCAAATGAGAATCTGAGAGGAAAGATCTCTAATGTTCAAATCGGGTAAAAATTAATTTATAAAATTTAATCACAGATAAATAAAAATGGAATTATCAAAAAACGGTTCTCAGTCAAATCATCATAAAGTAATTATAATCGGATCAGGTCCTGCAGGGCTTACTGCTGCATTGTATTGCGGCAGAGCAGATCTTAAGCCGCTGATTTTCGAAGGACATCAGCCGGGCGGTCAGCTTACCATTACTACTGAAGTAGAGAACTATCCCGGATTCGAACACGGTATTCAGGGTCCTGAACTTATGGACATTATGAGAAAACAAGCTCACAGATTCGGTGCTGTATCCATTTACAGAAATATAACAAAAGTAAATTTTGACATAAGACCATTTGAATTAACTGATGAAGAAAATAATAGTTATACTGCTGATACTGTAATAATTTCTACTGGCGCTTCGGCAAAATGGCTCGGACTCGAAAGCGAAAAGCATTTTATGGGATACGGCGTTTCTTCATGCGCTACATGTGACGGTTTCTTTTTCAGAGGAATGAAAGTAGTTGTCGTAGGAGGAGGCGATACGGCAATGGAAGAAGCGAATTATCTTACAAGACATGCAAGCGAAGTTATACTGATTCACCGACGTGAAGAATTCAGAGCATCCAAAATCATGCTCGACAGAGCTAAGGCAAATCCGAAGATCCGGTTTGTATTGAATACTGTAGTTGAAGAAATACTCGGTAAGACTGAAGAAAATAAAAAATCCGTTCTGGGGGTACGAGTAAAAAATCTGAAGACAGGTGAAGTTTCTGAGATTGAATGTTCAGGATTTTTTACAGCTATTGGCCATGAACCTAATTCCGGAATTTTTAAAGGCATTCTTGAAACGGATGAAAACGGATATTTGATTACAAAAAAATCAACTATGGAAACCAATATAGAAGGCGTATTCGCATGCGGGGATGTGCAGGATAATTATTACAGACAGGCAGTTACTGCAGCCGGCACAGGATGTATGGCAGCTATTGATGCTGAAAGATATCTCGAGAAAATTGAATTTGAAATGCACTCATAATAATTTTTTCTGCTTTAATATATTATAAAACAGATCAAAGATAAGCAGCGCATTCTTAAACGAAGAATTAATTTTTTTTTTTAATTATACTTTAAACATAAATTAATCTATAATGCCGTTTTATTATAAACTTGGTGAAATACCACAGAAGAGACACACACAATTCAGACAGCCCGACGGATCCTTATATAAGGAGGAATTACTTTCTACAATAGGATTTGACAGTATTTCCACAAATGCATATCATATTAATTCACCGGCAAAGATAAAGGAGATTTCACCGGAATTAGAGATTGTTAAAATTGAAGAATGGAAGGATTCTTCATTACGTCCATATCATTTCAGGACAAAACCGATGAAAACCGAAGGAGACGCTTTCTCCGGCCGTAAACCAATTATGTATAACAATGATGTTGTAATGAGCGTCTGCAGAGTTAAAGATCAGATGGATTATTTCTATAAAAATGCGCTTTGTGACGAAGTTATTTTTGTACATGAGGGCAATGGTACGCTACAGTCCAATTTAGGATATATGAAATTCCGCGAAGGAGATTATATTGTAATACCGAGAGGAATAATATACAAGCTTGTTCATGAAACTGATGAAGCCCGTTATCTTATTTTCGAATCTTACGGACCTGTCACAACTCCGTCAAGATACAGAAATGAGCATGGTCAGCTGATGGAACATGCTCCTTACTGCGAAAGAGACATCAGATGTCCTGAAGAAATGGTTACTTTTAATGAAAAGGGAGACTTCAGGATGAAAATAAAAAAAGGAGAGAAGGTTGTAACTTATCATTATGAATTTCATCCCTTTGATATTATCGGCTGGGACGGATATTACTATCCATGGATTTTTAATATTGACGACTTTATGCCGATCACCGGAAAGATTCATATGCCGCCTCCGATACATCAGACTTTCGCTGCACCTGGATTTGTGATATGCTCTTTTTGTCCGAGACTTCTGGATTATCATCCTCTGGCTGTTCCTATACCTTATAATCACAGTAATCTTGATTCTGATGAAATGCTCTATTATGTTGACGGTAATTTCGCAAGCCGGAAAGGAATTGATTTTGCTTCCATAAGTCTTCATCCAAACGGAATTCCTCACGGACCTCATCCGGGAACTGTCGAAGCTAATCTTGGAAAGAAAGAAACGCTTGAAACTGCTGTGATGATGGATACATTCAGACCACTGAAGCTGGCAAAATTTGCTTCTGAAGTTAATGATCCGTCTTATTATCTGAGCTGGAATGATAATGAACCTCTTGAACTTATAAATGAGGGTCAATAAGAATTTTGATTTTTAAAATAAAAATTCCTATTTTTGTCTTTAATTTTTTATAACTAAAATCATTATTAATTAAATCAGAAAATTCTGTCTTATTACTGTTTCCCCAAAGCGGTAATTAATATTTCCCCAAAAATATTAAACAGGATTTTTTAAAAAACATAAATAAATAAACGAAAGGAGAAAAAATGAAAAGAGTAATTCTTTTCTTTAGCTTTTTAATTATTGCTGCGCTTAACACAGTGACTTATTCACAGTATGGCTTAAGCGATGCAATTGTAACCGGAACTGCTGAAGGCAGAAGTGTTACATTTACAGATCCCTACACAAACAATTCCCGCGAAACTTTTGCCGGATTAATGAACGGCACAATAGACGGAAATGCTACAAAATTCTACTGTGTGGATCTCAGAAGGACAATCAGTTTTCCTGATGAGTGTCATAAAGATTCTGCAGTAGCTGATCCAAGAATCGTTTACATTTTAAACAATTACTATCCTTACAATCCAAATCCCGTTGGTAAGTTATCTAACCTTGACAGAGAAGTAGCTGCAACACAGATTGCTATCTGGCATTTTTCTGACGGTGTGAACGCAAATACAGTTTCGCATACCGAAACCAAAAACAGAGCTCTTGCAATTATTGCTGATGCGAATACAAACGGAACGATGACAAATATTGTAACTACGTTGTCAATAGAACCATCAATAAATCCTGATGATTTTTATATCAAAACACTTGATCAGAACGGAAACCCTATAGCTATTAATAATATTCAGCTTACTATTTCCGAAGGTTCTTTAAGTTCAAATACCGTCAATACTTCATTGCCAAACGGCGAATCCCCTGATGTAACAGTAATCGGCACAGGAACAGGAACTATTACAGCGACAGCAATGGCTGTAATGCCTCAGGGAGTAACTTATGCTTGTCCGAATAAACAAAGGCTTGTAATTGCCGCTCCTGCTATTGGCGAAAGAAGAGCTACAGCTGACTGGGGTGCATTGCCGGTTGAGCTGGTTTCTTTCTCTTCAGTTATTAATTCAAGAAACGTTACACTGAACTGGTCAACAGCTTCGGAATTAAATAACTCCGGTTTTGATATTGAAAGAAAAATTTCTACTTCAGAATCCTGGCAAAAAGTCGGAAATGTTGCAGGAAACGGAACTACAAACGAAACAAAGAACTATTCATTTACTGACAGAAATTTAAATGCCGGTCAGTATAGTTACAGATTAAAACAAATTGACTTCAACGGTAGTTTTGAATATTTCAATCTCAGCAATGAAATAACAATTGCCTCACCGGATGAATACAGCTTAAATCAGAATTATCCGAATCCGTTTAATCCATCTACAAAGATCAGTTTCCAGATACCGACAGACGGAGTTGTAACATTGAAAATATTTGATTTGAGCGGAAAAGAAGTTGCTGAATTAGTTAACGGAAATCTGAATGCAGGATTCCATACAATTAATTTCAATGCAACAGGTTTAACAAGCGGTGTATATTTCTATAAATTAACAGCAGGAAATTTCACCAAAGTAATGAAGATGTCTTTAATAAAATAAGTAATAGTATTCTTAAGATTAAGATTAGTTGTTTGTAATAGTAATAAACAGTAACATAATTTAAAATAAGGGAAACCGATTCAATTGTTTATCTGACTCCCCAAATTATCAGATATAGCAAAACAGCTTTTATGTTGTAAATGAATTGGTTTCCTTTTTTAATTTATAATTATGGTAACTTAATTAATAATAAATTTTTCATATTTAAAAATGCCGGCACCATAAAATTACCGGCTGCATTTATTTTATTCGCATCTCCTTTTAAAAATCTAAAAATCAATTTTTACCTATTTTAAAATTTTGAATATATAGTTTTTATAAAAAACTTTTAACCGGTTAAATGTGAGTTTTGAGTTGACATTTCAAATTATATGCAATAAATTTGCACTAAATATTTTCACATTTTATTCTTACCAAATAAAAATTATACCCCAAAGTAATTTTTTTGAGTAAGTTGTGTACATTGTACATAATTAATCAATTTTAGCGGAGGTATAAATCATAATCTACAATAATACTTTAAATTTTTTTTTCAGGGACAATCAATAAAGATTTTTTATCTTTATTTCCCATATTTATACTTATTAAAAAATATTTGTTAAATTAAAAAACCCAAAATGAAAAAATCTATTGTTTTCAGTGTTATTTTGTTTTTTTGTCTTACAGTAAATGCATTTTCACAGTTCGGTGACAGCAGAGCTATTTTGACGGGTGTTGGAGACGGCAGGAATGTTGACTTCCAGGGCAATACTCCTTGTTATGATGGAGAAACCGGATTTGCCGGAATTATCATTGCAACGCTCGACGGAGTTGCAAATACTCCATTCTATTGTCTTGATCTTTGCACAGGTATCAGCATTGGTGATACTGCTAAAGATTCAGCTTCTACAATACCGCAGGCAATCTATATTACAAATAACTATTATCCTGAGTTAACTTCATATCCGGGAAAATTAGCGAGCAATAATGATGAAGCCTGCGCAATTCAGTTAGCAATATGGTATTTCAGAAACGGACTTGATGTATCTACCGACATTGGTAACATCTCCGGTTCAAATGATGCTGCTATAAAAACAAGAGTAGGAGTAATAATTGCTGATGTTATCGCAAACGGCGGTTCTACTCCTCAGATAAGTACACTGGAAATTAAACCCGGTGTTAATCCTGATGATTTTTATATCGAGACAAAAGATACAGACGGTAATCCGATTGCTGTAACCGGTATCCAGTTATCTATATCCGGCACAGGATCACTCAGTACAAACACAGTTAATACAAATGCAAGCGGTATTTCACCTGATGTTACAGTTACCGGTGCAAGTGCAAATGATATAATTTCAGCTTCAGGAACTGTTGAAGTTCCGGGCGGAGTTACTTATTCAGGATTAAATGAAGTGCTTCAGCTGCTTGTTTTAAGCAGAACCACAGAGGCTACTAGAACTGATCAAATTGAATGGGGAGTATTGCCGGTCGAACTTACAAGCTTCACGGCAAATATTTCCGGCAGCAATATAACCCTTAACTGGTCAACTTCAGAAGAGATCAATAATTCAGGTTATGAAGTCGAGAGATTCAAAACCGGAATAAATGCCTGGGAAAAAATCGGATTTGTTACAGGACACGGTAATTCAACAGTTACACAAAATTATACTTATACTGACAGAAATCTGACTTCAGGTATTTACACTTACAGATTAAAACAAATTGACTTTAACGGAAACTTTGAATATTTCAATCTAAACGGTGAAGTAATCGTCGGCGTACCTAATAGTTTTGAGCTGAGTCAGAATTATCCGAATCCTTTTAATCCAGAGACAAAAATTAATTTCCAGATTCCTAATGAGTCCAATGTTTCTTTAAAGGTTTTTGATAATTCAGGTAAAGAGGTTGCTACGCTTGTAAACGGAAATAAAACAGCCGGTTATCATACTGTTAGTTTCAACGCTTCCAATCTTTCAAGCGGAATTTATTTCTATAAACTTGAAGCCGAAGGATTTACTAAAGTTATGAAGATGGCGTTGGTAAAATAAATTTAATTCTATATTTATTTAAAGCGGGTTTGCAAAAGCCCGCTTTTTTTTATCAAAAAATTTTTCAATAATATTCTTCTTTGTTTCTAAAAACTCCGTACTGCTTCTATACAGTTGTCCGGGATATAAAAAAAAATAAGGACAATAATTTCTCAATATTCCTTTCAACAGATTACATATTATTTCAAAAATAGTATTCTGATAAAGTTAATTAGTTAAAAAACACTATATATATTAACTATATTTAAATAACTTACTATTGTAACAAGTTATAATATTGTATAACTTACATTAAACCAAAACAGACTTCTTATTCATCCTTTTATACCTGATTATTCTCTGCAGATCGGATTTATTAATTGTAAACCAAACCTTAAATGTTAAAATACAAAGCTGACTTAAAAACCATTTTATTTCTTAGTATGACAGCATCTATGCTTTTCATACAATGGAATTTCGGATTTCATATTGCTGCATATATATTCTCACTTTATCTTGCAGTAACCGTAGCTGTCATTGCACATAATCACAATCACGTCCCGATGTGGAAATCAAAATTTTTAAACAATGTAACCGATTACTGGATCACATTATTTTACGGATTCCCGATTTTCGCCTGGACACCGACTCATAACAAGAACCATCATAAATTCAATAACAGGGATGGTGATTATACAATAACTTATCGTGTTAGTGAGAAAAATAATATTTTTACTTTGCTGAGCTATCCTACTATCAGCAGTTATTTTCAGCAGAATCCTATTGTTGTATATTTAAAGTTTTTGTATGCAAATAAGCGGGCTAAATTTTTCATTTCAATTTTTCAATATGTTACTCTCGGTCTTTTCATAATTATAGCTTTAATGATAGACTGGCAGAAAGCAATTTTATATGTTATTATTCCACAACAGTTCGCTTTATTTTCCGTTCTGATATTCAATTATATTCAGCATGTGCATGCAGACGAAGAATCAGATTATAATCATTCCAGAAATTTTGTCAGCCCTGCAACAAACTTTTTATTATTCAACAACGGCTTTCATACTATCCATCATTTTAGGGCAAGCATTCACTGGAGTGAAATTCCTGAAGCTCATAAGACCATTGACCACCTGATAGAACCTCATCTTAAAGAACGCGGATTCTGGCCATACATAATTAAAGCATATATTATAGCGCCATTTAATAAATCTTTCAGGACGAAATCAATGAGACTGGAAAGAATTTCAAAACAAAAAGAAGTTAAATCATCTTAGCTCTGACTTTGCGGATATAAATATTTTTGCAGGAATGGCTTTTAAAGATTTATTTTGAATTATAGCAGCAGGCTTTGAACAGGTTAAAATAAGCGGATTATAAACGATTCGCTTCTTTTTTATATTAAAATTCTTCTTTCAAATTTCTTGTCATAAGTAACTCTGTAGCTTTCTTCGGTTTCTTATTTTTATAAAGGATGTCATACACCTGATGAGTTATGGGAAGTTCTATATTAAGTTTTTTTGAAAGATCAAACGCCGACTTTGTAGTAGCTACGCCTTCAGCAACCATTTTTGATTCTGAAAGTATATCCTTAAGTTTTTTCCCTTCACCGAGCTGAATACCGACTCTTCTGTTACGTGAATGCTCTGATCCGCAGGTAACTATAAGATCCCCTATTCCGGCAAGACCGAAAAATGTTTCCATTCTTGCATTCAGTTTAAGACCAAGCTTCATAATCTCGTGCATACCGCGTGTCATGATTGCAGCTTTCGTATTATCCCCGAATCCCGTTCCGTCGGAAATTCCTGCTGCTATTGCAATAACATTCTTCAGTGCGCCGCATACTTCCGTTCCGATAAGATCTTCATTCGAATATACTCTGAAGTAACTGTTTGAAAAAACTTTCTGAATTACTCTGGATTTTTTTTTATCAAAGGATGAACAAACTACCGCCGTAGGAATTTTTCTTGAAACTTCTTCCGCATGAGACGGACCTGAAAGGCAGAGAATATTTTCTTTTTTGAGATTTATGAAAATATCATTAAGAATATCCGAAACGAGATAATTTGTATTAAGCTCTATGCCTTTGGAAACACTTAAGATCAGTGAATCTTTAAAGTCAAAATTTTTTAGTCCGGCAAAACTGCTTCTTATAAACTGAGTCGGGGCGGATATAACAATAATGGATTTATTACTGACTGCATATTCCAGATCATTTGTAATGTCGATTGATTTAGGGATTTTAACTCCGGGCAGATAATAAAAATTTTCTCTGTGCTGATTAAGTGTGGCAGCGTATTCAGGATTAAATTCCCACAGAGTTACTTTGTTTCCGTTTGAATTCAGAAGGACAGCGAGAGTTGTTCCCCAGCCTCCTGCGCCAAGAACTGCTATCTTCATATTATACAAAGTCAGGAAAGCGGAGCTTTGATTTTAAAAATTCTGATAAGCCAGAGCTTTTCAAATCTGTTTTCTTTTCCGTAAAGAAGTCGTTTGATATTATCCCTGTGATTATAGATAAGTAATATGGAAATACCTATGCTGAAAAAAATTAAAGTATTATATCCGTAAATGTCCACTTTAAAAATATTTTCTCTGATAAACATAATTACCGGAAAGAGAAATGAAGCCACAATAGAACCGAGTGAAACATACCCGGAAGATAGTAAAGTAATAATAAAGAATCCGACACTGATACCTACTTCAACAGGAGCTAATGAGATAAGCATTCCAAGTGCAGTATTAATTCCTTTACCGCCTTTAAAATTCACGAATACCGAATATGTATGTCCGATGACTGCACTTAATCCTGAGATAATTTTCAGAACAGTAATATCTTCAAATGGTGTATAGTTTTCGAAAGGAAGATCGGGGTAAAACAATCTTGTTACCACCAGCACGGCAAAAAGACCTTTGGAAATATCTAATATCTGAACAAGAATACCGAGAGGAATGCCAAGGACTCTGAAAGCATTGGTAGAGCCGAGATTACCGCTGCCGTAGTTGCGTATATCAATCTTCTTAAATATTTTCCCGACTATAAGAGCAAAGGGAATAGATCCGATTAAGTAACTCGTAACAATTATTCCGATTAAGTTCAGCATGAGTTAAATTAACAGTAAAATTTTTAAAAAGATATTCAAGAGTTTAAAAAGAACTGTTACTGCAGTATATCTTTTTTTGATTTTAAAAGATTATTCGCATAATTTTCATCCACTTCATAAATCTGCTTATCGTCTGAAATTAAAAGTAGGTATTTTACAGGCGAAGTATCGAGCTTAAGAAAGTTCAGTTCAGTTTTCTTACCGGAGTCAACTACTACTTTACTTGTGAAAACTGTCTGATCGGAAAGAGTAGTGTCACTGAATCCCGTAGTCTGAAGTCTTTCAAGCAGATTCAGAATTCCGTCAAAATTCTTTCCGGCGGAGTCAGTTCCAATATAAAAATTACCCGACTCATTTTTTTCAGCGATAAAACTTTCACCCGGCATTGACCATTCAATAGAGTTTACGGACTGTTTAGGAATGGATAAGATATTTTTATCCAGCCATTCATTCGGATCAAGTTTAACAAAATTATTTCTGTCAAAATTTTCAGCCATATAGATATTTTCGGAATCAGGTTTTTTAACATAGGAAGCTGATATGGAAGCTGAATTACCAAGTAAAAATTCAGATACTTTATTTCCCGATGCAAAAACAGTTATTACCGCTTTATTCGACTCGTCAAACCCGTAGGAATCCTGCTTTTCAGGATTTTTTGAAACAATACTTTCTAGTTTCATATTGGAAAGATTGGAAACTGCATTTTCTACAAGTGAAGAAACAGTCCGGTAATCTCTGGGCTCAGTCATTCTCCATTCTCCTGTTGCTTTGGAAAGAACGATTTTTGCGCCGTTGTTAACAATCTCTATCCTGTCCGCTTTTACAGAATCAAGCTCGAACAGTTTTGTTTCCTTTAATTTGTAGCTTGTAGTTTTTTCTCCCCTGTCTGCCGTAATAAAATAAGCGGCAATTAGAAGCGCTGCAAATATTACAATGTATAAATATATTTTATTGCTTTTCATTTAAAATAAAATTAATTAATCTCAGATAATTTATATTTATGTTTTCTGCAAAGTTTTCTTTTTTTGCTTTCTCTGATTCCATTTATAAAGACCAATTATTAAAATTAGCGCCGGAGGAAATATCAGATTAAACCATTTTAGAAATTTCTTTGTGTCGTCTGAAGTTTCCTGAATTGGTGATTCCGAAGACATCTTTGTTCTGATTTCCGCAAGCCCTACATCATCCATAAGATAATCGACAAGGTTAATAAAGAAAACAATATTTTCCCTCGGAGGTCTGTTTTCCTCATTTGCAAATTCACCGTCGCCGATAGCTATTATTTTGCTTTCGCTCCGGCTGTCATTAAGTCTTTCTCCGGAAAGCGGAACCCATGAAGATGAAGTATCAGCAGGTACTTCTTTTCCTGCATAAAAACTTTTAAACTTTCCTGAGTAAGTAGCTCCTACGGTAAATCCTTTTTTATTAAACAATGTATCAGCTGACTGCTTTGTCATGCTCTGAAACTGCTCTAGATTCAGAAAAAAGAAATCCACAACAAGACCTGATTTATCGGAAGTAACAAGCAGTGGCTTTATGTCAAGATTTTTTCCGGCGGCAATGCTTGTATCGATTGAACTTGAATAAGTAAGGACAACGCTTTTGATATTTTTAAATGCAGGATTGTCTTTTGCGATATTTGTAATAGCCGGAAAAAAAGGATAATTCACTGAAATCGGGAAACCAATAGCTGACTGAACCTGAACCGGAGAGCACTGCAGATCTCTTACAAGATCCATATTAATTCTGATACCGTAATTTAAAAGCTGGTCATCCAGATTAGTAATTACTTCTTTTCCAATAACCATCTGCTGCTGCTGAAAATCCGGAACGATCCTGTCAATTAAAAAAGCAACATTTCCACCGTTCATAATAAACTGATCAAGTTTATATTTATCACTTTCAGAAAAAGCTGTCTTTGGCGACATAATAATCAGTGCTTTCATTTCCGGATCCAGAGTAGCTGAAGTTTTCAGATCGACCGTAGTTACATCATACTGCTGACTCAGCGCGCCATTGATTTGATTGAGTTTGCTCAGGTCCACTTCGCCGTGACCTGTCAGAAAACCGACTTTCTTTTTGGTTTTGGTGGTCATTTTCTTGATAAGACTGGTTATTTCATATTCAAGATTATCAGCATTCTGAATTACCGGTATGACTTCCTGTTTTCCTTCATAAAGCAATGCAAGACCGAGATAAGCTCTTTTCACTTCCAGCTTGTCATTATCCATTGCCTGTATCTGCACAGGCTGGATGCCGAATTTCTGAGCTTCCTGATCAAGTTCATTTCCTGCTTCGTCACCGCTTGTCGTAGGGTTAAGAAACTCATAATTCATATTTCCTTTGGAATAAGATCTGAAGTCATCGAGTATATCCTGAACCTGCCTTCTGAGATTATTATAAGGTGCGGGGAGATTCTCACTGAAATACGCTTTGATAAGAAGATTATCATCAAGCCCGGAGACAATATCTTTGCTGATAGGAGACAGGGTAAAGCTCTTGTTTTTTGTAATGTCAACGCGCGTAAAAACTCTTTTGGAGATCACATTTATAACTATTATGATTCCGATTATGACAGCAAGCTTTATTAAAATTTCTTTTTTATTCATTTTGGAAATACAAAAATTAAATTTAAAATTTTAAGACCATCTTCTGCTCTCGAGCGATGTCCTTGTTAGTAAGAGGAATATTGTAATTCCGCTCAGATAATATATAATATCTCTTGAATCAATAACGCCTCTTGCAATATTGCTGAAATGATAATCCACGCTGATATATTCAAGAACTGACGCAAATTCGGGCGGTAAAAATATCAGGACTTTATTCAGAAGAAATAATCCGAATACTATCAGGAAACTTATAATAAATGCTACAACCTGATTTTCAGTAAGAGATGAAGCGAAAATTCCGATGCCTATATAAATTCCGCTCATAAGAAGAAGACCTATATATGCCCCTATAATTGAACCTGTATCAATTGGTCCGAGAAACGTCAGGCTGATCACATATATTAACGTTAATGCCAGAGCAATTGCAGTGAGCGTTAAAGTAGCTAAAAATTTTCCGACCACAATATCCATGTCAGATATAGGTTTGGTCAGCAGCAGTTCAATTGTACCTGATTTTTTTTCTTCCGAAAACGTCCTCATTGAAATTGCCGGTATGAAAAAAAGAAATATAAACGGAATAATATCAAATACATTTCTCATAGTTACAACACCGCTTATAAACAAATTACTTGTAAAGAACCAACCTGTAATAATCAGAAAGACGACTATAACAATATAGGCGACCGGAGAATTAAAATAAGACCTTAGCTCTTTTCTAAAAATTGTTAATATATTTTTCATTTATATTTATTTCTTAATTATTCGTTAATTGTCTGAAAATATCTTCAAGCGAAGTTTCTTCCTGATGCATTCCGAGTAAAACCATATTCATTGATACAATTTTTTTAAATATATCTTCTCTAACGTCAGTTCCTTTTAATCCTGTAAGACTGAAGTGAATTGAATTCTCGTCTTCTTTGAGAATTCTGGCTTTATCAATATTTTTTATGGATGAAACAGCTTTCAGAATCAGCGCTTTATCAGTTGAATCTTTTTTAAGTATCAGTGTAATATCAAGCTGACCTTTGAATTTTGACTGAAGCGTATCCGGTGAGCCGTCAGCTACAATTTCACCCTTATTTATTATAAGCACTCTGTCGCATGTAGCTTCGACTTCCTGCATAATATGAGTTGAAAGGACAAGCGTTTTTTCCTTGCCGAGTTTTTTAATTAAGTTTCTGATTTCAATGATCTGATTAGGGTCAAGACCGGAGGTTGGTTCGTCCAGTATCAGTACTTCCGGATCGTGAATCATCGCCTGTGCGAGTCCGACTCTTTGTCTGAAACCTTTGGAAAGTTCGCCAATATCTTTATGCTGGACTTCACCGAGACCGCACACTTCAACCATTTTTTTAATCGCTTTCGAAATATCAGCTTTGGGAACTGACTCCAGCTCAGCTGCATATTCAAGGTAATCAATGACGTTCATATCGAGATATAAAGGATTCTGTTCCGGTAAGTATCCGATCTTTCTTCTTACTTCCATTGAATTGGTTTCAGTATCGACATTATTCACAAGTATCTTACCTTTATTCGGAGTAAGATATGTAGTGATCATTTTCATGGTTGTGGATTTTCCTGCTCCGTTAGGACCAAGAAAGCCAACTATTTCACCGGTGTTTATTTCAAATGAAATATTATTTACAGCAGCCTGCTGTCCGTAATATTTCGATAGGTTTTCTACTTTTATGGACATAAATAAATTAAATATCGTTAAAAATAATTTTAATAAAAAAAAAATTCAAACCAATTTTAAAACCGCAGCCCGGTTTGAATTCTGATAATTTATTAATGTGATTAAAATCTCATGAAACCTTGTCTCTGTAATTTTCTGAATAGTATTTCTGATATTCACCGCTCATTACTTTCCTCCACCATTCTTCATTTTTTAAATACCAGTCAATTGTCAGTGTTATTCCGGTTTCAAAATCATAAGCAGGTTTCCAGCTGAGTTCATTTGCTATCTTTGAGGAATCTATTGCATATCTTCTGTCATGTCCCGGTCTGTCCTTTACATACTGAATCATATCATCGGTCTTTCCGAGTTTCTTAAGTATTAACTTTACAATATCGATATTATACCATTCGTTGTTTCCGCCGATATTATATACATCGCCTGATTTTCCTTCTGTAAGGACTTTAATAATAGCCGAACAATGATCTTCCACATAAAGCCAGTCACGCACATTCTTCCCGTCTCCGTAAACAGGCAGTTTTTCACCGTTCAGTGTCTTAGCAATCATTAGGGGAATAAGTTTTTCAGGAAACTGATATGGTCCGTAATTATTTGAGCATCTTGTGATCAGAATCGGCAGACCGAAAGTATGATGAAAAGCATTACACAAAAGATCAGCCGAAGCTTTGCTTGCGGAGTAAGGACTGTTTGCAGTTATAGGTGTTGACTCGGTAAACAAAATTTCTTTTTTGTCTTCAGGAAGTGAACCGTAAACTTCATCCGTGGATACCTGAAGATATTTTTCAAGTTTATTATCTTTAAGAACTTCCAGCAGGACGTGGGTACCCATAACATTTGTATTGATAAACTCTTTAGCGCCAAGAATGCTTCTGTCAACGTGAGATTCCGCAGCGAAATTTATAATTGTATCGATTTCATTTTCATGAACTGCTTTTTCAACTTCATGTTTTTCGCAAATATCACCTTTTATAAATTTATACCTGTCATTGAATTCTACTTCAGTCAGATTTTCAAGATTACCCGCATAAGTCAGCTTATCAAAATTTACAAGATTAAATCCTGTATTCAGCAAAGCGAATTTTATAAAATTGCTTCCTATAAAACCGGCGCCGCCGGTTACCAGAATATTTTTCATTTATTTAATTATTTTGTGAACAATCCGAAGTTAAGACCGAAGTTTATATTAAACCCGTCTGCTTTGATTCCTTCAGGCGCATTGGTTACAGGTATATCGTTATCGACTTTCCAGTCATTGCTGACACTGAAAAGATAACCGGTGTTTAGTTTTGCATAAAGATATTTTGCAAGAAAGAAACCTATCCCGATCTGCGGCTGCGCCGAATAAAATCTTTTGGTCAGTTTCCTGGAAATATTATTAGAAGATGCGCCGGATCCGACCTCACCGAATATATTATTCCAGTTTCCGAAATCGGCTGTATTCTGATATATCTGAATTGTAAGATTGCCTGTAGATAAAAAAGCTCCGAAAGTCAGATCAAATTTTTTGCTCAAAACCTTAACATAATCAAAAGATACGCCTCCTGCGCCGAATGAATATATAACGGTTTTAGAGACATTATTCTGATCAGTAACATTTCTTTCGTAAGTAAAGCCCGTCCCTGAGCCGCCTATCCTTAGCCAGTCAAATCCTTTTATCGGAAGCTCAATAAATCCGCCGCCGCCGAGCGTCAGAAATCCGTCCTTAGGAAATTCGGGGACACCAATACTAACCATCTGTGCATTAAGGTCATCGACATTCTGAAACTGCCATCCGACAGTTGGTCCGCCTGCTAATGAGAATCTCGGAAAAAACTGCGGGTAAGCGATATTTGATATAAATCCAAATATCAATACTAAGAAAATAAAACGTAAATTCAAATTTAAAAAATTAATTTAAAATCAGGATTACAAATTAATAACTTTGGAGATTTCAATTTAGCCAAAATTGAGTTTTAATAAAAGCACTTAAAATTAGAAAATCATATAACTGATCAGCGTGATTCTTTTTGAATAGTTCAGGTTCTCAAAGTTTTATTCAAAAATTACTTTATTTTGTTTATACAATTACTATTTTAAAAGAAAAAAAATTCTACAATGATAAAATTATTATTTTCAGTTTTCTTAATTGCCGTTTCTTTAAGTTCTCAAGCACAGGATCTTTTCATCCCCGGAAATCCTTATGACAATGCTCCTGAATCAACCAAGAACAGAAATTCATTTAACAGAGAAAGATGGTTTTATGAACAAAGAATGTATCCCAACAATAAATTACCTGATGACGCGTATTCAAACTCACTGAAACAGAGAAATCTGCTCAGACAGACTGACGGATATTTACTTGACGGAAGAAATACATGGACAAACATCGGTCCTACTTCTGGTTATTATTTCACTTACGGAAATATTTCTTCGCGAATTACGACAGTAAAATATGATCCTGTAAATCCATCAACTATTTATCTCGGCGCTGCATTCGGCGGGGTTTGGAAATCAACAGACGGAGGAATGACATGGATACCTAAGATGCAGGATGAAGTTTCTTTATCTTCAGGAGCTTTAGCGATCGATCCGAATAATACAAACATTATTTATTACGGCACAGGTGAAGCGACTTACAGCGGAGCTTCATATTACGGAAGAGGATTACTAAAATCAACTAACGGCGGTGATTCATGGATTAATTATCAAATTGGCAGCGTATCTCTTACATATGTTTCAAGAATTGTCATAAGACCCGGCGCAGGCAACGAACTTCTTGCTGCTCTCGGCAGCAGAAGCAGTCTCGGAGTAACCGGCGGATTATTCAGAAGCACTGACGCGGGAGTAACCTGGAATCTTCTTGTATCCGGAAGGTGTGATGATGTGGTTTTCTCTCCTGACGGAAGCAGAGCTTATGCTATCGGAAGCGGTACAGGATACAGAGTATCCACTGACGGAGGCGTTACATTTACTTTAAATACAAATGTTTTTCCGACTACCCGAAATCATATTGCTGTCAGCAAGTCTTCTCCAAACATACTTTTTGCTGCAACTCATTCGGGAAGTTCAATATCAGTATTTAAATCCACTGACAGCGGGGAAAGTTTTTCACCTTCAGCTCCCGGCACAAATTTTTCCGGCAGTCAGGCATGGTATGATTTTTATATGTATATAAATCCGTTTGATCCGGATTATGCTTATGTCGGTTCGATTGATATCTGGAGAACAACCAACGGTGGAACTAGTTTTCAGAATATTACAAACGGTTATGCCGGAGGAAATGTTCACGTCGATCAGCAGAATCTGGAATTTCATCCGACTAATTCAAATGAGCTTCTCAGCGTAAATGACGGCGGTATATGGAAATCGAATGACCGCGGCGCTACGTGGACTAATCTTAACACAACTCTTACATTAACTCAGTTTTACAGAATTGCTTCCGATCCTTCAAATGCTGCGCATATACTGGGAGGAACTCAGGATAACGGAACTCAAAGGACTCTCGGTACGCAAAACTGGGTTGCAGCTTTCGGAGGTGACGGAGGAGAAGTCTGTTTTCATCTGACTAATCCGCAGTATATACTGGGTGAAACACAGAATAACGGAGTAAGGAGATCGCAGGACGGTGGAGAAAACTGGACAACTGCGACAAGCGGACTTACAGGTTCAGGTTCATGGGTTGCACCTTTAATATCTCACCCTGATTCAGCCGGAATATTTTATACAGCAAGACAGACAGTTTTTAAAACTACAAACTGGGGTGCAAGCTGGTTTTCAATATCCACAGGCACTTCAGGAACAATCAGAGAGATGGGACTTTGTAAAAATTCCCCTGAAATAATGTTTGCAACTTCAGGAAGTCAGGTTTTTAAATCAACAAACAGAGGATATACTTATACTAATGTTACAAACGGATTACCCAACAAAACCATTACCGGAATATACTTACATCCGGATTCTTCAAATGTAGTTCTTGTTTCATTATCAGGATTCGGTAACGGATATATATACAGATCTTCAAACGGCGGTACTACATGGAATAATATCAGCAGCAATCTGCCGGACTCTCCTGCAAACGATCTTTTAATTTATTATCCGGGTACAGCAACCAGTATATATCTTTTAGCAAATGATGTCGGGGTTTTTATTTCGAATAATTACGGAAATTCCTGGACAGAACTTGCGGCAGGTCTTCCGAATACTGTTGCAATGCATCTTGATTACAATGAAGCTTCCAATAAACTGCGAATCGGCACACACGGCAGAGGTGTTTATGAAATTACAGGGCTGACAGGAATAGCAAGCATTGGATCGGAAATTCCTTCAGACTTTTCTTTAGAGCAAAATTATCCAAATCCTTTCAATCCTTCTACAACAATAAGGTATAATATTCCTGTGAAGGGATATGTTACTTTAAAGTTATATAATACATTAGGAAAGGAAGTGGAATCAATAGTCAGTCAGATACAGAGCCCGGGAAATTATTCCGTTACTTTAAATGCAGGATCATTAACAAGCGGGGTTTACTACTATAAATTGAATGTAAATTCTGAAAGCTCAGAAAAGAATTTTACTGATACCAGGAAAATGATTCTGTTGAAGTAAAAAAGTTTAAATTTAAAAGCGGAACATGTTAAGAAAATATTTCTAATGTGTTCCGTTTTTTTTTTGAATATTATCCGGCATTACTTTTAATAAGAAAACTTTATGAACTAAAATTTTTAATCTTTAAACTTTTTAACTTAATTTACTTCACACTCCAGTTCTTTTAGTTTTTTTAAAAACCATTCTTTCTCAACCAGAAAATAAAATTTATTCAGTTCTTGTTTAAGATTTTTAATATCAAACGCTGAATATTTACCGGGAGACATTTTTATTTTGTACAATTTTATATAAACATTATACTTCAATACTGAAATTCTCTTTTTATCCTCTGAAATATTTTTATCCTTATTTATAAAATGTATGTAAGCATCAAGAACTGAAAGTCCCTCTTCATAATATTGAAGATCATAATAAGCTCTGAAATATATATTTTTTATCAATGTTTTCATGGAATAATTCACAGGTTTTATTACGGATAAAAGTTCAAGCGCTTTATCCGTATTTCCGTATTCGAGATTCAGCAGAGCTTTTGTAAATCCTGTTTCAAACTCCGCTACATCTTTATTCAGATGATCCTTATATTTTTCTATAAACTCTTCTGCAAATTTATAATCTTTTGAGTAGATGCTCAGCAGAACTATCTCGGAGAATATTTCTCCGATATACCATTTGACAGAACTATCGGAGAAATTTATAGTCTCTAAAAGAAGTTTATCAACAATATAAAGTTCGTCTATAAAATCCGACTTCATCAGCCGCATTCTAGTAATGCAGTAACTTCTCAGACTTTTCAGTATGTCATAAGCATCCAGATATGAGAAATATTTTAAATTCTTAATAAAAGATTTTTTCAGTTCATAATAATATTTTTCACTGCGGTCTTTTGTATCATTTAATGTAAGAAGTATTAGCCCGGAATAAAGAGAAAGAAAAAAATATTCTTCGGATTTATGAGGTTCAATTGTTTTTGCAAATGATTCAAGATCTAGTTCTTTTACAAAATTGATAAATACACTGTCATCAGAATCGCCTTTCAGAGTTTCCGCAGACTGAAGCACGGTATCGGTTGTAATATAAAGGGAATGTAAAATGCTGCAGAGTTCAAAAGTTGATTTTTTTAAAAACCCTTTCCAGATTAGTTCATTATATCTGTGCTTATTCAGATGAAACCTGTATTTTAGAATTTCAAGTTTATTCGCCTGAATAAAATACTCACTGTTTTCTAAAACATGTTCCTTAAATAATTTTTCAAATTTTTTACATCTGATATTAAACAAATTATCAAGACCTCTGTCACGAAGCTCTTCCAGAAGTTCAATTGAATTTCCGTTTTTTCTGATAATGTCTTTAGTAATTCTGTCATGAACAAGAAATTTCTCGCAAAGCGAGATAAGTTCGGACAAGAGATTTTTCATAACGCTGTAACTGTATTTACCTTTACCGTAAACTTTTTCATATAAAGATCTTTCAGTCAGCTCAGCAGACAGAAAATCAGGGTAATGAACACTTAATTCCTTTACAAGACGTACAATGCTTTTTACATTATTGAAATAAGGTGATTCAGCAAAATCACTAAATCTTTTAAACTCTTCAGGTGAGAATGTTTTAATGATGTCAATGGCTTTGCTTTTTAACACTTCGGATTAAATGTTGAATTATAGAAAATTTACTTTCTGATATGTAAAATTTAAAATCAGTAATTATAGAAGCGATTTAAGAAATTGAGACTAATCAATTTACTTTCTGAAATTAAATAAAATAGTCAATGAAAACTAATCACTTCTGTAAATTTTAAAACATGACATTAATTCCGATGGAAGGAAGGATACCATTGCTTTCATTTTCTTCAATCATCTTAGTATATTTATTCCATTCAATCGAAGTGATATTTTTTTTATTCAGAATGTTTTGAATGTCAATGTAAGTAATAAGAGTCCATTTGCTGAAATTCCAGTTTTTATCCAGCCTGAAGTCAAGTCTGCTGTAATCAGGAAGTCTGGCGGTATTATATTCAGAGACTAACATTGTGCCGTCCGCAGGATTAATGGGAGTATATGGTCTTCCGCCGGCGAATCTGAATTTTGAACCGGCCTGCCAGCCGTCTCCGAATTTATATCCGCCTGTAATTGTAAATAAATATCTGTTGTCAAAATTACTTGTTCTTTCTATTCCGTCAAGTGCTTTATATTTTGATTCATATACAGACAGGTTCAGAGTGCCGTAAAAATATTCTGTTAAAGCTTTCTGCATAAAGAGTTCAATACCTCTGGAATATCCGGTACCGACAGATGTCAGAGGTTCAAGTCCGAAGTCTTCCTGCTGTTCAAAATCCCCGCCGCTGTTTGCAAGTATTACGTAAGGTCGGAGAGAGCTTACCGGATAATCAGAATATTTTTTGTAATAAGCTTCAAGAGAAATTCTAAAATCAGAAGAAAGCAGATACTCTGCACCTGCTATATAATGGTCTGCTCTTATATCATTAAGATCTCTGTTAGCAGGATTGGCAATCAGCCAGACATAAGAAGGCGACTGATAAAAAATGCCGTAAGCAAAACTCATATTAAATTTTCCAGTGAATGAATATACTGCAGAAACTCTTGGTGAGATGTAATTTTTATTTTTTATAAAAGCAAAGTAGTCATATCTTAAACCCGCGTTGAACTTCAGCTTTCCGAAAAAGGTGTGAGTCACCTGTGCAAAAGCAAAAGCTTTGCCTGTACCATTATTGTCATTAATTGCCAATGCAGGCAGTACATAACGGTCACCGGTAACCGGGTCTATGTATAAAGTTGTATCAGTATCGCGGAGTATGTCATTTTCGAAATTTATAAATCTCCATGCAGCGCCGAATTCCAGCTGAGTACCAATATCGGGAGAAAGAAAATATTCCGCTTTCAGAGTAGTTTCGCTTTCTTTGGAATTATTCCTGAAAATGTCATTAAACAGAGAATCCCTGCCAAGATATTTAAAACTGTTATATGTCCTTCCGAGATTGAATAGCGCAAAGGATTTTTTTGTTAAAAGCGATTTGAGTTCAAAAGTATTTACATAACCTTTCTGATCATTATCGAGAATGGTTTCATTATCCTGAATATTCTCTTCTGTATCATTATTAAATTTTACATTATCTAGATTACCGTATGCGTTAACAGCCAGAGAATTTTTTTCATCAAAGTCATACACTGCTTTAAGCTGAGCGGATGAATAAGCCGGTACGAATCCGAAGCCAGATGCATTAAAGATAAGGTCGAGATAACTTCTCCGGGCTGATAAAATCCAGGACCCTTTTTTTTCAGACCCGAGCGGTCCTTCAAACACGGCACCGAAACCGGTTGCGCTCAGGTTTATATCGCTAAGAAATTTTTCACGGCTGCCTTCCCGCAGTTTAAGTTCGAGAATAGAAGATAACTTATCTCCGTATTTGGCAGAAAATCCTCCTGTTATAAAATTTATTTCTCTCAGCAGTTCGAGGTTAATAATACTTATGGGTCCTCCGGTAGATCCCTGCGAACCGAAGTGATTTATATTGGGGACAACAGAATTATCAACCAGAAAAAGATTTTCACTCGGCGAACCGCCTCTGACAATGAGATCATTTCTTCCGTCATTTACAAACGATACACCGGGAAGCGTCTGGACAACTCTTCCGATATCTTCGAATCCGCCCGGAGCTCTTCTAATCTCTTCATATTTCAAATTTTTAAATGAATTAGAAATATCGCTCGGGTTTCTGAATCTTTCTTCAGTAATTTCAATTAACTCAGTGGAAACAATTTCGAGTTCAGCAAAAACATCAGCGGGAGTGCCGCTGTTTACTACAACGTTATCTATGAACAGCGGATTGAACCCAACCAGACTGAATCTGAGCGAATATTCACCGACAGGAACTTCTTCTATTTTAAAAAAACCTTTTTCATCAGAGAGAGCTCCGTTAATTACAATTTTGTTTTTCAGGACTGATACAGACACTTCACCAAGCGGCTGTTGATTTGATCGGTCGATTACTCTTCCGATAATTTCGCCGGTAGTTTGGGAGAGACATATTCCTGAAACAAAAAACAGGATAGAAATAGTAAATATTTTTAGCATATGGTAATTTGTAATGTAAATAATTTAGGTAAATAAGAATATATCCCGAATGAGTTCCTGAGTCAGTAAATAAAATTATTCTTTAGGTGAACTTAGAATTAAATCAGGGTAGTATAAAATGTTAAACATCATTGAAATTTTTTTTACGTGAACAGAAATAATTTTTATCTGACATTAAAGGCAGGAAAAGTTTGTATAAGCCGGATATGTAGTTCTGAATGAGATTAGGTGTTTTGGGGGAAAAACGGTTTAAACCGTTTTTCCCCACCCGCTCCTACTGTCACAGAAACCTCATTAAAATGTAAATGCCTCACTCATTTTATTCTACTCATCTTCTGCATCTCATAAATTTCTTTATTCTCAGTAATATTCTCCTTTTCCCCTTATGATATTCATTTTACTTATATCCCAGTACCGGTGACAGCCATCTCTCAATTTCTTCCAACGTCATCCCTTTCCTCCCGGCATAATCTTCCGCCTGATCCTTATTTATTTTTCCGAGTCCGAAATATTTTGACTCAGGATGAGCAAAGTATAATCCGCTTACTGAAGACGCAGGATACATCGCAAGACTTTCCGTAAGTTTTATTCCGGTATTTTTCTCCGCATCAAGCAGTTCAAAAAGTAACCACTTCTCCGTATGATCCGGACATGCGGGATATCCCGGCGCAGGTCTTATGCCTCTGTATTTTTCCAGTATGAGTTCTTCGTTATTTAAATTCTCACTCTTATCATATCCCCAGTATTCAGTCCTTACCTTTTTATGCAGCAGTTCGGCAAACGCTTCAGCAAGTCTGTCCGCCAATGCCTGCATCATAATTTTATTGTAATCATCCTGATCATTCTGATACTTTTCTATCCACTTTTCTATTCCGATTCCTGCCGTTACTGCAAAACCTCCTATATAATCTATTAAACCCGTTTCTTTAGGTGCAATGAAATCTGACAGCGCAAAATTTGGCTGCCCTTCGCTTTTCTCATTCTGCTGCCTTAATGTATGCAGCACTTTTATCATCTTACTTCTTTTTTCATCTGAATAAACTTCAATATCATCCCCGGCGGAATTTGCCGGCCATATTCCGAATACAGCTTTTGCCTGTAATCTTTTTTCTTTTATAATATCATTTAATAAATTCTTTGCATCTAAAAATAAATTTGCTGCATGCTCTCCGACTACCTTGTCCTGAAGTATTTCCGGATACTTTCCCGCAAGCTCCCATGTCCTGAAAAACGGCGTCCAGTCTATAAAATCAGATATCTCTTCTATTGAATAATCTTCAAACACTTTAAGTCCCGTCATATTCGGTTTTGCAATTTCTTCTTCCCGAAATTCAATCTTAAATTTATTCAGCTTTGCATTATTATAACTCAGATAAGATTTCTGAACCTTGCTTTTTAAATGATGCTCGCGGATTTTGAAATATTCTTCCTTTACTTCCTTCTCAAATTTATTTTTATTTTCATTAAGTAAATTTCCAACCACCGGAACAGACCGCGAAGCGTCCAGTACGTGAATTGTCTGTCCCCTTTTATAATTCTGTTCTATCTTTACCGCAGTATGTACTTTGGAAGTTGTTGCTCCTCCGATCAGCAACGGTATGTCAAAACCTTCTCTCTCCATCTCTTTTGCAACATGCACCATTTCATCAAGCGATGGAGTTATTAAACCGCTCAGTCCGATCACATCAGCTTTTTCATTCCTTGCGGCTTCAAGTATTTTCTCACAAGGCACCATCACGCCAAGATCTACTACGTCATAGTTATTGCAACCGAGCACAACTCCTACAATATTTTTTCCGATGTCGTGAACGTCCCCTTTTACAGTTGCCATCAGTATTTTTCCTTTGGGTTTTGTATCAACGGTTTTTTCCGCTTCGATAAACGGCAGTAAATATCCTACAGCTTTTTTCATTACTCTAGCGCTTTTTACAACCTGCGGAAGAAACATTTTCCCTTCCCCAAAAAGATCTCCTACTACATTCATTCCGTCCATTAACGGACCTTCTATTACTTCTATCGGTTTAGCAAACATCTTTCTCGCCTCCTCAGTATCCTCTTCAATGTAATCCACAATTCCTTTCACAAGCGAATGCGTGAGCCGTTCTTTCACATCCAGTTTCCTCCAGCTTTCATCCTTTACCTGAACTTTCCCTTTATGCTTTATATTATCAGCAAACTCAACAAGTCTTTCCGTTGCGTCAGGTCTTCTGTTTAATAAAACATCTTCCACTCTTTCCAGTAGGTCCTTTGGAATTTCTTCATACACTTCTATCATTCCTGGATTCACAATTCCCATATCCATTCCGGCTTTTATCGCATGATAAAGGAACGCCGAATGCATCGCTTCTCTCACTGCATTGTTTCCCCTGAATGAAAAGGAAATATTGCTGACACCTCCGCTCACCTGCGCTCCGGGAAGATTTTCCTTTATCCATTTTGCAGCGTTCATAAAATCCATTGCATAATTATTATGTTCTTCTATTCCTGTAGCAACCGTTAGAATATTCGGATCAAAAATAATATCCTCAGGTTTAAAACCAACTTTTGCAGTAAGAATATCATAAGCTCTTTTACAGATCTCAATCTTTCTTTCATATGTATCCGCCTGTCCTTTTTCATCAAATGCCATTACGATTACTGCAGCTCCGTACATCCTGACCTTTTTTGCAGTCTCTATAAACTTCTCTTCACCTTCCTTTAATGAAATGGAGTTCACAATCGCTTTACCCTGAACGCATTTTAAACCCGCTTCTATTACTGACCACTTTGAAGAATCAATCATGATCGGCAGCTTCGCTATGTCAGGCTCCGAAGATATAAGATTTAAAAATTTTGTCATCACTTCTTCTGAATCTAACATTCCTTCATCCATATTTACATCTATTACCTGAGCTCCGCCTTCCACCTGATGTCTGGCTATTGATAGTGCTTCCTCATAATTTCCTTCAACGATCAGCTTCTTAAATTTCGCCGAACCTGTAACATTTGTCCGCTCACCTACATTTACAAAATTACTGCCTTTATATACTTCAAGCGGCTCCAGCCCGCTGAATCTCGGAATGTCATCTGTCGCAGGTGGAACTCTCGGCTTGAATTTTTTTGTAACTTCGTAAATAGCATTGATATGTTCAGGCGTAGTACCGCAGCATCCGCCTACTATATTCAGAAGATCTTCCTTTAAAAATTCTTCTATCTGATTTGCAGTTGATTCAGGTGTCTCGTCATATTCACCGAACTCATTCGGAAGTCCGGCATTTGGATGTGCGCTG
Source organism: Candidatus Tepidiaquacellales bacterium UBA2330 (assembly GCA_002344965.1). GTDB lineage: Bacteria > Bacteroidota > Ignavibacteria > Tepidaquicellales > Tepidaquicellaceae > UBA2330. The sequence goes on along the minus strand of DDUU01000038.1, from coordinate 38,652 downwards.
ATCAGAAGATCGGACTTTTCGGCAATGGTGGAAATGTGCGGACGCAGCTGCTTTGCCCCGAGCGCGCAATTAAATCCAATACTCAGCAGCTCCAGATGATTTACAGAATATAAAAATGCCTCCACTGTCTGTCCTGATAATGTCCTGCCGCTTGCGTCTGTAATTGTTCCTGAAACCATTACCGGAACCTTCTTTCCTGTTTCGGAAAATAATTTTTCAATTGCAAAGAGCGCTGCTTTTGCATTCAGAGTATCAAATATTGTTTCAACTAATAATATATCCGCGCCGCCGTCCATAAGTCCTCTCGCCTGCTCATAGTATGATTCCATAAGCTGGTCAAATGTAACCGCTCTGAATCCCGGATCATTAACATCCGGCGATAAAGACGCTGTTCTGTTTGTCGGTCCCATTGAACCCGCTACAAACCTCGGTTTATCCGGTTCCCTTTTTGTAAATTCAGCTGCTACCTCTTTTGCAAGTTTAGCAGATTCATAGTTAAGCTCATAAACAATATGTTCAAGTTTGTAATCCGCCTGAGCGATTGATGTCGAACTGAACGTATTCGTTTCTGCAATATCTGCTCCCGCCTCAAAGTATTTTGAATGTATCTCTTTTATAATATCAGGACGAGTCAATGACAGCAAATCATTATTGCCTTTTAACGGATGCGGGTGATCTTTAAATCTTTCTCCTCTGAAGTCTTCCTCTTCCAGCGTATGTCTCTGTATCATTGTTCCCATTGCTCCGTCGAGGACGAGTATCCTGCTTTTTAAAATTTCCTTAATGTCAGTCATTCAAATTTTTTTGATTATTAAATTCGTATATCTTGTTGTCCTATTGTTTTCTCACTAAAAAAAAATCTCTTCAGGCAATAGCCGGAAGAGATTTCAAAATTTATATTGGTATATAATGTTTGCAATCCTCCGACTCATCTGGTCTCCGGAAATCCCGGAGTAGGAATTGGCACCTTTCGTTCCCGTTTTCAGGAAGACGGTTGCCAAGGTATCATAGGGCCTAATCCCTCCACCTTTCTCCATAAGTCAGATTACTAAGAACAATTTTGTGCTGTCAATATAATTCTTGTATTTTGAAAATACAATTTAGTATTATGTATCCGGTTTTGAAAATAAATGAATGCCGGTTAGCGGAAAACATTATGACAGTAATCTCAATAACTTCCGCTGTATGCAGAAAATATTTTTTACTTTAAAATCCTTGTAATTATAAAATATACTATTTACTTTAAATCAATAAAATTAAAAGGAATTAAATATGAGATACTTTCTAATACCCGCACATCTTACTCATATTTTGAATTTAATAAACTAAATTTATTAATCAAAAAAAAATAAATCATGGCAACCGAAGTCGCAGTAATTACAGCAGCAACAGGAGCTCAGGCATTTTATTCAACTTATGCCGCTGCACGGACAGCAGCTACAGCAGGTGATAAAATTCAGATATGGGCTGATCTGACAAATGAACTGCTCTTATTAAAAGATAAAGTGGATATCTGGATAGCTCCCGGAAGAATCATTCAAATGACAGATTCAGCTCCGATAATTCTTGACAATGACGGAGGATATACATCTGCTGTAGAAGTAAATATATCAGGGAATGGATTTTTGAAAAGTATAAATGAAAAGTACGGATGCGTAAAAATTGTAAACAGGGATTCCATAGTCTCGATAACATGTGATAGTATGGAAAATGAAGGTTATGATCCGACTTCACTTGAAGGTACTACAATATATATAGAAAATTGCTCAAAATTTTATTTGAACTGCGGCAAAATAATTAATTCAAAACAGAGAGCAATTTTTTTTGAAAATGAGGTTGAAGATATTAACATAAAAGCGGAATTAATTCAAAGCGGAGATTATACCGGCGGGGACGCAGTGACAATCCGCGGGAACGGATTTCTATCAGCCAACGAAATAATATGTAATAATGACAGCAGCTGTCTGCTTTTTCAGGGAGGTTCCTTAATTGCCAATATATTAAAACTTACTACGACAAATATCAGCTCAACTTCTGCCGGAACTGTTAAAATGTCAGGAGGAACAGGTACTCAGGAATTAACTTTATATTTTGATGAGATACAAAACTTAAGCTCTAACGGCGGAGATGCCGTAATTGCTGATGAAGGAATTTTAAATCTGATCGGAAGAAGAATCTATTGTACGAATGGATTATCATTGGATCTGGCAACTGATGCAAATATTATTGTAGATGAAATTATCAGCGAAACCAAAGGTATAAACATTCACAATGACAGTTCCACAAAAATAGTTATAGATTCTAATAAAATAGAAGGAAGTAACGGGAATGATGGTGTGATAAGGTCTTCTACAGGATCGAATTATGTAGTGAGGAATGCGAAGATAAAGAATACAAGTACTTCAGGAGATTCTGTTTGTATTTATATTGCCTCCGGACAAATTGACAATGATCAAACTATTGAAGTAGAAAGTCTTATCTTAGTAACTGGTAATACCTCATCCGGAAAAACTATTTATAGGCCAGGTACGCACACTATTGATGTTAAGAATCTTGGATTATTTGTTAATAAAGGAATTGATAGAGCTATTATAATATTGAAAATTGGAACAGGTACCGAAGGTAATTATAAGTATATAGTTAGCTCAGATATAAGTTAATAAGGATATGAAGAATAAAATATATTTATTACCTTTATTATTTATGTTAAGTATAAATATCACATTATCACAAACTACGACAGAGTGGGTACAAAGATATTATCAAACTAATAATAGTATTGATGGTGGTAATTCAATAATCACAGATAACAACTTCAATGTTTATGTAACTGGTTCTGATGGTGGCCCTTTTAATTATGATATTGTAACAATAAAATATTCAGCAACAGGTAACCAACAGTGGATATCTAGGTATAATGGTCCCGCAAATGGATCTGATGGCGGAGATGTAGTAATTCTTGACAAGGATAGTAATTTAATTGTCGTAGGCAATAGTGAAGGAATCGGAACTGGTAGCGATTATGTAACAATAAAATATTCACTTTTAGGCGAGCAACAATGGTTTGCGAGATATTCAAGTTCAGGAAATGACTTCCCATCTTCTGTTGCAGTAGACAAGTTGGGAAACATATTTGTGACAGGTAAAAGCAGCAATAATTTTGCAACAGTAAAATATAATTCTTTCGGGATTCAGCAGTGGGTGACTTTGTATCCTGCTCAGAATTTAAGCGATTTTGCTTGGGCAATCACTGTTGATGATTTCAGTAATGTATATATTGCTGGAGTAAAAGGAGGAGACTATATTACTATAAAATATAATTCTAATGGAATTCAACAATGGGTATCAGTATATGACGGACCATATAGTGGGGATGATTTTGCAAATTCAATAGGACTTGATAGTTCAGGTAATGTTTATGTAAGCGGCAGTATTGAAGATGAATTACATTATAGCGATTATACAACAATTAAATATAATAATTCTGGAAAAGAGCAATGGGTAAGAAGATATTGTGGTTCCGGAAACTTCTTAGATGTAGTTGTTGCAATGAAAGTTGATAGGTCCGGAAATGTATATGTTACTGGTTATACCACAGAATCAGGTCAAGGATATAATATGACAACTATAAAATACAGTACAAATGGTGATAATGTCTGGCATTCAAGTTATAATCTTGGGTTAAATGATATTGCTTCAGCCATATGTTTAGATAATTTGAATAATGTATATATAACAGGTCGGAGTGATGGTAATGGAACAGGAGATGATTATGTAACTGTCAAATATGATTCCCTCGGAAATCAGAAATGGGAAATGAGGTATGACTATTCAGGTCAGTTTGGAGATTACCCGTCTTCATTAGTTGTTGATAAAAATGGAAGTGTTTTTGTAACTGGATCAAGTGACAGAGATTTTCTCACAATAAAATACTCACAACTAACCGGCGAGGAAACGGTCTTTTCTGAAATACTGAAAGACTATTCTCTTTCACAAAACTATCCGAATCCATTCAACTCGCGCACAGTTATCAATTACGAATTAGGAATTACGAGTGAAGTCACTATAAAAGTGTATAAGATTCTCGGGAATGAAGTCGCGAGTTTGGTAAATGAAAACAAATCTGCAGGAAGCTATGAAGTTGTGTTTGACGGAAGTGATTTTCCGAGCGGGATATATTTTTATTCACTGTCAATAAACGGAAATGTAATTGATACAAAACGTATGGTGCTTTTGAAATAAAATTATAAAATATATAAAATAAAATTATGGCAGACCCAAGAGTAACAATTTTAAAAAGAGACGGCGATCAGTCAGCTGAATTTTCAAATTATGAAGATGCAAGAATCAGCTCTGTGGCAGGAGATTTAATAATGATACGAGCTGATCTTGTTGAACAAATTTTGTTAAAAGATTCTGTAGATATTTTTATAATGCCTGGAGTATCTATATCTTTCAGTTCAGATGATACTATAGTAGATAATGATTTGAATTATGATGATCCGGTAAATTGCAATATTTATGGTTTAGGAGTTATTAAAAATACCGGATCAGGCAGCTGTATTAGAGTCAAAAATCCGGGATCCAAATTAACCGTTGAATGTGATTACATACAAAATGTAAATGGTGTTGCAGTTAACATTTCTCCATCACTTAAATTCCATTTAAAATGTAATTATGTTTACAGTCAGAATCTTCAGGCTATTCGAATTGGAAATTTCGCTGCAGCTGGAATGGTTAATGAAGTAAAATTAGATGTTATAAAAGTGGAAACCGGTGTTGTAAATAGTCCTTCAACCGGTACTACCGCTTTATCTACCAGAGGAAATGGTTTTGTAAGAATTGATGAAATCATTTGTAACAATCTTGGTCATTGTCTGTCGCATCAGGAGGGGACAATAACTGCAAGAATTAAAAAAATGACATCTATAATGAATAGATCCGGAGGAAATGTTTCAACAGTACATCTAGCAGCAAATCAAGGGTCAACAGGTCAAAAATTGATACTCTATTTTGACGAGATTAATTGTTTAAACGGAGCTACGAATAATGCTCTTTGCGGAATTGAATGTACTATTGGTACAGGAATTTTTATCGGAAGACGTGTTTACTCAGAAATTATATCTTCTTTAGATGGAGCGGCAATTCAAATTGGAAATGCCAATACTAAAGGATTTGTTAAGTGTGATGAAATTGTAAGTAAGAATAATTCTGCTTTAGTACTTAATGAATTTACAAATGAAATCTTAGTAATTGCTAATTACATAGAAGGAAATAAGACAGGTGACGGTGGAGTTATATTCAGTTTTGATGGAGCAAATTTCATGTTAAAAAATTCAACAGTAAAGAATGTAAATTCCGGCTCTTCAGTAAAAGGAATTGGTTTATTTAAAGGTACAAATAATCCAAATGTTAAACTTAAAAATGTAAAAATTATTTCGAATGGATCAACTATTTTTTATAACATTTCATCACCAAACATAGAAGTTACAAATTATAATTTATTTGTAAATGATCCAATTGGCTCAAATGTAGATTTATTGATAGGAATTAAAAATGAAATGGATCCTGATTATAATTTTTTATATATAGAAGATCCTGATTTGTAAAAATTATATATAATTTGCACATATTTAGATTTTTCAATATTTTGAAAAAAAAAAATCTAATATTTTTTCTAATTTTTCTAATCGAAAATACCGGTTATGGACAATTAGTACCCGAAGGTTGGTTTCAACAAAATAGTCCGGTAAGTACAAATTTAAATTCCGTATATTTTTTAAATTCCTTAACAGGCTGGACAGTCGGAGACAGCGGTATAGTTTTAAAAACAGTTAACGGTGGAATGAACTGGACCCCACAGTCCAGCGGCACTGATAATATATTGTCAAAAGTAAAATTTACTTCCGTAAATACAGGCTATTGCATAGGTTCTGGAAGTTTAATTCTCAAATCCACAAATTCAGGAATGAACTGGTTTCAGCAAAACAGTAACACTTCTGATTCATTAATTTCTATTTCTTTTTTAAATGATGAAGTTGGTTTTATTTCAGGATTAAATAATACTTTATTAAAATCAACGAACGGAGGAATTAACTGGAATTATATCTCTGTCCCCGGTTCTGAAAACATAAATTCTGTTTTTTTTATTAACGAGCATACAGGATGGATTAGTACAGAAAAAATTGGCGGCAATTCTAAAGATACCAATTATTTAAAGATTTTAAAGACTACTGACGGTGGAGATAACTGGTTAACACAATTGAACAGTATTAGACAGTCTTCTCCTTATTATTCAATTCAGTTTACTGATTCAATGCATGGCTGGTTTGCATTATATATAATTCCTGTAGATGTGATAAGTATTTTTAGAACAACTAATGGCGGACAAAACTGGTCTGAAAATATCTTAGGCAATTCGGGATATTATTATTTTTATTTTCTTGATAGTCTAAAGGGATGGTCATGTGGTGTTAACAATCGCATTAAGAGATCCACTGACGGCGGCATTAATTGGATTGGATCCCTTGCTCTACCTGCTTCAATTCATTATTACTCAATCTACTTCACAGATTCTTTAAACGGCTGGACAGTTGGTCGTAATGGTATAATTTTAAATACCACCACCGGCGGCGTCCTCACTAATTTTACAAATTTATCTTCAGAAATTCCTGAAAAGTTTTCTCTTTTGCAGAATTATCCAAACCCGTTCAACCCGCGGACAATTATCAATTATCAATTATCAATGTTCAATTTTGTTTCTTTAAAAGTTTATGATGTTCTGGGGAATGAAGTCGCGGCTTTGGTAAATGAGAAACAGAATGCAGGTATATATTCAGTTGAGTTTGATGGTAGCGGATTTTCGAGCGGGGTTTATTTTTACCAGCTTGAAGTAGATGGAAATCACATTGACACAAAACGAATGATTCTTTTAAAGTAGTTTCAAGTTACGAGTTTCAAGTTACGAAATTAGGATTTATAGTTTTAAAAAATCTGTGTAATCCTTTAATCCGTCCAAATCCGTGATTCAGACAAAGGTAAGCAAAAACGCCGGGAAGTATTTTGAAATAGTTTTGTAATTTATATCAATGTATGTTAAGTTTACAAAAAGTTTAGTCAGTGAAAAAAATAATTTATATTTTATTTCTATTAGCAAGTACTTATCAATCTTCCACTGCACAGTGGGTACAGCAAAACTCCGGCACAAATGTAAATCTTTATGATATAGAATTTTTAAATGAAAATACCGGATGGGCTGTAGGTGACGGGGGGGTAGTGCTTAAAACAATTAATGGCGGTAAGAACTGGGTAAATATTCCTAATCCTGCTGAAGGAAAGTTATTAAAAAGCATTCACATAATAGACAGTAATTATATTTATTTTGCAGGATGGTTTGAAACTATTATAAAATCTACTGATGGAGGAAGTAGTTGGATAGTTATCCGAAACGGAACTGCAGGTCAGGGGAGCAGCTATGACGGATTGTATTTTATAAATAAAGATACAGGCTGGATTTGCGGAACAGGTCAGAAAGTATTAAGTACTAAAGACGGCGGGGCAACGATTGATTCTACGTATTTATTTTGGGGTACATTGTCTGATATTCACTTCAAAAACTCAAATTCAGGATTAATCTGCGGAGATGGTGTTGTTTTTAAAACTACAAATGCAGGGAATAACTGGTATAACTCAAATGTACCAACAAACGGAGTTTATTACAGGTTTAGAAAGGTTGCAGCAGTAAATAATAATGTTTGGGTTGCCGGAAGTGGTACTCCCGTTGTTTATTACAGCCCGGATTTTGGGGAATCATGGGTAGTTACCGATACTATAAGTGATGTAGGAATTATAGGAAATGCTTTTGTTGATAGTCTTACAGGATTTGCCGGCGGAGGTTTGCATAGACTGTTTAAAACTACAAATGGAGGTTATAACTGGCGAGAGGAAAACAATGGGCATATTGATAATTCACCAATCCTGTCAATAGAATTTATAAACAACTTAACAGGATGGTATGTAAGCGGAACAGGGAAAATTTTTAAGACTACTACCGGAGGGCAAACACTTGTGAATATCAGTAATCAAAATAGATATTTAAATACAGATTTTAAATTGTACCAAAACTATCCTAATCCTTTTAATCCTTTAACCACAATTGATTTTACAATTCCAGAAAGTAATTCGATTAGTTTAAATATATTCAATCTTAATGGTAAATTTATAAAATCAATTTTTAAAAATGAATATTACAAAAAAGGAAAATATTCAATTAATTTTAATGCTGATGCTTTACCAAGCGGAGTTTACATTTATTCTATAAAATATAAAAAATATACTTATTCAAAAAGAATGATATTAATTAAATAGTTTGAGAATAGAAATTTTTAATTTGCAAACAGATATTAAATTTTTTTTATCAAAACAACATTAGATTATGAAAAAAATATTAATGTTTTCGGTTATGTTAATTTTTGGATATGTAAATTTTAATATTATCAGAGCTCAATTTGATTGTGGTCATGTTCCTGACACTGCATCCTTTAATTTTAGTACTAACCCTTTTCAGGGTTATCTAAAACCTAATAGGACAGATTCAATCAATGGTGTTGAATTGGTATCAGATGCATTTTTTCCTGTTCTTATAGTATTTGTACAGTTTAAAAATCAGGCTAATGACCCAAGAGATTCGTGGCCGATGAACTTACCTCCTGTATACCTGGATAACATGATTTCCATTGTAAAGAAAACAACAGGCGACTGGTGGAATTACTATAATGAAAATACTGAAATATTTAGCGATCATTGGATGGAGATAAGCAGGGGAAAATTACATATAGTAAGTCCTTCTCCAACCGGCAAAGGCGCATTTTCAGTTGTATTGGCTTTTGATGCAAGCCATTATGACTCTATTGGAGGATATTTAGCTGAAAAAACAATTAACGCAGAAATCTGGGATAGTTTAAGAGCGCAGGGTTTAAATGATTGGAGTGAATATGATAAATGGAAATACGATCAAAATGGTAATTTTACTTATGAACGAGACAGTGTGGTTGATATGATATATAAAATTCATAAATCAAGAAATTCAGGAGGATTAATTGATAATTCCGGATATGCAGGATTAGCAGGACATTCTAATAATTTTGGATTTGAAGTTATAATAGATCCCACAAATGACATAAAAATTAACTATTCAACTTCCGGTGTTACAGCATCCTTTCAAGGGCAGCTCGCTCAATATATAGGTACATTAGGTCATGAGCATGGTCATTTTATGTTTTCCAGCGCTCACTCTACTTACAGCAGAGTTTCATTCGGACTTGGGTTTGAATTTTTTTACAGTCCTGCTGATATGATATTAAATGGATATATGTCCCCAACAAATGCTGTATTCAATTCGATAAATTATCTTGGAGATTATTCATCTAGAAATTCCGGTACTGGGAATTTACTTAAAGTCCCTGTCCAGGGGAATGAATATTTTATACTTGCAAGCAGAAATAAATATTCGAAATGGGATAGAGTTATGACCGGAGACGTTGCACAGATAGATCCGTATAATGACAATTCAGAATATGGAAAAGGTCTGTATATTTATCATGTAGCTAATAATCTAAATTACCCTCAATCTGATATTTCGCAACAGGATATGGAATGCGCGGACGGACTTTTTGAATGGGAATATTCAGGTCAATCAGCACAACAGGTAATTTATGATTGTTTTATATCGGGTGCTAATGATTGGTATTACTATAAAAAGAAAAGAGTAATATATGAAAATGATTCTTCTAATTTATTCAGACAATGTATTACTTCAAGTTATACTCCGCGTGCTGTTGGAGACGGTATAAGCTTAAGATATTATCAAGGTTGTAATGAAAACAAACCGATATTACATTATAAGTGGTGGGGTGAAGGGGAACAGCCGACAAACAGCTGTGATATCGGAACCGATAGATTGTTTACGAATACTGACGAAATTTATACAAGGTTTGATATTGGCGGCGACAGATATGATCCATGGAAACTCGGTTATAACGAAGTATTTTCTCCCTATTCATCTCCGAATACAAATACATGGTCAGATGAATATTCAGGAATTTTTATCCATTATGACAATTATTCCGGAAATGTCCCTGGAGAAGTAGCCAGTATTAGAATCTACAAAGCCGGTGAAGGCGGATATACGGATTCTTCTATCCTTCAGATCACTCCGCCTTCCCGCCCAATGGGACTTACTGTAATGCCATGCGATTCTCAGCCGAGCATAAACGGTTACAAAAGAATTAAGCTGAAATGGAATCATAATATGGAGCCGGATATGGAAAGAACATTATCAGGTGAAGAAGGATTGTTCAAAAGATATAAAATTTACAGAAGCGCGGCAACTGATATGGGCTCCGTTCCGGATGACGCACTCGCATATTCGGAAAATTATTATGATCTCATAGCGACGGTTAACATAAATAAAAACTCTAATGCAGTATATACTGATGAAGAGCTTATCTCAATCTGCAATACGGAAGTATGCACTCCTCCAAATTACTGCATAGAATATCCGGTTCGATACAGAGTTCAGGCGGTGGATAAGTATGACGACGTTTCAGTTCTGTCCGATTTTGTAAATACCCGCGGAGGAAGCCTGGAAGCCGGCTCCGGAAACAGAAACGCGTCAAACGAAACTGAAGAAGGCGATTCCGAACTGCCTGTGGAATATTCTCTTTCTCAAAATTATCCGAATCCTTTCAATCCCGAAACGAACATAAAATACGAGCTGCCTTTCGGAGGTTTAGTTACTTTGAGAATATATGATATACTCGGCAAAGAAGTATTAACTCTAATTAATGAATACAAAGACGCCGGCAGATATATAACCGGATTTAACGGATCGGATATGTCGAGCGGGATCTATTATTATACAATTCGCGCCGGAGGGTTTACGCAGACGAAGCGGATGATACTGTTGAAGTAATTTCAAATCGGGTAGCGAGTGAAACGAAGCTATACAAATGTCAAATAAAGAGCATTTACGAATTTCAAATTACAAGTTAAGAGTTATGAATTATTAGAAATACTTCGTATGGTCAGACATATTAAAATAAAACAGCGGTCACATTCAGACCGCTGTTTTGATATAAAGGAAAATTTAAATGTATTTTTAAACCATTTAATCAGCTGACCTTCTTAAAAAAGCCGGCTTTTCAAAATCATCATTCTGATTTATTTCGTTAAAATCAAAATCATCATCCGGGTCCTGCATAATTTTCTTTTTCTTCTCGCTCAGATCATCTGTTAATTCCACCTGTCTTCTGGTATATGCGGGCTCGTCAAACCTTCTTAGCTCTTCATGTGAAGGCATTGTTGAAATTCTTCCTTTGCTGTTTGAATATCCTTTATAGTTACCCTCCGGAGTATTGTCAATAAATGATATTTCACTTTGTTCAATTTGTGTCTTAACATGAACTGCTTTTTTATTAAATCCTGTCGCTATAATAGTCACCATAATTTCTTCCTGCATGTTCTCATCTTCCACCCAGCCCATTATATATTTTGCATCTTCACCTGCTGCTTTTTGTATGATCTCATTAATGGTTTCTATTTCGCCGACTTTAAGTCCGTTCGCGCAGATATTTGTCAGCACACATTTGGAACCTGTGATTTTAATTTCATCAAGCAGCGGATTCAGCAATGCATCCTCGGCAGCTTTTTCAGCTCTGTCTTTTCCTGAAGCAATTCCTGTTCCGATCATCGCGTCACCCATATCTTTCATTATAGTTTTTACATCAGCAAAATCCACATTGATCTCTCCGGTTTCAGTAATGATCTTTGAAATTCCGTTTACCGCATTGTATAATACTCTGTCTGCAAGTTCAAACGCCTGCTTATTTGTCGCTTCCTTACTTACAAGTCCGAGTATGTTTTCATTGGGAATGACAATCAAACTGTCCACTTCATTTTTCAGTTTTTCAATTCCTCTCATTGCCAGTTCCAGTTTATGCTTACCTTCAAACCGAAACGGCTTCGTTACAATTGTAACTACAAGCGCTCCGAGACTTTTTGCAATCCTTGCAACAGCAGGCGCACCGCCGGTTCCCGTACCGCCGCCCATTCCGGCAGTTACAAACACCATATCGCTTCCCTTCAAAGCGGATTCAATTTCTTCTCTGCTTTCTTCAACAGCTTTGTAACCGACTTCTTCCACCATCCCCGCACCGAGACCTTTGGTCAGACTTCTGCCGATCTGAATTTTCGTTTCAGCTTTGTTCTTTTCCAGAACCTGCGCGTCTGTGTTTATAGCTACGAACTCTACGCCTTCGATTCCTTTATTCACCATTGAATTCAGCGCATTCCCGCCGCCGCCGCCGACACCGACGACCCGAATCTTTGCTCCGGATGAAGAATTATCTGCTATTCTGATTGCCATTTTAAATTTTCCTTTCTTATTTAATTAATAAGAGTTATTTATATTTATAAAATTTTATTTTATATGTTATGTGTTTTTAAAAATACCGTTTGCGGTATTTAAAATTTAATTCCAAAAAAGACCATATCATTCATAATTCTATAGTTCATCAAACCAAGCTTTTACCTTTGTAAAAATCCCATTCACTGTAAGACTGTTATTCCTTCTGCTTTTTAAAAGATCATTAATTATAGTTTTGTCATTCATTTTCTTAAATCTGTAAAGTACAAGTCCCACGCCTGTCGCGTATATCGGACTTTCCACTTCTTTAATAAGTCCGCCCGTTAATCCGGTCGGTATTCCGAGATTTACTTCCATCCCGAGTATGCTCTCAGCAAGTTCTTTCGTGCCTTTTACAAGCGAACCGCCTCCTGTGATCACAACTCCCGCATGAAGCTCTTTTGATATCTGTGAATTCTGAATTTCTATCGCTGAGAGTTCAAATATATCCTGCATCCTCGCCTGTATTATTCTCGCCAAAATACTTTTGCTTGTCTTCTTCGGAATTTCCCTTATAGACTGAACCATAATTTCTTCATCATTAAGTATCTCCGAAACTGTTGCATATCCGTATTCGCGTTTTATTCTTTCCGCCTCTTCATCAGTAATACCGAGCGCTTCCACTATATCATTCGTTACTAAGTTTCCCGCAATTCCAATTCCCGCAGTATATTTCAGTACTCCTTTTTTAAACACCGCAATATCTGAAGTGCCTCCGCCTATATCTATCATCGCTACTCCCACTTTCTTTTCCGTTTCATCAAGCACCGAATATGAAGAAGCGATCGGCTCGAGGACAATGTCGTCTATATCTATACCGCAGCTCATCACGCATTTTGACAGATCATCAATGGAAGATACAAGTCCTGTTATAATATTAACTTTCGCTTCCAGTCTTGTTCCGAACATTCCTATAGGCGTTTCAAAAATTCCGTCTTTTCCGTCTATAATATATTCCTGCGGTATTACTTCGATTATAGTTGTATCGCTGGGAAGTTTAATTATTTTCGCCTGATCTAATAACCTGATAACATCCTCTTCCTGAATCACGCGGTCAGAATTGTTAATACCTATTGCTGCATTTGACTGTATGCATCTGATGTAATGCCCGGCAATACCTACTGATACTGAGTTTATTTCAATCCCTGAATTCAGCTCCGCTTCGGAAATTGCCGCCTTTATAGACTCGGATGTTTTGTTCGGATTGACTACTATTCCTCTGTGAAGACCGTACGAAGGCGCTTTACCGACTCCTAGTATATCAACGTTCTTATCATCTTTTACTCTTGCGACTATCACGCATATTTTTGTCGTGCCTACATCAAGACCAACTATAATATCTTTTTCATGCGTTCTGCTTTTTTTTCTCTTAGATGTCATTATTGGTTATTTGAATTTACAATTATCTGATTGTCAAATCTCATGTCCACATAGTTTGTCTTTTCTTTCAAATGATCCGCAAGCGACTGGTTAATATAATTTTTAAATATCCTTAGCTTTTTTAATAAGACTTCCTGATATTCACTGTCCGCAATTTTTTTATCATTATATCGGGGAAAATAAATCGGCGTCGAATCCTCCGACAAATATACAATTATCTTTTCCTGATCTGACATTCTGATCTCTGAAATATTATTATACAATACTTTGCTCTCTTTGTATGAACTCAGAATTATGAACAGCGCTGTACGCAGATCTTCCGTATTAAATTTATTACTGCTTTTCGGATTCACTTCTTTGCGGATTCCGCTTATCACCGGAAGATCATACAGCTTGGTAAAATTTCTGAACGGGAACACATCCAGTCCGTCATCCAGAAGAAACATTTCATTCTCTCCGCTTATAATTGCAACCGGTCTTTTCTCAACAATCTCAATTTTTAATTCAGAAGGATGAATTATATTTACATATACATTTTTAATTTCCGGATGCTTTGATATTCTGCTTTGTATCATGTCAATGCCCGCCTCAGTTGGGTTTGCTGCGGTATCGCTTATATGAGCGTATCTAAGAATTTCTTCTTTTGAAATTGTATAATTTCCGGTGACCGTGATTTTTTCAATCCTGTTTTCGCTTCTCCAGTCCAGCGATAATACCGCCAGTACACCTAATGATAACGCTGTCAGGACTAGTAACGCTCTCTTCGCATTCATAACGGCACTGTCCAGTTTTGATTTTTTTTCATTCGCTTTATGAATTTACTGCAGATGTCCGTAATGTCTCCGGCTCCCTGAAATATTATTACATCCCCGTCCTTACAAATACTTTCCAGTTCAGATATTAACTTATCATTATCTTCAAAATATTTCCCTTCCTTACCTGTCGAAAGAAATTCATTAAGTATCAGCCCGCTTGTAACTCCCTGTATGCTTTCCTCTCGCGCAGGATATATCTTTGTAAGCAAAAGTAAATCAGTATTTTTAAATGCTTCCGCAAATTCTTTGTAAAAATCTCTCGTTCGTGTATACAAGTGCGGCTGAAATATTGTAATTATTCTTCCCTCGTGAAGTCTTCTCATCGCTTCAAGTGTTACTTTTACTTCAGTCGGATGATGAGCATAATCATCATATATTTTTATACCGTTAACATATTTTAATTCCATTCTTCTTTTGACTCCTGAGAATGTCTTCATGCTTTCGTTGAATCCCTCTGACTTTATTCCGAAATTATTTGCAGCTATATATGCCGCAGTTGAATTAAGTATATTATGATTGCCGAACACTTTTATTCTCAGAAATTCATTTCCTATTTGAAATGCAATACTTGACTTCTCATAACCTGCGGAAGTTATTACTATATCATTCGTCTTTTTAAATCCGTATGTGATTTTTTTTGGAAAATCCTTTATTACATCTGTAACATTCGCATCGTCACCGCAGGCAATTATCTTAAGATCTTCCTTTCCGTTTTTTAAAAATTCTCTGAATGAATCCTTAATGTCATTTATGTCTTTGTATATGTCAAGATGATCTTCCTCAATGTTTGTAATTACCGTAATGTCCGGTTTTAATTTCAGAAAACTTCTGTCATACTCGTCGGCTTCCACTATCGCAATATTGCTTTTTCCAATCCTTGATGCGCCGCCGTCGAGAAAATCCAGATTGCCCCCAACAAATACTGTCGGATCCAGTTTGTTGTCAATTAAAATCTTTGCAATCATTGAAGTAGTAGTTGTCTTTCCGTGAGTTCCGCAGACAGCAATCATAAACATCTCGTTCACAATGCTGCCGAGCGCTTCAGCTCTTTTCACCGCTTTGATGTTCAGCTCCCGTGATTTTTTTAATTCCTCATTTTCTTCGTTCACGGCGGATGTGTAAATTACAAGCTCCGTATCTTCAGACAGATTCTCAGCTTTGTGGCCTTCATATACTTTTACACCGTGAGCCGTAAGTCTTCGTCCGGATGAGCCGGGATTCAGGTCGCTTCCCGTTACATTGTATTTTTTTTGCACAAGGAATTCCGCGATTCCGCTCATGCCGATTCCGCTTACTCCTATAAGATGAATGTTTTTAATGCCTGTGAAAATATTATCGGATGTTTTCATTAAGGATGTGATAATTTTTTTGAAATATTTTTAAATTCATACATCAGTTCTTTTTCATTCTTGAAATCACTCAGCTTGATTCTCAGGAATCTCCTCCTGCCGGCTAATTTCAGTTTCACAATTCTTGATTCACTTTTTTCCTCTTTCATTCTTTTTTTCTCTCTGGAAAATCTTACCTGTAGTATTTCACTGTGCTGTATCTCTCTTTGTCCGAATCTGTTTTTAAATATAAGTTTTGTCTCTTCAAAAATTATTACCCTTCCTCTCAGCGCATTGATGATAAGCAGTATCAGATAAAATATTATGAAAATGGATATTATATATATGATCGGATTTCTTACTACGATCTCAAACCGTTCCTGAAAAAATTTTCCCTTTATCAGAATATAAATTATCAGAGTAATAAGATAAAGCGCCAGTGACTTGTAATAAAAATCCAGATTGTATTTATATACTCTTTTACTCAAATTAATTTATGCCGCTTTTATTAGTTTAATAATTTCTTCAGCTATTTTTTTTGCAGCTCCTTTATCCGAGATTCCGCTGATGTTTCTTTTCAATTCACTCATTAAATTTTTATCACCTGTAATTCTCAAAATTTCAGGAAGTAATTTCTCTCCAAGTTCATGCTGGAATATTACTTCAGCCGCATTCAGCTTTTTTAGACTCATCGCATTTTTCACCTGATGCTCTTCGGCTGAACCCGGAAGAGGAATAACTATTGCAGCTTTCTCAAGCAGAGCAATTTCCATTATACTCGTAATACCCGCTCTGCATATTATAAGATCACTTGCTGAATATGCAGCGCTCATATCATTTATAAATTTATATATTCTGATTCTGTCCTGTTTATCAGTAAACATTCCGCTTATTCTGTCAAAGTCCGTTTCTCCAGTCTGCCAGATCACATTTATATTTCTTTCATAAAGTCCGGGAATAATTTTTTTTACCGCATCATTAATCGCTCTTGCGCCCTGACTTCCGCCGAATATAAACAGTGTAACTCCGGAATCGCTTAATCCGAATTTACTTAAAGAATCATTTCTGTCTTCCGCTTTCAGAGAAATTCTTACAGGATGAGAAATTTTTATAATGTTGTCTTTTCTTTTGAGATAATTTTTTGTTTCTTCAAAATTTATCACCACTTTATTCGCTTTTCGCGAGAGCATTTTTATAGTTTTACCTGCAAAAGAATTTCCTTCCTGTATCAGAACAGGCACTCCCATCCTGCGCGCTTTCAGAATTACGGGTCCGCATACGAAACCGCCTGTTCCGACTGCAACATCAGGTTTGAATTTTCTGATAATAAGTTCACTCTGTATAAGCGATCTCATGATCTTATATGGAAGTGATATATTGTTCAAAAATTTTACTCTGCTGAATCCGGTAATTGTGATTGTTTCAAGCATATAATTATTTTGCGGTACAATTTTTTCTTCGATCCTTCCCTTCGCTCCGACAAATAAAATTTCAGCTCCGGGATCAAGTATTTTAATCTCATCTGCAATTGCAATGGCGGGAAATATATGTCCGCCCGTTCCGCCGCCCGCAAATAAATATCTCATCATTCAATGGTAATTCCCTCATCTATGTCATTTCTGTATGAGGAAATATTTAATAAAATACCGACAGCAAAAGCGCTGAACAGAATAGAAGTTCCGCCATAGCTCACAAACGGCAGCGTTACTCCGGTGGTCGGAAATACGCCGCTCGCAACAGACATATTGACTGCGGCATTAAGCACTATCATTGTTGTAATTCCAAACGCCATATATTTTCCGAATTCATCTTTTGTCTCTTTTGCAATTTTATATCCGCGAATAAGTATTATAAAAAATAAAACAAGTATCCCGAATGTCCCGATAAATCCGTATTCCTCTCCTATCACTGAATATATAAAATCACCATGAGCTTCCGGCAGAAAGTATTCCCTCTGATTTGAATTACCCGGTCCTATACCAAGCAGTCCACCGTTTCCGAATCCTATCAGAGCCTGCTGAAGCTGATAGCTTGACTCGCCGCCCGTGCTGTATTCGGAATAAGAAACTATTCTTTTTATTATATAATCTTTTGAAAGAATGAATATTATAACAAAAGGTATTAGCGACGCTAACGTGAAAAATATGTGCTTTAGTTTTGCTCCCGAAAGAAAAAGCAATGACATACATGTTGTGAAAATTATAATAGATACTGACAAATTCGGCTGCAGTAATATCAGCCCCGATACCAGTAGTATATAAAACAGAACAGGCAGATATCCTCTGTAAAGCAGATCCAGATAATCTTTCTTCATAGCAAGCATAAGTGATATATAAATTACAACACAGTATCTGGCAAGCTCCGACGGCTGAAAGCTGAACGGACCAAGATTGATCCATCTGCTGGCGCCTTTCAGTTCATTTCCCGCGAATAAAGTAAATATCAAAAGTATGATTGTTATCCAAAGCAAATACTTTGCGCCGGACTTAAAACTTCTGTAATCGAATCTTGCTATAAAAAATATAATTGCCATCGCCATAACAATTTTTATCATGTGCTGCTTTATCAGATAATTGCTGTCCTGAAATCTGTCCATCGCAAAAGTCGAACTGGCGCTGTAAACGGCAACGACGCTGAAACCCATCAGTAAAAGAACCGGCAGTAAGATCCATATGTCAATTCTGTATTTGTGCGTCAATTAAATTTATCCGATGATATTATTAAAGTTTATTAACAAATTTTTTAAACTCTGCGCCTCTGTGTTCATAGCTGTCAAACATATCAAAACTTTTACAAGCCGGAGACAGAAGCACATTATCTCCTGCAGCTGCATTTTCAAATGAAATTCTGACAGCGTCTTCCATAGTCTGCGCTGATTCACATTTCACTTTTCCGGAAAAATGATCAGTGATCTTTTTACCTGTTTCCCCGATTGCAATTACAAGTTTTACTTTTTCCGTGATCAGCTTATCAGCTGCCGAATAATCATTTCCTTTTTCCCTGCCGCCTAAGATCAGGATCACGTTTTTGTCAAATGTCTCAAGCGCTACCAGCATCGAATCAATATTTGTCGCTTTGGAATCATTGTAATACTTTGCTCCGTTCAGTTCTCTTACAAACTCTATTCT
Organism: Candidatus Tepidiaquacellales bacterium UBA2330; assembly: GCA_002344965.1. Taxonomy (GTDB): domain Bacteria; phylum Bacteroidota; class Ignavibacteria; order Tepidaquicellales; family Tepidaquicellaceae; genus UBA2330. The sequence continues at coordinate 19,538 of DDUU01000038.1, read as the reverse complement.
GTGCTCAACGCCTTTAAACGAGATCAGAGTATCACGGATTATTTCTTTTTTTATATCAAAAGCTCTTGCTGAAATGACAGCCGCAAGAGAGTTATATAAATTATGATTTCCTCTTATATTTATTTCCGAAGTTTTCATTATTACTTCATTTACATTTTTGTTTTTATCAAAATAAATTACTTCTCCGTTTATTCCTATACATCCTTTATTTATTTCCGAATCTCTGAGATCTTCTTTTACACTGAAAAAAGCTTTGACTGCATCTGTATTTTTTAGATCGTCCATTAAGGTCTTATCATCAAAGTTGATCACTGAAAGATCCGATTGCTTTTGATTTTCTCTGATCCTGCCTTTAGCATTCAGATAGTTATTAAAATTTTTATGCCAGTCCAGATGATCGGGAGTTATATTCAGAATCACAGATACAGCCGGTCTGAATTTCTCCGTATATTCAAGCTGAAAACTGCTGACCTCAAGCACCGCAATCGAATCCTTACTCAGCTCGTTTACTATTTCAGAAAAAGCTACTCCCACATTGCCGCAGACTTTTGTATCGTATCCTGCATTCTTAAATACTTCGCCTGTCAGTACCGCTGTAGTAGTCTTTCCGTTTGTTCCTGTTATGGCAATAACCGGACATTTGCAGAACCGGAATGCGATCTCAATTTCCGAATAAATTTTCTTACCAAGCGCAGCCGCCTTTTTTATAACTTCGCTTTCCGGAGAAATTCCGGGACTGACAATAAATACATCATTCTCAAAAATCTTTTCCGAATGTCCGTCGGTTTCAAATTCAATTTTTTCATCTGTCAGAATGTCTTTTCTGAAATACTTTAACTTTTCCTCAGGATATTCTTCACTCAGAAAAACTTTGAATCCTTTTTTTTTAAGCAAAGCAGCCGCAGCAATGCCGCTTCTTCCCGCTCCCAGTATTGTAAAAGAACTCTTGTCCGGATCCATTATCTGATTTTTAAAGATGCTAAAGTCATGATAGCAAGGATCACGGCAATTATATAAAACCGTATTACTATCTTCGGCTCAGGTATTCCCAGCATTTCAAAATGATGATGTATCGGAGCCATTCTGAAAATTCTTTTCCCCTCTCCGTATTTTTTTCTTGTATATTTAAAGTAATATCTCTGCATGATCACTGACAAAGCTTCGACAAAAAATATTCCGCCGAGTATCGGCAGCATAAATTCTTTTTTCACAAGCACGCATAATGTTCCGACAGCTCCTCCGAGTGCAAGAGAACCTGTATCTCCCATAAATACCTGAGCCGGAAAAAAATTATACCAGAGAAATCCGAGCGCCGCCCCTACAAGCGCTGTACAGTAAATGGCAAGTTCGCCGTTTCCGCGCAGATATATTATGTTCAGATACTTTGATGTCTCGACGTTACCGGATACATATGCTATAATTCCAAGCGTCAGAGCTACTATTCCGACTGTTCCTACCGCAAGCCCGTCAAGCCCGTCAGTAAAGTTTACAGCATTTGAAGTAGCTGTAATAATAAATACTACTATCGGTATGTATGCATAGGAAAAATCAAATTCAAAATCTTTCAGAAACGGAATAGTAGTTACTGAATTAATTCCTTCAAACTGCGGAAGGAAATAAATTGCAAGTCCTACTATCAGACCGACTGTTAACTGACCAAGCATCTTATATCTTTCGGCAAGACCTTTCTTATATTTCTTTACAACTTTCAGATAGTCATCAACGAATCCTACAAGTCCAAGAGCAATGGTAACAAATAAAATTATTATCACATAAATATTACCGAGATCTCCCCAAAGCAGCACCGGGATCACAACGGAAAGTAAAATTATAAATCCGCCCATTGTCGGAGTGCCGGCTTTTGACCAGTGAAACTGCGGACCGTCTTCCTTTCTCGCTTCCCCGATCTGTCTGCTCTTTAACATTTTTATGATCCTGGGACCGAATATAAAACTGATCAACAAAGCGGTAATAGCGGACAGCGCCGATCTGAAAGTAATAAATCTGAATATATCAAATCCCGGCGGATCAAAGACAGCGTTTATATATTCCGCTAATTTATACAGCATGTTAATTCAGTTTTGAATTATTTTATTTATAACTTCTTCCATTTTCATTCCTCTTGAACCTTTCACATACACTACATCACCCGCTCTCAAATTTCTTTTAAGCATTTCAGACAAATCAGACTTGTCATTGAAATAAAAATTGTTTTTTATTTTCCCTGCGCTTTTAAACGTATTCAGTGAATGTTTTCCGTATGTGAATAAATTCTTAATACCTATTTTCTGCGCATATCTGCCGATGTCAGAATGTTCTGCTGCGCTGCCCTTTCCGAGTTCAAGCATATCAGATAGCACGGCGAATTTTTTTCCTTTGCTCTTAAAGCCAAGTAAAGTCTCCAGTCCCATTCTTACGGACTCCGGATTGCTGTTGTAAGAATCATTTATAAACTTAACGCCATTGTGATCAATAATTTCCATTCTTTTTGAAGAGCTTTGTCTGAAATTCTTTAAAGCTTTTTTTATAGAATCATTCTTTACTTTAAATGCAAGCCCGGCAGTTACGGCTGCAAGACCATTGTATATTGAATGCTTACCGAATGTTGATACAGTCACTTTAAATGATTTAGTATTAAGATTCACTTTTATTACCGGCTGATAATTTTTATTGAATCCTTCAAATGATCCGGTTACATCTGTTCTAAAACCATATGAATAGGAAATCATTTTTGCTTTTTTAATTTTTTTCGATTTATTCCTGATATATCTGTCATCAAAATTCATAAAAGCCGTTCCGGAATTTTTTTCAAGATAGTCATACAACTCAAATTCAGCTTTTGCTACGCCGTTCAGATCTTTAAAAAACTCAAGATGCTCCTTGCCGATATTTGTTACCATTCCGTATTCAGGTTTTGCGATATTCATAAGATATTCCACTTCTTTAAAGTGGTTGCAGCCGACTTCCAGCACTGCAATGTCATGAGAGCTGTTCAGCTTTAGCAGAGTAAGCGGAAGACCAATGTGATTATTAAGATTGCCTGCGGTACTCAGCACGTTGAACTTTTCGGATAAGACCGCCGACACAAGATCTTTTGTAGTTGTCTTTCCGTTACTGCCGCCGATACAAAACACGGGAATGCTGAATCCGCTTCTGTGCTTGGCTGCAAACTGACCCAGTGCCTGAACTGTATCTTCTACTGCTATCACTGATTTTCCTTTACACTTGCCTTTATTTTTTTTGTACCAATTCCAATTTACTACTGCAAGTTTAATTCCTTTTTTAAAAACATCGCTAAGAAAATCATGCGCATCAAAATTCTCTCCTTTAATTGCAAAAAAAATTTCATTTCTCTTAACATTTCGCGAATCAATTGATACACCTGAAAACTTTTCATCCGTTTTCAGTCCTTCTAAAACGCTATCTGAAAAATCAACTGACAGCAGGTCTTTAAGCTTCAGCATTTCCGCTTTTCTGATTCATATATTTCAGCACTGTTTCTCTGTCATCAAAATGGCTTCTTACTCCCTTAATCTCCTGATATGTCTCATGTCCTTTTCCGCATATTAAAACTATATCACCCTCAGAGGAAATTTCGATTCCTTTTTTTATTGCTTCTTCCCTGTTTTCGATTACTTCATATTTTTTACCGGATTTTATTCCTGATTCGATCTCTTTAATTATTTCCTTAGGTTCTTCAAATCTCGGATTGTCTGATGTAATTATTGTATAGTCTGATAATTCCGTTGCAAATTTTCCCATCACCGGTCTTTTTGTTTTATCCTTATTTCCTCCGCATCCGAATATTGTAATAAGCGAACCGCCTTTTCCTTCACCGTCAATAATTTCTCTTGCAGCTTCGATAGCATTTTTAAGTGAATCAGATGTATGAGAATAATCAACAACCGATACAGCTCCGTTCGGCATTAGTAATTTCTGAAATCTTCCGGGTACGCCTTCGAACTTCAGTAAAGTCTTCTTAATACCATTCAGATCCGCTCCGTAATTCAAAGCTGTTCCGGCTGACGCAAGCGCATTATATACATTAAATCTTCCTGCAAGTCCGCAGTTTATTTCAGTACTTTCACCCTGTCTTGTTAAGTCAAATTTAATTCCATTCATATCAATCTTTACATTTTCCGCTTTTAGGTCTATGCTATTTATTGCCGGAGCATCAATTGAGTAAAAAATTTTTTTTGCATTAGAGTCTTCCGTGATCTTCACTCCGTATTCATCATCTCTGTTTGAGATTACATATGAACTTTCTTCAAGTGAGTCAAATAAAATTTTTTTTGCTGAAAAATAAGAATTCATATCTTTATGAAAATCCAGATGCTCACTTGTTAAATTAGTAAAGACAGCTGAATCAAATTTTAATCCGTAAACTCTGTCCATAGACAATGCGATTGATGAAACTTCCATTACGCAATATTCGGTATTTTCAGTCACCATTTTATTTAATATCATATTTAATTCAACTGAATCAGGCGTTGTGAGTTTTGATTCAAATCTTTTATCACCTATCCTGTATTCTATAGTTCCTATTAGACCTGTTTTATATCCCGCTTCACTGAGCATCGAATGGATCAAATAAGAAGTGGTGGTTTTTCCGTTAGTTCCGGTTATTCCAATAAGTTTCAGCTTTGAAGTCGGATCGCCGTAAAATACTCCGCTGACCACCGCCATAAATTTTCTGATCTCATTCACTTTGATTACTGGAATGTTCTCGAATGCATCATTCGTTTCTTCAGTGAAAACAAGAGCGGCACCTTTTGTAATTGCTTCATTTACAAATTTATTTCCGTCGCTTTGAAATCCTTTGACAGCAAAAAAAATATTTCCGGGTTTTATATTTCTTGAATCATAACTTATCCCGGTAATATCAGTATCTTCCGGCAAATCAATTTTATATTTGAAAGAACGTTCAGAAAGCTTCTTGGATAATTCTGATATTTTCATTTCAATCCCTGCAATACAAAATGACTTTTGATCCGTGAAGCAGCCTCGTTCCAGAGCCGGGAGTCTGTCCTGTTACTTTACCGCTTCCTATTATTTCCATATCAAGTCCCTCCGAGAGCAATTTGTTAATCGCCTTTCTGAGACTAAGATCTTTTACATCCGGAACCGTGACAAGTCTGTCATCTGATACATTTGCATTTTTAACAACAAGTTTTATCACAGGAATGTCAACAGGTTTAATATTTTGATTTGCTTCAGGAAACTGAGATTCAACTATTTTCGAACCGGCTCCTGTATTAGGTTCTGAAATATTTTCAATAACTTCATATCTCATATTATTTTCAAACAAAATATCCTTTGCATCTTCCAGTCTGAGATTCACAAAATTTGGTATCAGGATTCTGCCGGAATTTAATTCTTTAATTTCATTTTCAGCGGAATTGACATTTACATTAACCGGCGCTGATTTCAAAAATTCTTCAGAATGAAAATCTGTTACCGCTGGAATATTCAGAATCTTCGAGGCAATGTTTTTGAAAATCGGAGCTGCAACCTTACCTCCGTAATATTCTCCTGACTTGGGATTATTAACGATTACCATAATTATTACTTTCGGATCATCAGCAGGGAAAAAACCTGCAAATGAAGAATTATGTGAACTGCTTGTATAAGCGCCGTTTACAAGTCTTTGCGAAGTTCCGGTTTTACCTGCGATCTGCACTCCTTCTATCTTTGCGTCCACTCCGGTTCCGCGCTCTACTACGCCTGTAAGAAGCAGACTGAGCGTATTAGCAGTATTTTCGGAAATGACCTGTCTTAACACAGTAGGCTTATTTTCAAAAATCAAATTACCGTTTGATTCGGTTTCTTTTTTAATGATGTATGATTTCATCATTACGCCTTTATTGGCGATAGCCGAATATGCATTTGCGATCTGTATGGCATTGACCATAACTTCATAACCAATCGCCATATACGGTAGTGAGACACCGGAAAACTCTATTGGTTTTTTCAGAAGACCTTTGTTCTCACCGGGAAGTTCGATGCCTGAACTTATTCCAAACCCGAAATCCCTGGCGTATTTATAAAACTTTTCAGGTCCGATCTTCATTGCAATTCTGCTGAAACCGACATTACTTGACTGCTCTATCACCTGCTGGAAACTCATTCTTGAAGAGCCGTGAACATCTTTTATATTCGTACCCGATATTTCACTTCCGCTTTCCGTAGCAATGATGGAATTTTTATCTTCCAGCTTTTCTTCCAGTGCGGCAGCGGCAGCAACTATTTTAAAAGTAGAACCGGGTTCATAAATATCGGTCAGTACTGCATTCTTCATTCCTGCAGTATCGGATGTGGAAATTTTATTCGGATCAAAAGTTGGGTATGAACTCATTCCGAGAATCTCTCCCGTCTTTACTGACATTACTATTACTTTCCCGCCGTCTGCATTAAATTTACTTACACCTTCGGCAAGTTCTTCTTCCGCTATTCTCTGAATATTAATGTCCAGTGTCAGTATGAGATTATTTCCGTTCTCAGGTTCTTTTCTCGGAAACTCCAGTGACGGTCTGTTATTTCCTTTCCCGTCTCTCTGCATTATCACAAATCCCTCTTTACCTGCAAGTTCACTTTCCATTGAGAGTTCAATTCCCATCTGACCTTTATTATCTATATTTGTAAAACCAAGAATCTGAGAGGCAAGTCGATTGTAGTTATATACTCTTTTTGGTTCTTTGAGAATTATTATTCCGTTCATATCTATAGTGTCAAGCCCGGATGTTTTGCTTTCGGGAATTCTTCTTTCGAGATATATGAATGAAGTGTTAATTGATTTTAGTTTTGACAAATAATCATTTTTGTCTTTTCCGAATTTTTCCGAAAAAAACTGCGCAGCTTTATCAGGATCATCTATCATATTAGGGTCCGCTGCAACTGAGTATTCATAGGAGTTTGAAACGAGTACGTTCATATTCCTGTCAAATATCAAACCTCTGTATGGGGGTAATGTAATTTTATTTTCGTATTGTTTTCTCGCGGCGATTTTATATTTTTCCGTATCAATGATCTGAACCCTAAGCAGCTTTATAAATATTGCAATAAACAGCATTGAGAAAAAGATTAATGTCAGATTTATCTTTCTTCTCTGAATGAGATCTTTACCGGGAGATTTATAAAGTTTATACTGCAAAAAAGTTTGGTAAAATTATTTCAATTCTGATTTTTTGATTGTTATATTTTTATTTTCTGAGGCAGAACTTTCCCTGAAAGTCAGATCCAGTTTTTCGTTTGCCAGTGAATTTATTCTCTCAAAAGATGAAAGTTTCTCAGTTTCCGTAAGAAGCTGTTCATTCTTCTGAATAGCTTTTCTGAGATCTTCTCTCAGCTCATTGTTTCTCACCATTATTTGATTTACCTGAATAATGTTGTTGATGTATATTACAAGAATTAAGGAAGTAATGAAAAGACAGATAAGAAAATAGAAGATAGAGATTTTTTTGTTTGACTTTTTCATATTTTATATTAGTTTAGATTTTTTCTGCTGCTCTTAATTTTGCGCTTCTGGATCTGGAGTTTTTTCTGATTTCATCCCGGGAAGGAACTTCCGGTTTCTTAGTAAGTATTCTGAGTACAGGTTCAATTTCCTTATCAAAAAACGGATCATCTGTTTTCTCTGAAGTTTTCTTTTTTTCCCTGAAAAAATTTTTTATGATTCTGTCTTCAAGAGAATGATAAGATACTGTTACAATCCTTCCACCCCGGATCAATAATTCAGTTGAATCCGTCAGCACTTTTTCGAGATTTTTAAGTTCGCTGTTAACTTCTATCCTGAGTGACTGAAAGATTTTTGCAAGAAAGTCTATCTTGTTTTTATTTCCTAAACTATATTCATCAGTTACAATATTTAGAAGATCAAAGGTTGTTTCAATCTTTTTAATTTTTCTGTTTTTATATATTGCATCCGATAATCTTTCAGCATTTCCTATCTCACCGTAATTTTCGAAAAGTTCAGTGAGCTCATACTTACTGTAAGAATTCAGTATCTCTGAAGCTGTCAGTGTATCTTTTTTAAACGCTCTCATATCAAGCGGAGTATCTTTCATAAAACTGAATCCGTCTTCCGCATTGAGCTGAAAAGAAGAAAGCCCGAGATCCAGCACTATACCTGATATTTGATCTAAACCTGCGGCTGAAATAATTTCCTTTATATCAGCAAAATTTCCGTTTACAAAAATTATTCTGTCCGCAAATTCATTGAGAACCTGCTTCGCATGAATGAGTGCGTATTCATCTTTGTCTATCGCAATTACTTTTCCGCTGAATGACGAATGCCCGCAGATAAGTTTAGTATAGCCGCCTCCGCCAAGAGTACCGTCCACGAGTATATGATTTTTAATATTTTCATTTATAAGATACTCTACAGCTTTATGTGAAAGAACGGGAATGTGAAAGTTTTCTTCATTCATTTTGGTTATAGATAAAACTTCACATTCTTTTTTTCATGGATGTATTATTTTAATTCTGACTTTTATTATTGGTTCTTGCAATAATTATTTCAGAAACTTTCTCCGCGATTTCTTCATAAGTGCTGGTCATTGAGTTATCATAATTTTTCTTTTTATCCGGATCCCATATTTCCATTTTATCCAAAAGTCCGAGTACGATCACTTCTTTTTTTAAACCGGCAAGCTGAATCAGATCAGTCGGTATGAGTATTCTGTTTTGTGAGTCAAGCTCACATTCATTTGCATAATATAAAAACACTCTGGTGAAATTTCTTTCCTCGCCGTTAAACGGATTAAAATTCAGCATGACCTGTTTAACTTTTTCCCATTCATCCTGAGGATAGACAAGAAGACAGTCATCCATACCTTTAGTCAAAACCAGCTTATTGTCCGCTTCAGGCTTAATATATTTTCTGAATTTTGCAGGCAAAATTAAACGGGATTTGGCATCTAAATTACAGACTGAATGTCCCTGAAACATTGTAGAATTTTATTTTATAAATAACTTTTGTATTTTGAATTAGTAAGAAATAATGTTTTTTTAACATTATTCCGGAAAATTATTGAAAATTAAAGGTTTTCAATATTCTCCACTCTCCTCCACTTTACTCCACTAATATACAAAAATACGTAAAATAATATTAATGTCAAATCGATTTTTAGTAATTTTAGGTATTTTTCAAACTCTTTTGAGATTTGTTTAATAGTCAGTTAAAGAAAGAGAAAATTATATTCGGGATGAGAATAAAGCATAAGAATGAAAATTACTTTTTCGTTAAGCAGAAAATTCCAGTGCAGCAGTTTTTAACTAAACCTGACAGGTTTTCAAAATTTACTTTCCAAATTCAAATCACCTCAAAAAACCTGTCAGGTTCAATCCGCTCCTCCTTTAACAATTAAACCTATTCCAAAAAAAAGCCGCTCCCTGTTTCCGGAAAGCGGCTTTCATTATAAAAATATATTGCTGTTTTATGACTCTACTTCTTCTGTCTTTTTCTTCTTTGTCTTCTTCTTCGGCGTCTCCTCCTCTTCATTATATTCGCTCTTTTCTGTTACCAGTATGTCCTTATATTTCCTCAGACCTGTTCCTGCCGGTATCAGCTGACCGATTATAACATTCTCTTTCAGTCCGAGCAGGTTATCCACCTTACCTCTTATTGCTGCATCTGTAAGTACTTTCGTTGTCTCCTGAAATGATGCCGCCGAAATAAAGCTTTCTGTTGTAAGTGAAGTCTGAGTTATTCCCAACAGCACCGGCTCCGCTGTAGCAGGAACTGCATCCCTTACTTTAAATACCGGCTTGTCTTTTTTCTTAAGCGCAGCATTCATTTCCTTTGCTTCTTTCTTTGTGAACACCTGACCTTCATGAACTTTATCATATCCGTTTGTATCAGTTACTACTACCATACCTTTAAGCTCTTCATTCCTTTCTGCGAACAATATTTTATTTACAACATCACCTTCAAGGAAGTTTGTATCGCCGGTATCTGTAACTTTCACTTTCTGAAGCATCTGTCTTACTATCACTTCAATATGCTTGTCATTAATTTTCACGCCTTGTATTCTGTAAACTTCCTGTATTTCATTCACAAGATATTCCTGAACTTCAGCAACACCTTTGATCTTCAGAATATCAACCGGATCATAAGCTCCTCCGGTTAACGGCTCTCCGGATTTCACAACGTCGCCGTGTCTTACAAGAATATGTTTTCCGATAGGTATTTTATAATCAATTACTTTACTGCCGTCCTTACTTATGATCCTGACTTCCCTGCTTCCTCTGGAAATTTTACCGATCTCAACAGTTCCGTTGATCTCTGCTACTTTCGCAGGATCGCTCGGACTTCTTGCTTCGAATAATTCCGTAACTCTCGGAAGACCGCCGGTAATATCTCTGGTCTTTCCTGACTCTCTTGGTATTTTTACAATGATCGTTCCTGCTTTTACTTCAGCTCCGTTGTCTACAAGTATTGAAGCTTTTGCAGGTATGAGATACGAACTTAACAGTTTATCATTTTTCGGATTCAGAATCTGAATAGTAGGCGACTTTGTTTTGTCCCTTGATTCAATGACAATCTTCTGTAAAAAACCTGTCTGTTCATCTTTTGAAATTTCATACTGCTTGCCTTCCTCCATTTCAAAATAATTTACAATACCGTCATCCTCTGCTACAATGACTGAGTTGTACGGATCCCATTCATATAAAATTGCATTTTTAGGAACTTTCTCTTTATCTTTCACTTTCAGATGAGTTCCGTAAGGCACTGTATATCTGGCTAACTGCGATCCGTTATCATCAATAATATTTATCAGACCGTTTCTGCTGAGAGAGACGTATTCAGTGCTTACTCCGCCTTTATATTCAACGATCTTTATATTTTCAAATTTTACTTTACCTTCAAATTTTGTCGTGATCTGTGACTGTGATATGATCTTGCTTGCGGTACCTCCTATGTGGAATGTTCTTAGCGTAAGCTGCGTTCCCGGCTCGCCGATTGACTGAGCGGCAACTATACCGACAGCTTCGCCGACTTCCACCATCTTTCCTGTTGCAAGATTTTTACCGTAACATTTTGCGCAGACACCTCTTTTAAGTTCGCATGTCAGCACGGATCTTATCTCAACCTGTGTAATAGGAGTCTCTGCTACCAGGTTAGCAAGATCTTCAGTGATAAGCTCACCTGCTTTTATTATTACTTTTTTTGTAAGCGGATTCACTACATCATTTACCGCTACTCTTCCGAGTATTCTTTCCGACAAAGTTTCCTTTACATCTTCACCTTCTTTCAGTGCTTCCGTAACAACGCCTCTGATAGTTTTACAATCTTCCTCTATAATAATTACATCCTGCGCAACGTCAACAAGTCTTCTCGTAAGATATCCGGCGTCTGCAGTTTTCAGAGCCGTATCAGCAAGTCCTTTTCTAGCGCCGTGTGTAGAGATAAAGTATTCAAGAATTGACAATCCTTCTTTGAAATTTGCAATGATCGGATTCTCAATGATCTCTCCCGCCTGACCTGTCAGCGACTTCTGAGGTTTCTGCATAAGTCCTCTCATACCGGCAAGCTGACTGACCTGCTCCGCTGAACCTCTTGCGCCGGAGTCTATCATCATGTGAAGAGAATTAAATCCCTGCTTTGATTTTGTAAGATTAAGCATCAGATCTCTTTTTACTTCATCACGAACGTGAGTCCAGATGTCAATCACTTTATTGTATCTTTCATTCTCGGAAATTATTCCTTTTGCTTTTGATTTCTCAATTCTGTCCACTTTTAAAAACGCCTCTTCAATGATTTTATCCTTAGTCTTCGGTACTTCAATGTCATCTATATTCACTGACAGTCCGCCTAATGTAGCGTACCTGAATCCAATCTCCTTTAAGTTATCCAGGAAAGCGGATGTCTCTAAATTTCCAACCTTATTATAAACCATATTGATCATTTCAATGATCTTTTTCTTTTTCAGCAGCTCATTGATAAAAGGTATTTTCTCCGGCACTATCCTGTTGAAAATCACACGGCCTACTGTTGTCTCAATTATTTCTCCTTTTATTCTCACTTTTATCCTGGCGTGCATACCGACTTTTTTATTGTCAAACGCAAGAATGACTTCATCTGATGAAGAAAATATTTTTCCTTCTCCGAGATCGCCGGGAAGTTCTTTGGTTAGATAATAACATCCAAGTATTAATTCCTGATTCGGAATAGTGATCGGCGCGCCGTTTTGAGGAGAAAGAATATTGTGTGAAGAAAGCATCATGATCTGCGCCTCAAGCTGCGCCTCATATGAAAGCGGTACGTGAACCGCCATCTGATCACCGTCAAAGTCAGCGTTGAATGCAATACAAACAAAAGGATGAAGCGTTATCGCCTTACCTTCTATCAGAACCGGCTGAAACGCCTGAATGCTTAATCTGTGCAGCGTCGGCGCTCTGTTCAATAGTACCGGATGTCCGTCAATCACATTCTCAAGAATGTCCCATACTTCCGGCGTTCTCTTGTCAATCAGCTTTTTCGCGCTCTTTACTGTCTTCACATAATCCCTGTCAATAAGTCTTCTTATTACAAACGGCTTGAATAACTCAAGAGCCATGTCTTTCGGAAGTCCGCACTGATGAAGCTTTAATTCCGGTCCGACTACAATTACAGTTCTGCCGGAATAATCAACTCTCTTTCCAAGCAGATTCTGTCTGAATCTTCCCTGCTTGCCTTTAAGTATGTCCGACAACGATTTTAATGCCCTGTTCTCAGCTTTAACAGCAGTCACTCTTCTCGAATTGTCAAGCAATGCATCCACAGCTTCCTGAAGCATTCTTTTCTCATTTCTTAAAATAACTTCAGGTGCTTTTATATCTATAAGTCTTTTTAATCTGTTGTTTCTGATAATAACTCTTCTGTAAAGATCATTCAGATCACTAGTTGCAAATCTTCCGCCTTCAAGCGGTACAAGAGGTCTCAATTCCGGCGGTATAACAGGCACTACGTCAAGCACCATCCACTCCGGTTTGTTCGGCTTTCCGCCCGGTTTTACTCTGAACGCTTCAAGTATTCTTAGTCTTTTAATATTCTCCATTTTTTTCAGCGCTGACGGATCGTTTTTCAGCTCAGCTCTTAGTCTCGCTATCTCTTCTTCCGTATTAATGCTCTTCAATAATTCCTTTACTGCTTCTCCGCCCTGACCGGCAACGAATTTCTTCGGGTCATCATCGTCAAGATTATGTTCATCTTCTGTCATTGAATCCAGTACTTCATTATATTCATCTTCTGTGATAAGCTGCATCTTTTTATAATTCGTCTTACCCGGGTTAATCACTACATAGGTTTCATAATATATTATCCTCTCAAGTTCTTTTGAGGAAATTCCCAGCACGTATCCAATCTTTGTAGGCAGTGATCTGAAATACCATATGTGAACTACGGGCACGCTTAAAGTAATATGCCCCATTCTTTCTCTTCTGACATTCTTAAGATTAATTTCCACTCCGCATCTGTCGCAGACAATCCCCTTATATCTAATGCCTTTATATTTTCCGCAGTGGCATTCCCAGTCTCTTACCGGACCGAATATTTTCTCACAGAACAAACCGTCTTTGTCCGGTTTGAAAGTTCTGTAATTAATAGTTTCAGGTTTTAATACTTCACCAAAAGATCTCGAAATGATCGCATCCGTTGAAGCAAGATTTATTGTGATCTTCGAAAATCTTTTTCTCTTGTGCTCTGTTTTAAAAGCCATTTTAACCTCTTTGTTTTAGTTTATTTAATTAATATCATTTTTTTTGTTTCCGAAAAATTATTTGTTTCTAATTTGTAATAATATACACCACTCGCCAACCTGCTGCCGTCAAACTCAACTTCATAACTACCGGCATTTCTGAATTCATTTATCAACGACTTTATCTCTCTTCCTGTTATGTCAAAGATCTTTATAGTGACATTTCCCGAAACAGGATTGCTGTATGCGATCTTTGTCGAAGGATTAAACGGGTTCGGGTAATTCTGATTCAATACATATTTCAAAGGATTGTTAATGTTCGAATCATTGCTACGGGAGAAATCATTCTGCTCATTTAATAAAATCAAATCCTCTAATTTTCTCAAACAAAGTTCCTCTTTGTTAAGATATTTTAACTCCATTAAATTCCTTCTGGCTTTGCTGAATTTCAATAATTTCGTTTCATTATCTGTCATTAATTCCTTACTGTATCTGCCGGAATAATTTTTTTCATTATTTTTATTCTTATATGATCTGTCTGATTTCTTAAGATCCGCTGATTTTCCGCTTTCCTCATAAGATTTTTTGATCTTACTCAACAGCGGATCTTCTTTAATAATCTTGTTAATTCTGTTAATCTCAATGTTTTCTCTTTCTACAATTGATTCTGTTTTTCCTTCCATCTGCCTTATCCCGCCGCCTGCTGCGCTGTTTATTATCGCTTCTATCTCAGCATAATTCCATGAAGCAGTTAATCTGATATCCGGATCGGGATTGAAATAAGCGATCATCTCATATCCGTTCATAGCGCTTTCATAATTTTCAGTGATTGTAAGACACATCAAAATATCGTCAAAAGCTATATCATTAAATTCTGCGCTGTACAATCCTGAATTTATTTTTTCTTCAAGATAGATTTTTAAGTTGGAATAAAGATCATCTCTGTATGTTACCAATGCAGATGTATCAAGTCCATTGTAACAGGCATAAATATCATACAAGCTGGTTTCAATATGCTTGCTTGAAGGATAATTATCTATAAGTGATTTGAAATTTGTAACAGCATCATAATATAGTTTGTTTGTTAAAAACTCCTGAGCCTGCGCATATAAGACCTCATCACCGGTTAAAGAAGTACCGGTATTATCTGCGCTTATATATGTCGTATCTGTTATTCCGTAACCCATATCATTGGTTTCTATCCCTGTCGGATCAATAGAAGTATTACAGTCATACCCGTTGTTATAATATGTAAATGGAATTGAAGCCGAATCGCCTTTCCGGGTCAGATAAACAGAAGGAGTTCCTGTATTAAACCAGCAGTTCTCCCGGGTGAAATATCGATGTACGGAAGAATCTATCCAACCGTAAATATGATAATTTTCAGCAGCAGCAAGAAATGAATTATGACCATAGTCCGTAAATAAATTTCCTGAATAATTCAAATGAACATTGTCTCCGCTGATTGATGACAATGCATTCTTTCCGCCGTTCCATTTTAAACTGCCTGAAGTTCTGAGCGGCTGCATATTCGGATATGAATATCCTGAAAGCTGAAGGGATACGCCGTTTGAAGCAATTACATTATTGTAAAAATCCGTATTGCTGTTGAATAAATGAACTGAATTCGGAACAGACATTGAAGTAAAATTATTATTCTTCACTGATCCGCCCGCTTTCAGAAGATACATATTTACAGAAGACGCGTAATTAAAAGTATTTCTGAAAATGTTAAACGGAATAAAATTTGTAGTGTAGTTAGCGGCAATAAACGATGCTGTTCCGTTATTAAAAATATTATTGACAATATTAACTATGTAAGGCGTTTCAACTTCCGGTCCGGAACCGGATGCTTCTATACCGCCGCCAATTGTAAAATTATTAAGGAAAAGACCAATGATATAATTTGATCCCGATGAAGGCATATTAAATATATTATTTTCAATGCTTGCTCTGTAGCAATTTTCCGCTAAGATTCCCTGATGATTTCCGCCTGCAGGAATAAAGAAGTTACAGTTTTTAATTATCCTGTCATTATAATTTGCCTGAGCGTTATTCGTAAATCTTAATCCGATTTTAGCATGTCTGAAAGTACAGTTTGAAATTGAATCAATACCGGAATTATCAAGCAAGATTCCGCTCCAGAGTTTTGATGAGTCAATGCCTGAGAATGTACTTCCATCAGCAATTAGCCGTGCACCGTTTTTAAATTCAATACTTGCATTTTCGCCGAGTTTAATTTCAGAGTTTGGATTTACTTTTAAGAAAGAGGTTAGTCCGTCAAAAATGATTTTTGAGTTATCTCCGATGTTTAAAGTTCCTCCGTTAACAACAATGAACGCTCCGCTGTCAACTTTATGCGTTACGGAAGTATTGCATTCCTGACCCGGTCCGTAATATCCGCCTTGTTCTACAAGAATGCAGGCATAATTATTATTTGTAAAATCAGCTCCGCAATTTATAAGCGAACCTCCATTTTTAACAATTATTTCACCCCTTTCATGAAAAAATACATTTGAGTTTTGTTCGAGAATTGCTCTTCCGCCGTTTTCAATTATTACATTGCCATACTTATCAATCTCCAGTTCTCCTGCCGGTCTAACAAATAATCTGCCGGAATCCTGAACATACAATCTTGCGTTATTTTCAAATACTTCCGAATATTTTAAAATTAATTTTGCACTGTCTTCGATTATAAATGGTGTGCTTATATTAATTTCTGCATAGTGATTATTTTGAATTTCCAAGTTGACACTTAAAGCACCTGGTTTTAAATGAGGTTGAGATATATTATTATTTGGAAAGTTAGTTCCTTTAAAAGGCCAATTATCTAAAAATATAGTGCTTAATGAAAAGTTTACTGTATCGGTGGTTCGGAAATTATTTTTATTTGGAATTTTGCTAAATGTGCTAATATTACCATAAACATCTTTGTGATATTGATACCAAATTTTTATATCATTATTGAACAATGATAAGTCGTGAAAATCATGGTCAAAATTTACGTATGGTTCAGTTTGTCCTCCACCATAATGAACTTTAACATCTGTGGGAGAATTAACATATACTTTAATATCATTACTTGGATCAATACCGCCATACTGACCTGGACCATAAGGATAATCAGAATCTAACCAATTTATTGTAAATGTCTTTATCAGAATCCATTCAAAATCTGAATAATAGTAAATATCTATTTGATATATTCCATACCCCACTGTAAAGTCACATGATTGAGAATTAGAAACTCCATCCTGATCGACTCTTAGAAATGCTGATCTATCATATTGGAAATTGGGATTGTATGGAGTTAATATTTTTTCACCCCCAGTTATAAAATCATAATTAATTGGATGGTCATTGGGATCTGCATAAGCTGTATAGTTCATATAAGCATTGTTAACCCCAGTACCACCTGCAAAAATAGCACCTAAAGGATACATTCTAACTTTAATGTTATTTGTACCTTCAGCAAATCGATTTTTTATTATTAGTTCACCTTGATCCATTTCTTGAGTAAACCCAGCTTTTATTACAGAAAACATAATTAGTAGTATAAAAAACTTCTTCAGTTATTTATTAATTAAGATTGAAAAATTTTATTTAATCTGAATCATCATTTTTGTATCAGAATATTTATCTGTAAATATTTTATAATAATATACTCCGCTTCCCAAAATACTTGATTCAAATTTTGTTGAATATGTTCCTGAAACAAGAAATTCGTCAATCAAAGTATATATTTCTTTACCTAATATATTAAAAATTTTAAGCTGCACTTTAGCAGACTTATGTAAGTCAAATTTCAGAATCGTTTTTGAATTAAAAGGATTTGGATAGTTTTGATACAATTTAATAGATGTAGGAACTTGAAAATTAGAATTGAAAATTTTTATAGGGGCATTTCCTAAAGAATCAGTTTTAATTACTAAAATATCTTTATTCTTCTCAAATCCGGTATCTCCGGTTAAAATAAATCCTCTGTCTGCTGTCATATTTATACAATTACCATAATCAAGACTAGCTGTACTAGAATTTAAAATAAGATTATTGATTTCTAAACCACTAGTATTAATCTTAACAAAATTAATTTTACGTGATGTAGAACTTGATCCAATCAAAGAGTACCCTGCAGAATTTTTTGACATAGAATGAAATTCATCCATGGTTTCATAAAGGTTTTGAGAAATAAAGATACCTGAAGAATCATATTTAGAAAAATGACCTTTATAGTCATAAAAGTCTTGCAAAGTACCTCCAACCGAAATCAAATTATCAGAATCTGTAAATATAATCTGACCGTTTTCTGTGTCTCCTTTTTCTTCAGATCCATGGGATTTAAGCCAAATAATATTCCCATGCTGAGAAATTTTTCCAATTAAAGTTTTAGGATGATTATTAATTATTGTAACCCCAGTTGTATAAAAGTGTTTATCATTTGATTCGACTATGTCAAATGCATTAGCCGAAATTGATGAGTTTGAAAAAGAATTCTGCCAAATTAGATTTCCAGATGAATCAGTTTTAACAAAATATGCTCTGCGGGGACTTGAGTTGTTTCCACACATAATGAAATTGCCATCTGATAAAATCTTAATCTTATTAAAAAAACTGAATTCATTATTTATTGAATATTCTTTTGACCAAATTTGAATTCCTGTTTTATTTGTTCGGATCAATCTTGCTTTTCCTGTCCAGCCTGCAATTATATATCCACTGTCATTTGTTTGCTGAATACATCTAAACCCACCTCCTGAACTGTCAATAAATTTTTCCCACTCCTTATATCCATATTGATCTAACTTCAATAGAAATGTCCTCCTAAACAAACTATCCATTTCCGCTAAAATAATATATCCTCCGTCAAAAGTCTGAATACCGTATTTTCCATATTCCTGTTGAGAACCTCCATAAGCTCTATTCCACGTCACCGCCTGCGCGTTCAAAGACTCAGCTGAAAATAAAATTAAAGTGAGTAAAAAAAATATTTTAATAATGTATCTCATTCTTTTATGTTTATTTAGTTTGCTGTCGATCCCATGCGGATTATTCGATCAGAAAAGCAACTATTTGATCAATATCATTTTCCTAGTTTCCGAAAAATTGTTTGTCTCTAACTTGTAATAGTACACTCCGCTTGATAACCCGCCGCCGTCGAATTCAATTTCATAACTTCCCGCATTTCTGAATTCATTTACTAATGTCTTTATCTCTCTGCCTGTAATGTCAAAGATCTTGATTGTAACAATTCCGGAAACAGGAATGCTGTATGCGATCTTTGTTATAGGATTGAACGGGTTCGGATAATTCTGTGACAAGTGAAATTTATCCGGCTGTTTGTTTATAATTGATAAATTGTCTGACTTCTTGTTTATTACACTGCTTATTATGTCATTAATTCTGTTTTGCTTCAATACAAAGTTCTCAATTTCATTACCGCCGCTTAAATTATCACCCGATCCGGCTGACAGGATTTCCATGTTTAATAATGCATGCGTTCCTTTTGCTGTGTTCATGTTATTCATGTAAATTGAATTGTAATCACTAACAGCTCCTTCGATGTTATTCTGTCTTACTTTGGACTTTATCATAAAATCTTCCGACAGGTTTCTTTGTGTTTCACTGTAAGTTGTATCTTCAAAAATATCTGAATAAAAATTCTGAAGTACGCTGAATTCTGTTACTGTTGAGTTTTTCCTTTCATGACAATTGAATAATCCGGATAGTGAAGATACTGAATATACACTGTTTTTAAAATCTGATATTATTTCCATATACAGCTCTATCGCTTCCTGATACTCTCCTGAACTTTCTTTCTGATACGCTTCAAGATAAAGCTCTTCAGCCATTCCCGGATTATCA
>DDUU01000020.1 GCA_002344965.1 Candidatus Tepidiaquacellales bacterium UBA2330 | reverse complement strand
CTATTAACTATTAACTATTAACTACAAAGGAGTAAAGTTATGAAAACATTTTCTCTGTTTGTGTTTTACTGTTTCTTCTTAACAATTTCAATTACTGCACAGGAGCAAAAAGTTAATCTGTACAATCCGCCTGTTCCGTTTCAGGGCAGTACAGAATGGGGAACAGATTATCTTGTCGCTGCCAGCGAACCTTTCGGGAGACCTTCCGGAATATACAGAAATTCTACGGGGACAATATATGTCTCAATACCTGACACAAACATTTCTCTTTCCGGAGCTGACGAAGGACTGGTGATTTTAACATCTTCCAATAACGGAGCAAACTGGATTCAGGAAATTGGAATAAGCCCTACAGTAGTAATTTCCAAAACCAAAATGATTAGTGCCGGTCCTGACTCTTTGTATTGTTTTTATCTGGTTAATGGTTCTGTTTACTCGCTGAACGTTGTCAGCGGCAGTCTGAAGCTTTTTACAAATTATACTAACGTCAGAGATTTTGATGTTACAAGTTCATCAACAGGAAGTCTTTATCTTATAATAGATCTTTACACCAATAATGATGTAAGAATATTTGGCTCAGCAAACGGAGGCGTAACCTGGGGCGGTGCAATATTTCTCTCCTCTAATGCTGCCCGTCCGGGAATAAGCATGTCGGCAACAGGGGATACTGCAGTTATAAATTATTACGGAGGACCGTTTACAGATACATTAAGTTCTGTAATAAGAAATGTGCGGTATCGTGAATCTGCTCCGGGAACGCTTGTTATTGCCGGCTCATTCACTTCTCCTATACCTGCAGGTATTCCGAAAGATCAGTTTGAGACTGTCCGTTACGGAGGGAATACATGGCTGTTTTATTCTGAAGGAAGTCCCGGAAATATGGATATCAAATGCATTTACAGTTCAGATGGCGGCACTGGTTATGGCGTTCCGTTTACAATCGGCTCTATGCCCGGAAGAGATGAATTCTGGTTTAATGCAAAATACACTGCTTTAAGTCCGGGAGGAGTCGGATTAATTTACTATTCCGATAGTCTGCAGGCAGGTCCTCCCACCAGCAGTTCAGATAAAATGTTTTACACGTCAGCACTAAATTCAGATCCGCTTAACTTTGCAGCGCCAAATCAATTCAGTGACCATCCTCCTGTATATTCACTAAGAAGATACATCCCGACATTAATTGAATATTATGATGCCGCAGGAGATGCAGGCGCAATATGGGTTGGAGCAAACGGTTCTGACACAGGAATATTTTTTGACAGACTTAATACAATGACAGGAATTACTCCAATAGAAACAAAGATTCCGCATTCTTATTCTTTGAGCCAGAATTATCCCAATCCCTTCAATCCGGTGACTAATCTGGAGTTTGCAATATCCGAAACAGGATTCGCTTCTTTAAAAGTTTTTGATATTACCGGTGCTGAAATAGTTACTTTAGTAAATGAAAAACTTTCACCGGGAAGTTACAGGTATAAGTTTAACGGAAGCAATTATTCAAGCGGAGTTTATTTTTATAAATTAACAGTTAATAATTTCAGTGATACGAAACGAATGATAATGCTGAAGTAAAAAATATTTAACTTGTTAATATCGGAATTTACGCAAAGCTAAAATATGTTTATCTTAATCCTCGTTCCCAATCTCCCGATTGGGAACGATTCATTTAAGAATTTTCAGTCTGAAGTAATGTGTAAAATTAAATTTAAGACAAAATATTATTTCACTAACATCATTTTCCTGATATCTGAATGCTGAGCGGATGAGAGTTTATAAAAATAAATTCCTCCTGACAGATCTTTTGCATTCCAGTTGAATGTATGAACTCCCGCCGGAAGAAGTCCTTCAAATAATATTTCAACTTCCTGACCGAGAATATTAAATACACTCAGCGAAATATTTTCATTATTTGTTAAATGAAATTCAATCTTTGTTTCGGGATTAAACGGATTCGGGTAGTTTTGTAATAATGTAAATCTTTTTGGTATAATTTCAGTGTCAGATGTGACTGATGAGGTAGTATATTGCAATACCCAGTTCATAAATGACACTCCGAGCGAACCTGCGCTAATGTCTTTGTTTATCATCAGTGCAATTGAAATGCTTTCAACGGGATCGTAAATAACTATAGTGGAATATCCGAAAATGTTTCCTCCGTGTCCGTATCCTGTGCGTCCTGCTGAAAACTGATATCTCATAGTTCCCAGTCCGTAACCGTTTGCTCCGCTTATAGTAGCAGGGCGGAATGTGAGCATCTTATTTAAAGAATTATTGGAAATTACATTGCCGCCGAATATTTGTGATGCCCAGCGTACAAGATTTTCCGGATTGCTGATTACTCCGCCGGCGCCGATAGTCGAACTGTTGATCGCTGTCAGAGGGACAAAAAAAGCATCGTCTAAAATTCCGTCTCCGTTAAGATCCACCCAGTTATGCGCAAACGGACTTGTTACAGTATCATTGATCTCAAAGTAAGTTTCATTCAGGTTATACGGCTTATAAAATCTCTTATAAAACTGATCTCTCAGACTGGTTTTCATAATTTTTGAAATGATCAATCCAAGTATCATATAACCTGTATTCGAATATCTGAAACCTGAACCGGGAGTAAAATAAGGAGTTAAAACAAAACCGCCGCTCAGTACTTCTTCAATGGTCCAGAATCTGTTCAGATTGGAATTAATTGCGCTTATAAAAGCCGGATTGTCAGTTACATTATAAATGCCGGAAGAGTGATCGAGCAATTGATTTATAGTTACATTACCGGGAATATTCTGATACTGTGGAATCCATTTGCTGATTGAATCATTTAAACTTAAGCTGTCAGCTTCTTCAAGCTGAAGAATGACAGCTGCTATAAAATTTTTTGTAACGCTGCCGGCGGCAAATACCATCTCTGCAGTTACATTATCACTGTCTGAGGATGAGATACCCGCTGTTCCCGTCCATATGCCTTTTCCAGGAATTTGCACAGCTGCGGAAATTCCCACAAGATTAAAATTAGATTTCAGAATATTTAGCTTCGACTGAAGATAAGATGCAAATGTGCTGTCAAATGCATTTGCTGATCCGCCGAATGGAATCACAGATGCAATCCCTAATAATAAGGAGAAAATAATTTTTTTCATTTTTCTGTTTTTGAAATTAAATTAATATAATTGAGGGTTAGTTTTTTTGAATATGAAGTTGACCTTAAATTTGAAGGTACGGCATTAAATCTTATGTAAGATCCCGCGCAGAGAAACAAAATAGTAACAGCAGCATCTTCCGCATTTACGCCGCTTTTAATTGATCCGTCTCTTTTACAATCTTCAATTAATTTTTTACAAGCCAGCATAAACTTTTCCATTAATTTATTTTTATCACCTTTTTCATTATAGTGTTTGTAAAGTTCAGCTTTAAGTTTTACAAAATTCTGTTCGGTTTTTTTATTTTTAAATTCGACAAAGTTCAAACTGATCAGCTTCTTCAGTTTTACAAGAGGTTTGTCTGAAGATCCCAGAACTTCGTTTGTAATCTCAATGGATTCCAGATCTTTCCATTCGATCAGTGAGTCAAGCAGATCTTCTTTGTTTTTAAAATGCCAGTAAAGAGCTCCGCGGGTTACGCCGGCTCTTGCTGCAATTTCCTCAAGCTTTGTCTTAAGATATCCTTTTTCCAGAAATTCCCTGAATGCTGCTTCAAGCAAATCCTGTTTGGTTATCTCTGCATCTTCTTTGGTTCTTTTCATAATTATTAAATTTACATACATAATGTATGTAAAATATATGATTTAGTTTCAATGTGCAAGAAAGAAAGATTGCATTCTCTATTCAGAGATAGTGAATGAGGTAAACGATAAAGACTAAAATTTATATTAATAATCTTTGAATTGAGTGAATTAAGTTTTCTCCTGAGAGATTATATCTTTAATCAAAAATTTTTAATTTAGTACGGGATTAATAAAGTGATTTTAAATTTTACTAAAGATGCTGGTGAATAATTTGAGCAGATAATATGTATATTCCGCATTCAATACTGACTGTTATAAAATATCCGGTACTGCAAAAAAAATTAATCTTAAATTTATACTGTATATTTTAATCTTATTGTCTACATTAAACTATTAAAATCAGGAAGCTTTAATGTGAAATGTATAAATACATATTGTCATTTGCCAATTATCTGTTTACTACTGTTAATACTCATTTCCGAAACACAGACTTCGATAGTTTTACTGATAAAAAATAACTGATCACCGGACAAGCATCTTTGTTATTTAAATGATTGTAAACGAATAATTTTATTTTAATAAAAATAATAAGCTTGATGATAATTAAAATATTCTATTCAGCTATTTTTATAATTATATTACAGTCTGTAACATCATACGCTTGGGATACATCTGCAGCAAGGTATTATCCTTTAAATGTCGGAAATGTTTATGTTTTCAATAAATATGAGTTAAGGTTAGGCTGCTATCCGATTGCATTCCTTCAGCGGAATAAAATTTATATATCAGGATTGGAAACAAAACCAAACGGAAAACAATATTACAGATTTTCCGGCTGGTGGAATGACAACAATCTGAGAGCCAATCCTTTTTTAAATCTTCAGAGAATAGATTCAAATACTATGAATGTCTATATATATGATTCCGTTTCAAACAGTGAATTACTAATTGATAGTCTAATGGCAAATATCGGAAACAGATTTAACTGTAACAGACTGACATCATTTATGCCGAATGGAATTTTTGATCTGATTAGTCAGGAAAATTTTATGGGAGCAGTGAGAATCATTAAGCAATTTCAATGTACTGGTCAGGGGCTGGTGCCATATAATTATTATCTTGCTGATGGAATAGGATTTTCTAAAATCACAAGCTGTGAACTTGGCGGAGGTTCAGGTTATTTTCTAAAAGGATGTGTCATTGACGGAGTTGCGTACGGAGATACTACTTATGTCAATGTTTCAGATTTTTTCCCTCTGAAAGTTGGTAACGTCTGGTCTTACAACTGGACATACAACGGAAATCCTCCCGGAAGCGGAAAAATAAATGTATATGTTGCAAAAGATACTATAGTAGGTTTAAGAAAATATTATTTATGTAATTTTCCGAGTCTTCCTCAATGGCTGCGAATGGATTCAGAATCAGGAAAAATATATTCATTATCTACAGGAGGCGGATGCTCTTATCATCAGGGAGAAATATTAGTTGATAGTTTGTATTCAAGAATAAATGACTCTGCAAATTTCTGTTCTTTAGTGCGGAGAACTTGTTCCGATACCGGTGCTGTAATGTTGTTTAATAAATCATTTTATAAAAAAACTTTTAATCCAGTCCTTATGCTGGGAGCATCTGCAAGAAGTTATGCATTAAATATCGGAATGTGTTTTATCAGTGAAGGTGATCCGATTCCGACAGAGTACACTCTCCGCGGCTGTTACTTAAACGGTATTCTTTACGGTGATACAGTATTGACATCCGTAACTCTAACGGGAAATTCAATTCCTGATAAATATTCTCTTTCACAAAACTTTCCCAATCCGTTTAATCCTGTAACTGTTATTCATTACTCCATTCCGTCCGGCAGCAATAACGTGAAGCTTATTATCTATGATAATATCGGAAAAGAAATAAAAACTTTAGTCAATGAAAAGCAAAATGCCGGAAACTATACAGTTGATTTCAACGGAGATGGTTTGCCAAGCGGAGTTTATTTTTACAGGCTGGAGGCGGGGGAGTTTACCGGAACGAGACGTATGATTTTATTGAAATAAAATTTAATAAATTATCTGATATAAATTAAAAATATTTCGCGTACATTCGGTAAATATTAGCCGGTAAAATTATAAATATCACATACATAAAAAATATTTATATTATGAAAAAAATTTATTTACTTTTTAGCATACTTATATCTTCTCTCTGTTCAGCACAGCAGGGATCCGTTATTTTATTTGACTCTACACAATACGGTATAAGATCTTTCCATACCTTCGATATCGAAGGGACAAATCAGAAATTAGTTTATCTTCAGCAGGGGATGATACAAAACGGCTCTCAGATCTCCGGCGGTAATTTTTTAATTCTGAATAATGACAGACTAAGCTGGGGTAATGCGGAATTTCTGAATTCGCTTTGCTGCCCTTCGCAGAATAAATGTTATCCGGTTGATTACCTTGCTGTTGCTAAGACTAATCCGTCAGTAATGCTCTTCAATGGTTTGATTGAATGCACTTCGCCTTTCTCGACGGGAGACTATACAAAAATTACTTTCAACGGCGGGATGACTTCAGCAGAACTTCCTTTCAAAGGAACGGATACGATCCAGTAGTGCAAGGGCTTTGACATTTCGAAAACTAACTCTCAGGTAATGTACATGGCTCATAATTTTTTTAACAATGTATATTATGAATTGCCGAGAATTTTTAAAAGTACTGACGGCGGAGTGAACTGGTTTGTTACCGATACGCTTCAGGGAATGAAACCAATAAGTCCGAATGCAGGTCCCGGTTTTGGATTTTTGAAATCAATGACATGGAATGATAATGTTGTATTTACTTCTACTTACGATCATCTTGCATACAGCACAACCGGAGGTTATGATTTTCAAGTGCGTACCGACCTGCCTCCGTTTAAAATGATTGTATTTGATGAAGGCGACGGCTGGATACACGCTGTCTCTTATGATAATAAAATCTATTGTAACAACGGCGGAATAACAAATAACTGGCTTCCGCTTTCAAACCCTTTTAATATAACCTGCATTGAAATAGATCCTGAAAATCATACGATCTGGTATGCCGGTTCTGATAACAGCGGTGTATGGAAATCAGTAAATGCCGGCTTAACTTTTTCACCTTATAATAATTCTTTTACGCCTTCAAAAAAAGTTATTGGCATTTCAAAGGATGCGGGTTCTGGTGATACAATAATAGTTGCTACTGACAAGAGAGTTTATAAAGTATGGCAGGGACTCCTTGTTAACACTGAATCAGAAGAAACAATACTTCCTGAAAAATATTCATTGTCCCAGAATTTTCCTAATCCGTTTAACACAAATACTTCTATACAGTATTCGCTATCCGAAAATATGTTTGTAACTCTGAAAGTTTACGATATACTTGGAAATGAAATAGCTGCTTTGGTAAATGAAAAGCAGGACAGAGGAATTTATAGCATTCAGTTTTCATCTGTCGATTATCAATTGTCCAGCGGTATTTATTTTTACAGACTTGAAGCAGGCAGTTTTGTTGAGACAAAGCGAATGATGCTGCTGAAGTAATAAAAACTTATAAAGTTTATACCGAAAGTTTCTCAAAGATTTTATATTTCAATCTTAATCCTCGTTTTATTTTAATCCTCGCTCCCAATCTCACGAGCCTGTGTGAAAACAGTATTCA
>DDUU01000027.1 GCA_002344965.1 Candidatus Tepidiaquacellales bacterium UBA2330 | reverse complement strand
TAACTATTAACTATTAACTATTAATTAAATTTTAATTATTTTGTAAAAATTCACTTTACTATTGAAGATAAACTACAAACTTAGTGATACAAAGTATGATTTAAAAAGCGGATTAGCCGTTGCTGCATTATCACTTCCGATAGCAGTTGCATATTCTGAAATGATCGGGTTACCTCCGGAATCAGGAATATTTACCGTAGTATTTTCACTTATCTGCTATTTCATTTTCGGCAGTTCCAAAGATCTTATTATGGGACCTGACTCAGCGACTATTGCATTAATAGCAGCATCGATTTTTGCAGTAGGCGGACTAAGCGATGAAATAAATTCCCGGTTCATTGCCTTAACTACAATTGTATCCGCTGTAATTTTTTTTATCTGCGGTTTCTTTCGTCTTGGATTTATATCTAACTTCATTTCAAAACCCATACTTGTCGGATTTCTGAACGGTGTTGCTGTTGTTCTTATCATAAGTCAGCTCACAAAATTTACCGGCGTAAAAATTATAAACAGCAATTCAGTCATAGGCTTGTTTGAATTCTTAGGAAACTTAAGCGGGATTCATTATCCGACCTTTATCATAGGAATAACTGCTCTTTTAATAATTCAGCTGCTGGGATTGAAATCAAGGAGACTTCCCTCTCAACTGATGATAATTTTAATTTCTGTCTTCGCCGTATCGTTTTTTGATCTTAAGGACTTTGGAATCATTTTCACACCGGAAATTCAAAGCGGAGTGCCTGTTCCTGTAATACCGGATTTCAGTCTTCTGTCAGAATATTATGATGAGATTTTGATTAATGCTTCAGCAATTGTATTGATCTCTTATGCCAATACTGTTTTAGTCGGGAAATCCATTTCACGGGACAGGCATAATTACGATCCTGACAGGGAATTTTACGCAATGGGTTTTGTAAATATTGTAAACGGAATATTCAGAGGATTTCCTGCAAGCGGTTCAAGCTCCAGGACTCTGGTGAATATAAACTCGGGAGCGAAAACAAAGTATTCAATGGTTTTCGCAGCAGTTTCAATCATTGTTGTTGTTTTGTTTTTTTCTAAAGAATTTTCACTTATACCGGCAGCCGTCTTTGCCGCAATTATAATAGATGCTGCCATAGGAATTTTCAAAGTAAAGGAACTGAATAATATAAGAAAATTCAGTAAAACTGAATTCAGGATATCCATGATATGTATGTCAGGAGTTATGCTGATAGGCGTGCTTGACGGAATATTGATTGCTCTTGTACTGTCACTTTTAAACATTATCAGAATTTCATCAAATCCAAAAGAGTTTGAACTTGTTTTTAATCCCGATACCGGTTTAGCGGAACCTGCCGGCGCAGATAATGAAAATTTAAGCCGCAATGAATTTTTTATCTACAGATTTGAAGCGTCTATGCTTTTTTTCAATTCAGACTATTTCAGAAAAAAATTGTTCGAAAGAATTTCCGGAAGAACTGATCTTAAATTATTAATCATTGATGCAAACCCTGTTAACTATATTGATGTGACAAGCGGAAACAGTCTGTGTGAAATTATTTCCGAACTGAATAAAACAAATGTAAAAGTGATATTTTTCGGAGCAGTTCAGGATATTGAGAAAAAATACAGCGAACTGCTTTTTAAAAATAAAAATAACTCAGGATATTTTTTCCCTGATATCAGATCAGCATTAGAATATTATGATAAACAGATTCTTAAGTAAATCTCAGGGATTATATTCTAAATATTTTTATCCGGTATATTTAACCACTTCATACGCATCCTGTCCGTCGTGTAATATCGGCTGGAAATAAGCTCCTCCGTATTTGATAATTTTATTTCCCTGCAGATCAATTTCTTCTCCTCCTTCAGGCAGATTATAAACAATCGCACCTATCGGAGCAGCAGTAACTTTGTAACCCGTTTCAGTCTGCACATAAAATGCACCGCCGTGATAATAATATTTCATATTACCTGCGATTGTGGTTGTATAACCTGTAGGCAGAGTTTTGATTTCCACACCTTCCGGCGCCTGAACCACTTCATAACCTTCCTTTGTATCAGACTTTTCATAATAAACACCTTCATCATAATAATAATTGTTTACAACCCCATCATCGTCATCATCAGATAATAAGATTGCAGAAACTGAAAGTGTAGTAATGAAAAATCCTACAGGATACCAGTATGGACCCCAGCCGTAAGGCATATAACTATGATAGTAATAAGGATTGTATCCGCTGTAATGATATCCGTGATAAATATTATTATAGTTGTCATAATAATTATCTCTTCTTTCTTCTCTGTCGCTTTGCCGTTTGTCCTGATTTTCCTGTCTGTCTCCCTGCCGTTCATCACGGTTTTCCTGTCTGTCCCCGCGGCGTTCGTCCCGATTCTCCTGTCTGTCTCCCCTGTCTTTACTCGTCTCTCTGTCATTCAGACGCTCTCTGTCTTTAGTAACATTATCCCTGTTAACATTATCTCTGTTAACCTTATCTCTGTTAATATTATCTCTGTTAACCTTATCTCTGTTAACATTATTTTTGTTAATGTTTGTATTGCTTCTGTTTTTATATGTTCTGTTTGTATTTTTATTAAAATTTTTACTTCCGCTGAATTTATTGCTTCCGTTGAAACTTCTGCCTGTATTACCGGACCTGTTCATGCTGCCTCTGTTACCGCCTCTGTTTCCTCCTCTCATTCTCTGAGAAAAACATTCTTCGGGCAGAAGAGATAATAAAAAAAGAGATAATAAAAAAACGATTGAAAAAGATTTTATAGTCATAATATAAATTTTATAATATTTTATTTTATTAATTTAATTAACCGCGCATCTGCGGGAATTGTAAACTCAAACTTTGAATCATCTATGTTCTCATTCAGTTTCCAGTCAGCGAATATTATTGAATATTTTGGATTATCCGGTTTTGAGATGTAAACTAAAGACATTTTCTTCGGCAGTGAATTCTCACCTGAAGTAACCCAGAGCTGATATGTCATATCATCCCTTGCACCGGCAACATGATAGCACTCAGTATCTCCAATGAAATTCTGTCCCAGGTATATCAGATTATTTGAAGTCTCAAGAAGGTTATCGGTAAAGTCAGGATAAAATAAATCTGCCCCGGGAAAATCAACTCCGTAATGACTGCTTAGTGAATCAATAAGTTCAACTATACTCAGCGAAACCGGAACGCTGGCGTACTGGTTTTTATCAAATGAATAAATTGAAAAACTATTTCCATTATAATAAAAACTTTTATGCCCTTTATCGCCTTTCTTTTCGATATACAATTTATCAGGTGCTTTCATATAAGCTGTTCCTGATTCAGTATGTGTGATAAGACCGTATTCATCATTTGAAATGTCAAACTCCGTAAAAAATCTGAAACTGCATGATTCAAGCTCTCCTATTTCCATGCTCATGCTGTCTAAGATTGAAACTGCGATCGAATCATATTGAGCTGCTGCTCTTCCTGAAAGAAAAGCCAGTAAAACAATAAATATATATTTCATGAAATAATGTTATAAATTATTTTAAAACACTTATTTGTAACAAATAAACTGCTTACAATAAATTTACTTTTTATAAATCTTATCAGAGAATCAGTAAATGATTATTTCGGATTTGCTTTTTCCCATGCTCTTACCTTGGTCCTGGCATCATCAAATAATCTTTTATAATTTCCCTTTTTTACTTTCTCTCTTGTCTCCGGAGTTAGCTTTTTCCACAACGGCTCATACATATAATAAACATTTAGATAAGTTTCCTGATCCGGTGAAGCCACATTATCGCTACCGAAAAGAAACCTGTCCGGATATTGATTTAAAAGATCGGCAACACCCTGAATTGTTGAATCATTTCTTAAAATATACTTAGCAACTTCATCCCAGGAAATATCAAAATAAACATGACTGAGTGTCGGGTCTTCCAGCATTTCCCTGATAATTTCAACCTGATCATTAAGAGGTCTGACAATTCTGCCGAGTCCTACGTGCGCCCAGATCAATGTTGCTCCGGGATGCCTTCTGAATACGTCAATCACTTCTTTTACATAATTTTGCGTATAGGATTTCGGAAACGGCTTGTTAATATCATTATGAAAAATAGCAACAAGTCCTGTCTCCGCGCAAAGACTGAAAATACTGTCAAGAGCAGGGTTCAGGAGACTTGCAACTTCACCTGCTACTTTTGATGAAACAAATTCCTTATGAATTGTAAATTCCCCGATACCTGAAAAAACTCCAGGGAATGTCTGAAGCACTCTTTTAATATGTGCAGGCGCATACATATCAGCGGGATTAAATGCCGTTATCATCGGATCAAATCGCTTTTTATCTTCTTCGGAAAGTGAAAGATACTCCATAGCAATATATGCATCGCCGAAAGAATAGTAATATAACGGCGCGTCTGTATCCAGATAATATTTAGGAGCATCATCTCCTGAATTCCCGTATGACCACATCTGCTGTAGCGGAATTCCGAAGAGAACGCTTCTGCCCACTTTGTCACCCATTATCTCAAGCTGCTTTTCTATGCTGTTGCCTTCCTGTATATAATTTGTAATATGATAATGAACATCGTAAACTTCGTAATTATCATAAATGTCATCCTTCTGGGAAAAACCTGAACCTGAAGTCAATAATATTATTACTGCGATGAAAAAATTTCTTCTGAAGCTGAATATTGAAATTTGTTTTAACATAAGTATTTTTTTAAAATGGTTTTGTAACCCGGGATTATTTGTTATTTCTTATAAATAAAAATTAGCTGCCAATGAAATTATTGTTCCTTTTAATCCTCCTACATAATAACCGAATGAGCTGCTGACCGGAGAACGGTTTACGACTATTACCTGTGCGTTCAGTCTCATATACCAGGATCCGTAAGGAAATACATTTATTCCTCCGAGTATTTCATTTGCATTATTAAACTGTCCCCAAATCTGAGATCCGACTGAATACAATTCAAGATATCTTGGAATAGCCATATAAGATGCAGCCACATAAAATCCCTGATCGAGAGTTGCTGTGATCGGCAGCGGACCGTTTGCACTGAATTTATTCAGAGTCCTTGAATACCATTCAGTCTGCAGAAAAAATCCTTTATATTTAAACCCTGCATTTGCGGATACCATATTATAGTCAGTTTCCAGAACTGTTACATCTTTTGCAAGCGAGCCTTTGTCAAATAAATTCAAAGCGTCTGAAAGACGAATTCCGGTATTTCCCGGACCGTCATCTATATTTAATGAGAAACGGTTTTCCCTTGAATGAGTGAATGCTGTTCCGAAAGTAGTGGCTAACTTGTCATGTTCGTCATAGTCGGAGAATGAACTGTACTTGCCGAATTCCCCTGTCGTAGGTCTCCAGTCTAAACTTGCGCTTAATGCCAGATCACGGGTGAGTTCGGCTGCGCTTACATCCAGATTACTGGAATTATTTCCGACCATAGCTGTGTATATCAGACCGGGTAATATTTCACCGTCTGCCCAGATACCCTGAGAAAAATAAGGTCTGAAATATTCATCAGCCAAAACCCTGTCATGCGCTAACCAGAACGGATGAGAATAATGATTTGAACGAGTTCCGGGCAAAGCACCCCAGCCGGCGTTAAGATTTAACTGCTTACCGAATTTATAAGTCAGATTTCCGATTACGGCGATCTGATTGGTTGCGTTAACAGTCCAGAGAGTTAAATTATATCTTAACTTCGGATCCAGTAAAAATCCGCGGAAAAAAATCATAACTCTCTGAAGCTGAAAGTCATTTCTTGTATCTATATTTTTTACATTTCCAAGGTGATCAATATAACTCTGCTTCGCAGGAAGCTGATTGACATATCTGAATAATCCGTAAGCTCCGAAATTCAGTGAACCTTTTTTACCGTTTACAATATCAAAGCCGTCGCCGGGAGTATATACGCTGTCCACTCCTGTTTTTGTACCGGCTTTCACTGTATCAATAGGCGGAGGATAGTCCTGAGCTAAAACTTTCCCGGATATTGCATTATACAAAATTCCTAATACAGCAAATGTTAAGATTACAAATACATTGAAAATTATTTTCATTTTTTATTTTTAATAATAATTAATTAATTCTGTTGTAAGTACTTTAATTTTTAAAAATCATAATAAAATGTATAAGCAAATCTGTTAGCATTACCTGACTTTCCGTCTTTGGTTTTCTTAAATCCGTATGTATATTCCGCTCCGAGTCTGAATCCTCCGGGTAAATTCAGAAATCCGTTTATTGCTGCATACTGACCTGCTTTAAATGAATCATCAGGAAAGTAGTCCTCCATTTTAAGGTGAACTAATCCGTATACCAGATCAATATCAAGAAATTCTTTAACAAGACTTTGATTGAACGCAATAAAACCGCCGTAGCAGGTTGTAAGCTGATACTGACCGCTGTTCGGATTTAATACAACATCAAAAGCAGAATTGTCAGACAGATTTAGGAAAGATGCTATTCCTTTGCCTATAAGGCCCTGAAATTTTAAAGATGAACCTTTAAAGAAATCTGTATTCACACTTAGCAAAGCTCCTCTGCCGAATAAGGATCCCCTTTCACCTGAAAGATTTCTGACTGAAACAGGATTAATAATTCCGGCAGCTTTTATCTGAAAGCTTTCCCAGTCTTTTTTTATATTCGCCGCTACTGCAGGGTATTTTTGCGTTACAGTTTCAAGAGAAATTGAATCAGGTACATACACAACTGTGCTGGGAGATTCAATGCTTGCTCTGAATCTCCAGCCGGGTTCGAAGTCAAGATAATATTTGATCTGAACTGTTCTGAGGGAAACCGCAGTCGGAGGTCCCTCTGCATCGACAGTCAAAGGAAGAGTTTCAATATCACTGAAGTTAGTCCATGTCTGACCGATTATTAGATGCTTTGTCTGTCCGTATGCATGACGTATTCTGAAATTATTATCAGATCCGTTAAAGTCAGTTTCAATTTTAACAAGAGTATTTCCGACAATGGTTTTTCGTTTTACTTCTATTCCAATGCGCGTAACATTTGCTGTCATAAAAAATGTTTTGTCAAAATTTTTATCATCTCCGACCGGGATATCACTCAAAGAAAAACCCGTTCCGCCTGCAAGTCCGTTAAAGTCATATGATCCGTAAACTCTGGCAGAACCGTACAATCGTACGGATAATTTTTTATCCTGTGAAGTAATTATTAATCCTCTGCTTTCAGGAGAATCCTGAGGATGAATATCTTTTGAGCCGAGCGAATCCAGAGAACTTTTTAAATTAGACTTTAATGTATCACTGACAGTATTTTTAGACTGCGACAAAATTGAGACTGAAAAAATTAATTTAATAGAAAATATAATCACATAAAGTATTAAAATCTTAAAAAGCATTTAGATTAAATTCTCTGAATTTAGTTTATAATTCTTTAAGCTATTAACGAGATGAAACTTAAACTTTAACAAAAGGAAACAAAAAAATAATTTTGCAAAAATATTTTACTGATTTTACCTGAAACTATTTAAAAATCCACCATGAAGTCTGTATTAAAAATGCCTCCTGTTGCTCCGACGGAATAAGGAAGCGATAATGCACCGACAGGACTTTTAAAAATCCGGATGTATTCAAAATTCCATCTTACCGACCGGTTCTTAAACGGAAAAAAATTAAACCCTGCTCTTGCATCCCACGGATTACCGTATTCGCCGAAGACCTGAGAAAAAGTTGTAAACAACTGAAATTTTTCAGGAATTACCATATAAGATAACATTGCCTGAAAACCATTATCCGTCAAAACCTTAAATCCGAGTGAGTCAAGTCCTGATCCTTTGAAATTACTAATCCATCTCCGGTAATATTCACCTTCAAGTGCAAATCCTTTATACTTTACGCCTGCATCAACGCTTGCCATTTTATATGTGGCATTTTCCAGGACTATTCCATTGCCGAATAGATTCGGGGCAAAGACGAGACTTCCGTCGGAAACTCTAAGCTGAACATTTTCAAACTCATCTGTCTTCGGCTGACTTTCTCTGTCCTCCTCGCTGTAAGTAAAATGTCCCGCAATTCTAACTGCAGCTTTCTTGTGAATTCCAAAATCACTGTATTCAGAATTAAATCCAAACTCTCCTGTTGTAGGAAACCAGCTGATCATTCCTGAAAATGTATTCAGTCCTGCGTCAAGCTGTCCGGCATCAATTCCGAACTGACTCAGGTTATTTCCCCACATTATATAGTATTTAAGCTTTTCAGAAATATTTCCATTTGCCCAAACACCTGTTGTATAACTTGGTCTGAAATACTCGTCTGCAATCAGGCGGTTATCCACAGGAAGCCAGTTCGGAAAATTTCCTGAAGTGCTGCGGACACCCGGTAATCCGTTTATTCCCAGACCGAAATTGAAATTATCATTAATTTTATACTGCAGATTCCCTGCTACTACTACCTGAGTTACCTGACCGATTGAAGTATTGCTTGTCCAGACATAAAATAAGTAACGGAATTTTGGATCCATAAACCAACCGAGAAATTTGATATTGACTTTATTGAGTTGTATGTCCTGACGTCTTTTAATAGAACTGGTTTTCCCGAATGCATTTGTATAATTGGAATCAAGACCTTTCTGATTTAAATATCTGATATACGAAAATACACTGAAGTTTACGCTGCCAAAATCTGATTCAAATACTTTTAATCCTGTGCCGGGAGTATAAACTGTTTTTGGCTTTACTGAATCCTTTGTCTGAAAAATGTCTTTTAAATAACTCGGTTTTTGATTTGAATTCAGAATTAATTTAATATAAAAATCTCCGGTATCCTGAGCATAAGTGTTTTCCGAATAAATTGAAAAAATAAATAAAATAAAAATTAAAACAGATGTGAAGAATTCATTTTTCATATAATGATTTGAAATTGATTTACTCGTAATTTATCAAGATATAATCACTAATAATATACTAACTGTTATCGGTAAATAAATAATCAATTACAGATAACAGTTGAATTTGAATCAGAATAATATTATAAATTTAATTCTTCGGCTGTACGCTGTACATATTCAATCCGAGTTTTTCGGAAAGATACTTTATCACATACTGGGCTTTTACGCTGTTGCCAACATCATCAAGAGGCGGTGAGATTACGCCTATACCGAGTTTACCGGGAGCTACTGCAATTATGCCGCCTCCTACTCCGCTTTTACCCGGCATACCTGTATCGTATATCCAGATTCCGGAATCATCATATAATCCGGCGGTAACCATAACAGCGAGAACATGTTCTACTGTCTCCGGCGAAACAACAGTCTTGCCGGTTACAGGATTTACGCCGCCATTACAAAGTGTTGCAGCCATCATTCCCAGATCTTTAGCGTTTACGTTAATTGCGCATGCTTTTGTATAAATGTCCGTTGTCTGTACCGGATCAAAATACATTCTCTCATAAGCAAACAACAGCCATGCAAGCGCCTGATTTCTCTGATTGGTTGCAGCTTCGCTTTCATAGACCGGCTGATTTACCGTAAGATCCCTTCCTGCAAATTCACTGTATTTGGTAATGATATTATTCCATTTCTCATCATAGTTTGCACCTTTTATAAGACTTGTTGTTGCCAGTGCTCCCGGATTAACGCAGGGATTTATTTCCTTTCCTTTTTTCCATTCGATCGGTTCGATAGCATTAAATTTCATACCGGTTGCATCAACACCGACTTTTTCCTTCAAAGCGTCTGCACCCAATTCATCTATGACCATAGCCATTGCAAAAACTTTTTCTATGGACTGCATAGAGACCATGTCATTTATGTCACCAAATTCAATAACATCACCATCTGCTGTGACTACAGATATTCCGAAAATGTTAGGGTTGACTTCAGCTAAAGCCGGGATGTAATCAGCATTTTTACCTTCACTGACATTTTTGAATTTATCGTAAGCTTCCTTTACGGCAGCTTCGATGGTTGACTTTGATAACTGCTGGGCATAAGTTATGCCGGAGATTGAAACTAAAAAGATTACAGCGGTTAA
Organism: Candidatus Tepidiaquacellales bacterium UBA2330; assembly: GCA_002344965.1. GTDB lineage: Bacteria > Bacteroidota > Ignavibacteria > Tepidaquicellales > Tepidaquicellaceae > UBA2330. Next base: position 55,007 of record DDUU01000027.1, on the reverse strand, counting down.
TAAAATTTTAAACCAGTCTTGTCTTGTTTTCATGATGTTTTTTTTTAAATTAGATTAATTGGAATTATTTTTATTTTTAATATCATATTAATTCATCAAAATAAAAAACTAATATGACAGTAATTTTATAATGTTGAAATATTTCTCCAAAAATTCTCTAAACTTTCATCAGCACCGAATAAAGTACTGAAAATAGTAGAATCTGCAATTAGCACATCACCGGCTCGCTTTCCATCCGGTTTTATCCAGATGAAAGAATTAAATTCAGTATTTCCTGCTTCTGTAAACGGATGCGGATTAGACAAATCTATTGGCTGAGTCGCAAGTAAATTAATCGAACCGTCATTTTTTGTAATTTCATAATGCGGAAGGTGCATATGAAAATTAAAACTGGTAACTCCTTTTAACCATCCTTTTGTGTCAAGGTCTCTGTTTGGTGTAAAAGGAGCAACTTTATTTGTTCCTTTCACAACAGCCGGTCTAAGACCGTATTTGTTTTCTACAGGAATTCCAAGCCCGTTTAAAATTGACCTTGTGTATTTACCGAACCTCTGCTGGCGAGGGACTAAAGCATCGCCGTGATGAAGATATTCCATTTGTCTGAGTTTTAAATCATCCGAAATCCCTACATCATGATGAGGTCCGATCACCAGACATGTTCCTTCTCTTTTTAAAAAATTCTCAATTGCTTCAATTTCACCTGCGGAAGCTTCCTGATCTGTGATCATATGATCAAGACCAAAGATGAATAATGTATCTGTATCTTCAAGAATTCTTTCATCAATAGGAAGTTTATATCCTGCCTGATCAATTCTTTGATAAACAGGAACCGGATATCCGGAAACTTCACCGCAAAATTCCTGAAAGTAAACCCATGCAACAAAAAATAACTCAAGCGATCCGGAAATTCCCTGTAAGAATGAACTCAGATCCGCCCATTCGTAATCAGGCCACAAAACTTTTTTAACTTCAGTCATTGTAGAAAATCTGTTATCCAATTCAGCCGGATTTCTGTTGGATTCACCGGGATAACTCCAGGATATATATACACTAATTCTGCGCTTGCCTTTTTCATATTTACGCGGAATATGAACCTGATTGTATGTGCGAAGTGCAAGTTGTTCTTTAGATTTCATTCAATTATTTTATAAGTATAAATAAAATGTTATCTTAAATCCGACAGATACTTAAGTGCTTTAATGCCAGGAAGGAAAAAATATGCTCCGCCCCTCACATTTGTAAACGCAGGAATTCCTTTCAGTTTTCTTTTGATCGGTCGTTTTGGTATTGCGAAATCCAGTGTGCCGTCCTGTGTTCCGCAAAACGGATCTCTTTCATTAAGCTCCATAAATTCCGTATCATTTGACCAGACTGAAATTAAAAATTCAAATTGCCTGGATAAATCTGCACATCCTGCAAATACGGCAATTCCTCTGTCTGCTCCGTCTTCCGGCGCATCGTCAGGAAGATGAGGACCGTATGTCCCGCCGCGTCTGATTATTAATCTTCTGTTCATTATTCCTGAAACGCTTTTATCTCTGACATTCATTCGTCGTATATGTGCTCCTACAGGACAGGCGTAACCGTGCGGGTCCATCTCTGCATAATCAAAATTATTATTTTTATTGTCATCCCATCCGACTTCACTTTCATCCTTATCCGGACATAACACAAGCGGCGCACCGGATTTCCTCCATCTGCCCATTAACTTTGCAGCAACAAGTTCCTGCTCTTCAATGGTATTACCGTTTGATTTCAGATAATCTCTGAACCTGCCTACGTGTTCCTGCATCTTTCTGTAGGCAAGATAGCTTCCGTTCTTAGTTAAAATTTCGGGTTTTGGTAACGGCTGAATTTCTCCTGTTTCATCCGGATAGCCAAGTATAAATTCTCCGGGTTTGCTTGGCGGATGCGAACCGGGAGAAGGTGTAACATTCATGCCTTCAATGACAGGAGTAGTTAACCTGTCTCTGTAACCAAAATGTTCGTGGACATAATCAAACGGCGGTATAGCTTCAAGCAGCAGTGTTGATAAGATCTCAACACCCGGATTTTTAACCAGATATTTCCTGTGCTCTTTTACACATCTGTCCCGTTCAATCCTGTCACGGGCAAAAAGTATTATTACAGCATGAAGATCAGGACTTGTAATATTATCCTGCCAGTTATCCGGATGATTTTCACCGGTATCGCCAAGCATCTTTGCTCTTGCCGACATCCCTTGTTTAAACGGATCCGGAAAAGTTGAAAGGCATTCTTCAGTCACTCCAAGTGCTTTCAGTCCGTTATATGTGAAAGCAATCGTAACCCATCTCATATCTGTATCTTCCGATTTCAAAACTGATTCGACATTACCAACTGTATGCAGCAATGCTGAGATCCAGTTTCTTCCGCTTTCCGGATTTCGGAATGTAAGAAAATCATACTGGGCAATTCTTGCATTCGGACGCGTTAAAAGGTAATGCTGAATATCATCTAATTCCAACTTCATCTTTAAGGTAAATTTTTAAAATTATTTTTACTGCATTTGGTCAAGCATATCTTCAAATGAAGCTTTTAGCTTCAGCGCTTTTTTAATTTCATCTGCTGAAACAAAAGGGTATTCACCATATTCTAGAAAACTGTTGTGCTGGTGCTCATGAAAAAATTTTGATACAGCAGGAACGTTTGTTCTCCAGTCTTCAGGCCAGTCTTCAAAATTCTCAAACACTGTGCTGATACCAGTTTTATTAAACAGATCAATAGCGTCCTCAACATATTTATCAAAGTCCGTATCAAATATTCCCTGATACATAAAGTGCAGTCCTGAACCTACATCAAACAATACCCATTTTAAATAATGTAGTTTTAGAGGAGCAAGCACATTCGGGTCTCCCTTGATTGCTGCTTCAATAGTCTTGCCATAATCACGTACAACTTGTTCTCTACCTGGTTTTACTTTTGCAATAACAGAAAAGCCGTAACAGCTCGGTGATTTCGGAGGGACTGGTCCGTACCTTCCTTTTTCCCAGTCTTTTGTGTCCTTTGAAATTGCTACAGCTTTTGGAGTACTCCATTCTTTATTATTCATTTTCTATTTAATTTTTGATTAAATTTTTAATTTTAAAATTGAATGATTTTTTTACCATGTAAAAATATTCGAATAATTGTACTTAAATGAAAACTGAATCTTATTGTCAATATAGTGAAATCCATCTTTAAAATTATCTCTTCTGCCGAACTGATATTCCATTCCCACCATTATGTTTTCCCCGGGATGATAACGAAGATTCACTAAGCCGTATTGACCCATTCTGAATGCATTCGGAGATTGCTTATTTGTATTATTTATTTTCTCAAGGGAATATCCCATAGAGCTTCTCAAAAATCCGGTCCAGTTAATTTCAGTAAATAAAAAAAATCCTGCAACCGGTATAGCTTTTCCTTTTAAGGGATTTAAAGTGTCAGATGAATTTTCTTCAAGCCCAATGTCAGCCGGCGCATCTGCAAGATAATTTTGTATCCCTTCTCCGATTACAGCCTGCATTTTTAATTTTATATTTTTATTCAAATTAATAACAGTACTAAGACTTGTACCCCAGCCAATATCTCCTCCGCTCAATTTATTAACTGCCGTATCCGACACATCTCTCCATTTAATGCTTTTTATAATTCCCGCAAGCTGAGCATGTCCCCAGTTTCCGGCATGCTTATAATGAAAAACAAAATTTGGAACATTCAAAAATGGTCTGACGCTTTGAAGTTCAATTCTGTCCTCATATTCTCCGCCGTCAGCGCTGCCTCCGGGACGTTCAAGAGAAAATTTCAGACTCCGGGTATTTGTATGAACCGGATGGTAAAAAACCTGAAGATTCAAAAAAAATACTCTGGATGAAGGACCCCAGTAATCCAAAGTAACCGGAAATACGTCAAAGTCCATTAAAGATGAAGCTGTCTGCCCCGCTCCGAAATCACCAAGCTGACCGTAAGCATTTACTACGTGAAACGTGGTCTGTCCTGCATCCTTTCCTACTCCGAATAAATCAAAATCAAACTGTGTTTTCAGCCTTCCTAATTTTGTTTCAATATTACTCTTAATCCCAAATCTTGTCTGTCTCAGCCCAAAAAAAACATTACCTTCCGGTGCAAATTCATCCTTAAATGACGGAAGCTTTGTGATTCTCATAACATCAAACCAATCCGGGTTTATCGAATTAAAATTGTATCCGGCATCCGTCATTATGAAACCATACAATTCAACTTCATTTGTATTTTCCTGTGCAAATAAATTCTCATAATTAAAAATCAGGAAGAATAGTATTACAATTTTCAATTTAAATTTTAAAGATCTTATTTATTTTAATCCCAACCGAATACTCTTGAGAAATTATATTTGAACGCAAACCTTACTGTTGAATTGGTAGAATGAAATCCGTCATTGTAATTATCGCGTCTTCCGAAATTGTATTCCACGCCTGCCATTACATTCTTAACCGGATAATATAATATGTTTACAAGACCGTATTGACCCTGCTTAAAAGAATTGTTTGACATAAGATCCGAGACATCAATTTTTTCAACTGAATATCCGAATGTACTGGAAAATAATTTACTCCAGTTCACATCCACAAATGCAGTTGCTCCCCATATAGGAAGAGCTTTTCCTTTTACCGGCTGATTAGCGACACCGGGATTACTCTGCAGACCGACATCCACCGGAGCATCGTTCATATAGTTTTGGATTCCTTCGCCGTAAACTCCCTGTAATCTGAGCACAGCTTTATCACCGAGATTAATGTTTGAGCTGATTGTGCCTCCCCATCTTACAGCGCTACCGTTTAACTGAAATGTTGCAGTATCATTTAAATCTCTCCATTTTATACTTCCGACAATACCGCCGAGCTGAACATATCCCCAACTGCCGGTATATCTGTAATGCGCTGCAAAATCAGGTACATTAAACAGAGGTTTTACATTTGCAAGTTCGATCCTTCCCGATAAAACTCCCGGATCACCGCTTGCTCCCGGCTGCTCGAGTGACATGGCAAGTTTGCTCTCCTTAGTCATTAACGGAGTATACCTGATCTGAATGTTTCTGTAAAAGATCATTCCTGATGGTCCCCAGTATTCGAGTGAATTCGGGAATACATCTCCGTCCATAAAGACACTGTTGGTCTGACCTGCTCCGAATTTACCAATCTCTCCCCAAGCATGACGCAAACGAAATGCTGTCTGCCCTGCATTTGGACCGACTCCGAAAAGTTCAAATTCGAAAATTGTCTTTAAATCACCTGCTCCTGTCTTAAATTTACTTTTAACACCAAAACGTGATTGTCTGACGCTGTAAAATACTTTTCCGTCAGGTAAGAATTCTTTTGAATTAGAGGGAAGCTTTGTAACTCTGAGTACATCATACCAATCAGGGTTAATAGTCTTAAAATTATAACCTGCATCAGTCATTGCAAAGCCATAAACTTCAAGTGTGTTATTGTCCTGAGCTTTTAAAGATGTACCAAATGTTAATAAAATCAAACAAACTAAAACTAAGTAACTACTTTTCATGATTTTTTAGATTAAGTTATTAAAAAATAAAACACATTGAACAAATAAAATTTTATAAAAAAATATGCCTGTATAAAACTAACATGTCTTAAAAATTTTTAAAATGCTGATTAAGTAATTAAATTTTATAATTAGTGAAACAACTTATTTATTTTTTTTTAATGATTTATATACTTAAAATATTAAAATCTAAGATATTATAGTATGATACGGATCATTAAAAAATTACAAAATCCGAATTTATTAAATCCTGTCATCATTTGAATTTACCCATTCAGTAAATAATGTATAACCCAGCGACAAAACGATTGCTCCTGTAAATAGACCTATAAAACCCGAAAGCATAAACCCTCCGAGTACACCAATAAATATAACAGGCATCGGAACCGGAGCGCCTTTGCCAAGCATTAAGGGCGTTAGAATATTGTTTGACAAACTGACCAGCAAAATTGCAATACCCCATATTATTGCCGGCGTAGTTTCATTCGCAGAAAAAATATAAATCAGAACCGGCAGGGAAATCAGAATTAGTGGTAACTGAAGTACAGAAATTAAAAACACCAGAAAAGTCAAAATACCGGCATAAGGTATGCCTGCAAGAAAGAATACGATTCCAAATAAAACTGCCATAACAAAAGATTCACCCAATACTCCCTTTAATACACTGCCTACTGTATTGTATATCAAATCGGCAAATTTATCGCCGTTGTTTCCGGCAATTTTTCTTAACACTTTTCGGATTGCTTCCCCGGCTCCTCCTTTTACTAATATTGCACCTGCAATTATAAGCGATAAAATTATCTGGAAGAGGGCACCGGTCGAACTTAAAATTCCCCTAACCGCTTTGCCTCCATATTCTATAATCTGTTCCTTGTGCTTTTCGGCTGTATGTTGCAGATTTTCTGTTGATGATTGCCATGCATAATAAAGTTTTTCTCCAATGACAGGCCATTCTTTGATTTTCTCATCAGGGTGAGGAATTTTAAGAGTACCTTTGTCATACATCAATTTAAGTTCTTTTATTTCGTTAATGAGTGATCCGGTTATAAATGCGACGGGAATAAAAATTATTATCAGTATTGAAAAAACAAGAATAAAAGATGCCAGTTTCCTTTTACCTTTTAATCTTTTTGTCAGACCGGCGTGAAGAGGGTGCAGAGAAAGCGAAAGTATAAAACTCCATAATAAAATATTTGCAAAAGGATAGAATATCAAAAAGCACCAGGCAATAATAAGGGAAATGATAAAGAGCCGTATGGTTATGTCATAAACTGAATCCTTTTCTATTTTACCGCTCATACTGAATTTTTCTCAATAATTTTTTTAAGCTAATTAATTTCTCATTTAAGTAAGACTAAATAGTTTTGGTTTTATGCAGTTAGTCTTCTTTAAATTATTAATTTAATTTATTTCCATTTGAAATTACCAATTTAAATTTCAGAGAAATTAATTTTGCATTTAAAAATATTTATAATGACAATATTTTTCAAACTGTGAATTCTGTTATATTACCCAGAAGGTTAAACATAAAATATTTATCAGTATGTATATATATGTATTTGAAATTAGTGAATTTTGATTATGAGATGTCATTACAATTTAAATACTTTTTTTTAATATCAACATCTTCCCTTTTATCCAGCTAATTCCAATAAATTTACTTTTATTAATCTGGAATTCTAAATTTAAGAGATTCTTTTTTGAGGGATTTTGATTTAATTTTAATAAAAGACCGTACGATCTGCAAAATAATTTCATAAACTTCAGCATATCAATATGAACTAATCGGTTATGTCTCATATAATCAACAACTCTTCTGAGCTCAGAATAACAATCATCAAATTGATTAAGCTCATACAATACCTTTAGTTTCAGAAACGAGATGTCAATGTAGTTATATGGATTTGCTTTCTTTGATTTATTAAGGATCTCCATGCATTTTAAAAATTCATTTTTATGAAACATAATAAGTGCATTACCAAAAATTATACTGTCATCTCTGAATTCATCCGGTAGTTTTGAACCGAATCTATCAATAAATTTTTTAAGCCAGTTAAACTTTCTGAGTGAATACGCAGCCAGAGTATAATTTCTGAATTCATTATTGTCAAAATTTTTACATTCCAGATCAGAAAATATTCCTTCTTTCAGTTTACTCTTTATCAATCTAAACAATTCATGTTTAGCTGATTCGTCGAGCATATTTGACAGCTCGATATTATAATCTATTAATTTTTTGTAAAGGTTCAGTTTTAATTCAGCCGGTACCTGCTTTAAGTTCTTTTCAAAAATCATAACTGCCTTTTTATATTCATTTTGATTCATTGGATGCATACCCGCATTATATAAATGATAGTGAAATGCAACCAGAGGATAAACATCACTTACTTTATCTTTTATAAAAAGAAGCATTTCTCCGAAATTTATTTTTTGCAAAATTTCTTCCAGAGGGACGTTTGAAGTTATTGATCTTATATTTTTCATATCCTTTATCTGAATTAAACAATCAAGTATTGAAAGTATGAAAAATGCTAATTTATAATTATTTGTCTCAATAAATCGCAAACTGAACTTTTTTGAATCCGGAAGTGAATTTAAATATTTTAAATATTCATTGTTTACAGAGAGATATTCTTCGAGTTTTAAACCATTAGCAAGAGATTTCTTCAATTCAGAATTGTAGTCTGAGAAATTCTTTTCAAAGTAATCAGTTAAATTTCTTTTTTTTAACTCACTTAAAAGAATTTTATTGTAAACATCAGATTCAGATTCCGCGGCTATTAAAACCAAAAATTTTTCGGCGAGCTTTGTTAATTCAGATAATCTGTTCCATAAAGTTCGTTCTTTAATTGTATTACCGAATTCAAAAAATACAGTTCTGTCTATATCAATGTATTTTAAGATTTTTAAATATTTTCTGCCGTGACTGTATAAATTAGAAGAAACAAATAATTTGAATTGCTTCCTCTCTTCCGCTGAAAAAGTATCGTAAAGCTTAAAAAATTTTATTTTTCTTTTCAATTATTCTAATTTCCTTTTAATATAAAAAACAAAATAGCAGAAATATAAAAAATCAAATTTTGGGTAATATCTGATAATCATTCGTTTTGAATACTCACAAATAAATTATATTTTTTACAGGTAAATATCTTTACAAATATTAATCTGAAGATTATGCAAATATGAAATAAATATATATTATTTCTTTTTATCCTAATTAAAACAAAGCCTTAATTTACAAAAGGAGATGAATGAAATGAAAAAAATTTTAAAGAAAACTGAGGTTAAAAACGAAGTAAAAAAAGCTGCGGTTAAAAAAGCAGCTAAGAAAAATTCTGTTAAAAACTCATTAAAAAAGACTGTGGTTAAAAAAGCAGCTAAGAAAAATGTATTACTAAAAAAAGTAATTGACAGGGAAGCATTAAAAAAAGCTATACTGAAAGAATTGGAATAATAATTTTTTTCTCAGTCCGTTAAGAATTGTATTTTTTGTTTTTTATTTTACAAGCCGCATTTCTATGCTGCTAAAATTCTGCTTCTGCCGTAACACTTTCCCTTTCTGCAGATAGCAGAATTTTTTTTTCATTCTGATTAATCCTTCAATTTAAAAAAACAGATTATATCTGCCATACATAGAAGCATACTGCTTTAAAAAAAATTTCCAGCTTTCCGCCGGGCAGAAATTCTTTTAATATCAGATTTATAAAACTGATAATCATCGTTATGTAAACTGTTGATTAATGCCTTAATTTAGTTAAGTATGGGTATATTATCTACAATTTTGTTTTAAAAAGTTTAAATATCAGTTATATAATAACTGTTTTTGAAAGGAATAGAACTTGCAATATATTTTGATATAGGAGTATGGGATTTTATGTTCTGAAAAAATTTTTTTATTTAAATTAAATTTCAGGAGGATAAATGAATGAAACCAGGCCGAACATTTTCATCGGTCCCCAAAAAATAATCAATCTGACCGGTGAAAAATAATTTTATTGATTGAATCTTTTTAAAAATTCGAATTTACTTTAAGGAGTTCAACAATGAACAAATTATTAAAAATAGGTTTTATACTCATTCTTGTAATATCCATCTCAGCATTTCTTTCAAATACAGGTTCCGGACAGGTTGCATGTGATCCGGGCGTACCTCACATTGAAATTTATGACCACCCGAACGATCCTGTAACACATAATGAAGGTCAGTATTTCTTTGAAAAAGTATATGGTCCGGACTTTCCTGAACACTATGTATATGAAATGCTGCACTGCGGAGTAAATAAAATGAAATTTGTAGATCCGTGCAATCCATGGGTTCTGGAATGGTATGTTGGTTTTTATGATGACGAAACTGATCAGGTAAAAGTCAGCAAACCTCTTATTAACTGGGATACAGTCACTTGTCAGGATATTAATTTCGAAGTAATTTATCCTAACAATTTTGACTACACTTACAATACGTATTATGATTCTGTTGTAATGAAAGTCACTATGACTCCGCATCCTGTTGATAACTGCATTGATCCGCTTGTCCCTTATGTTTGTTACAACGGAGATACTATTTATAACTACAGCTGCTGGAACAGCACATGCATCGGAGAACTAATAACTTTCCAGTGCGTTGATTCCTGCGCATTTCCAAATACTGCAACATGCTTAATGAATTTTGATAAACCTTTACCGGTAGAACTGAATTCATTCACCGCAACCGCAGATAACGGAAATGTAATTTTAAGCTGGACGACATCAATGGAAATGAATAATACAGGATTTGATATTGAAAGGAAAACCGAAAGTGTATGGGGAAAGATCGGATTCATAGAAGGTAAAGGTAATTCAGATGTTCTGTCGGATTACACTTTTATTGATAAAAAGCTAAACCCTGGAAGTTATAATTACAGACTCAAACAAATAGACTTCAACGGAAATTTTGAGTACTATGATCTCTCAGGATTTGTCAATATAGGAGTTCCGAATACATTCAAACTGTCACAAAACTATCCGAATCCGTTCAATCCGTCGACAAGGATAGACTTTGCTCTTCCAAATAACAGTAATGTAATACTAAAGATATATGATCTGACGGGAAAGGAAGTCGAGACAGTTCTTAACGATTTCAGAACAGCAGGATATTACACGGTTAACTTCAATGCATCTAATCTTGCAAGCGGAATATATTATTACAAACTCACAGCAGGTAACGACATAGCAGTCAATAAAATGGTAGTCGTTAAATAATTCGTATTCCACATTTTATAATTCATATAAAAAATCCGGGTCTTATGATCCGGATTTTTTTGTAAGCAGATATTCACAATTACATTTGTTATAAACTCTGATCTTTGTTTAAATGAAAAAGTATTATTGTAAAGGTCTGCATCTTAAAAGCAGTAAGATATTATAAATTACTCTACTAAGACTTTTTTTGTAAATGCAAATTTATAATCAAACATAAAATTAAAACTGCATTCACCTGCCGCAGGAATTTTATTATTGGTAATCACTATTGTTTGCATACCTTTTTTTAAACCTTTAAAGGTTTTTTGAAATACAATTTTTCCGGATCTGTCTGTTACAGTTAATTCTGTAATTCCATTATACGGAATATTCAGCACCGCACTTAAAAGATCAGTTCCTTCATAAAATACTTCCGCAGAAAATGGATTACTACCGTCAATAGCCCGATCCTGAACCGTTTTATAATTAATAAGACTTACTTCAAAAATTAAATTTCCTGCGTAAGTTGAATTTAAATTATTTCTTGAAAATGGGTTGAGCTCTGTACTGATTATACCACCGTAAATAAATCCGATAATTACTGAATCTCCTCTGATCTTGTTCAGATTTAAGATTCCATTAGAATAAGAAGGTATATTATTTAAAGGAATGAACTCACCGTTCGCTCCTGCAAGCATGGGCATTTCGACTGGCAATACAAATTCACGCAAAGTACCGTCAGCATATCTTGAAAGTCTGCTGATCGTTTTTACATACGGTACATTTAAATCAGTTACAAAATCATTTCCGTCAAAATAATACTGACTTATTCCTCCGAAAAATACAGTATTCATCTGATTATTTTTTTTATCGAACAGTGAAACTTTTGCAGTGTGATAATTACTTAGATACTGATTAAATGAAGTAACAGGAGTATAATCTGATGCAGTAATATCTACAGGATAAAAAAAAGGCAGATCTGCATTTGCCTGAAAGACACCGGAAGATACCGTATAACCGAAGCTTCCGTCAGGGAAAATCTGAGGCAGAAGATTAAAGTCTCTTCTGTGAAAATGCGCCTGATCAGTAATAATTTCAAACTCAGAATAGCTTAATTTTGATTTCGTATTTTGAATTTTAAACTTCCTTATGCCGTCAGTATAAGTCTGTTTATAAGTTCTGTGTCCCATCGGATTATATCTGCCGTCAAATCTTTGTCCTCCGACTAGGTAGAAAGTATTTCCTATCTTCCCCATCTGTCCGCCGGTAACTGCAAATACATAATCTTTAATTTGTTTAAAATATGGACTTACCGGATTTCCATTTATAACTGAGTTTATAAGTTCAGGAACTGAAACTGAAGTTAAATACGGAAAGGTTATATGATCATCTTCAGAGGCGCTGTAAGCATATCCTCCGGTTATATACAGAATTTTACCATCCTGAAAATAATTCATATTGCCGGACTGCATCTGCTCTTTTAAGCTTATCGGAAGTTCATTTACAGAAGCGCTCCAGTATTTTTTTGCTTTAACATCAATTACATAAATTAAAGTATTATTTTCATCACCCGGAAATGCTCTGAACGGCTGTCTTGCATGAGAGCCGTCTTTTCTGCCGCCGATTACCAGCCACTTTCCATTGCTATGAGCAGTTACAAAAGAATGGAGTCCGGGAAGGTTTGGAATGCTGACAGGTTTTATGCTTACAGAATATTTGAAATTATCTTTTTGCGCAAAATTAACATTGACAACAAACAGCAAAGATATAAAGAGAATAACAAATTTACTCATTCTGAATGCCATTTTTTAATGGATTAAATTTCTGTATAGATTACCCCTCTTCACCAAAACAAAGCACTACTTTGGTAAAAAAAAGTCTCAATCTGAAAAACAGTATATTAACAAATCAGAAATATTTTTTTCAGATTGAGATATTTAAATCAAATTAATTTCTTTTACGCCAGCCTGCCCAGTATGGATAACCTTTGTCATCTCTGAGCGTCAGTATCTGATCGCCTTTTATTAATTCTTTTGCAATGATCACCATTTCACCTTCATAATTTACTCTTGAACCTGTAACAGTTACATCATCATTCTTATTTATCAGAACATCCTGATTATCAATATACCACGATGGTCCGAGATGAACAGTAATATTTCCGCTTTTTGTGCTTAGTTGTAAATGAATACCATTGGACATTCTGTTTCCGTGTGAAATCTGATCAATGCTTATAACCATTCCGTTAATTGTTTCAACTGTGTTCACATCATACATCCTGTTATATTTACTTCCGGGACCCCATCCGTTTTGCGGATAGATATTCCCGGCAAAAAACAATACCAGTGCTATGATGAGATTAATTTTTAACAGTTTCATTCTATGTTCCTTTCTGTGTTTCATTTTAATTTGACCTGCAATATACAGGCTATATTAAAACTCTTTATGTCTACCTCAAATAACTGAAACATAATTTTAAAAAAGTAAGAATTTATTAAAAGTAACTTTTCTTAATTATCCTTTTAAATCTATTTTTCTATTCAAAAAAATTCATAAATAATCCTTTAGCCAATTTCCAGTTTGTCCTGTTTATACAATACTTTGTCTTTGGAAGATTAATTTCTCCTTTAATAAGTCCGGAGTCTTTCAGCACTTTCAGATGCTGTGATAGCGTACTGTTGGCAATCGGTAATTCTAAAGCCATATCTCCGTGATAGCAGTGTACCTGTTTTAACAGCTGCTGGAGTATTGCAACTCTGACCGGATTTCCGAGCGCATTCCCGAATAGTGCTATAAGATTTTGTTTCTTTGTATATTTTTCTGTTTTATCCGGCATAGGAATTTTATTTTCGTAATATTACGAACATTATTGCAATGTATCAATGCATTTTCTTATCACAAAGAGTAAATTTCCTGCAGGAATTATTGTACAGAATAATTTTCAAACAGGAGATAAGTCATTTTCGGACAGGCTGTCTGTTCTGACGAAGTAATCGGAAAAGAGTAAAATATTAAAATAAAATAATTTTTAGAGACTATGAGTCTTACATCCCTAATTCTAAATCAGCTTTCAGATTTTTTCACATGATTTTTCCTGCGGTCTAATTTGGTAGTCAGAGAATTTTTGAGTTTATCAACAGCCACATCGACCGCCTTATGAATTGTATCAGCTTTACTTTTTACGGCAACCGGCTGTCTGCCTGCAATGCGGGCTTCCAATACACAGCGTTTGTCCATTTGTCCGTTTTTCTTTCCGGTCTCATCGGTTAGAAATACTTCCAGTCTTGAGATCTTATCACTGAATCTGCTTAGCTCTTCGGAAAGCATTGTGATCAGAGGTTCTCGGAATTTTTCGCTTCCTTTAATATTATTATCTGTGTTAAATTGAATTTTCATAATTAAAAATTTTATTGGATTTTATTTTTGAGAAATTAGTTGTTTGTAAAATTACTAAGCAATATAAACTTAATGATTTAATTATCTATTCAGTTTTATCTTCTTTTTCATCAAGATTGTTGTCATTCCCGAGACTGTAATAATTATTTTCTTCATCCTCGCTTCCTACAGCTTCTTCTTTATCATCAAGTTCAGATCCGGGCACATCCAGGTCATCACCGCTGACATCATCTTCAAAGCTCTTTTCATTCGGTTCATCAGGATACAGATTCGGAGCTTTGACGGATGTAATATCGTCCGGATCTATTTTATCAACTTTAATTCCCCGTTCAAATAAATCCTGCCCTTCCGGATAATCCGGATATCCCGGCAATTCTGTTTTTCCGTACTTTTTCTTTTTCATAATATTTTGCTTTTAGCAATTTGTTAACCCGATGTTAATTTTCAATACAAATTAATGAAACCTGATTTTATAAGTAATTCAGATTTCTTAACTTAATTTTTAAGTATTGTATATAATTTATTTCCCGAACTGTCTCAAGTGATGGTCTAAATGTTTGTATAGCATATTATTCCATTCGTCTGTTGTCAGTTTACCAAATGAAATTGATTCCCGACCGTTGAAATATTTCTCTCCGAGATCCCGTGTTTTATTTATATAATCAATAAGTCTTTTTTTTTCTTCTTCAAAATTCTTATCATGTTTCATTACAAACTGCGGACCGGTTCTGCTGTTATGCTGATAAGGCGAATCGCCGACCACTTTCTTTTTTATAAATGTCTTTAAAATAAATTTTAAAAAAGCATTTGGCGCAGGATGCCTGTCCTCATAGATCATTTCATATGAGACATTACAGTGCGCAAACATCTGACCCGCTGACATTTTACCCCATTGCGGTCTGTCTTCAGGAGTGAGCTTGTTAATGCGGCTGATGATCTCATCTGTTACTCCTGCATCAAAAATGTTTTTCATATTTGATTTTAAATATTTAATATATTTACTAAACGGAAATCGCAGCAGACTTATAGTTTTCTATTTCTTCTTATCTTTTGCCTTTTGTAAATTTTCTTTTACTTTGAATTTAACGATCCGGGAAATTAATCCAAGCGGCAACTCCTTTTCAAGAGGAAACTGCACTGTACCTTTTCCTCCTTTGTATTCAACCAGCTCCTTTTTGAATTCTTCAACTACCCTCGGAGCAGGATAAATTCCGATATGGTTTTTAAAAGCTGCGAAATATATAATATCTTTACCGTTCATCTTATAAGCGGGAATCCCGTAACTGATTACTTCAGCAGCTCCGGGCGCTGCTTTCCGGAACGTCTCACGAAGTTTGTTAAGTTTTGTCCTTACATCTTCCGGAAATCCGGATATGTATGCATCAATGTCTGCCGGCTTTTTCATTTAAATATTAAATAGCTATTAACAGAATAAATTAACTTTATTTTTTTAAAAAGATCTTCGGAATTAAATCTCATCTGGTTTTCTTATACAAATATATTTATTTCAGTTTAATATGATAGTCGGAAGCATAATGATCTTTGACTTGATTGAATTTGAAATAAGACATGCGCTCTCCGATTTAAACAATACACGTTCAGCGCGTTCACGGTCTTTTTCATCAGTAATTGTAACCGTCGGTTCAAGAATAATTTCCGTCATCAGAAATTTTCCATCTATCTGCTCAAGCTTTCCTTTTGTATTGCAGCTGAAGCTTGTGAAATTAAGTTTTGAATTCTCAGCTATTGACAAAAATGTAGTCATAAGGCAGCTGCTGACGGCAGCGGTGAATAAATGTTCCGGCGACCAGATGCCGGGCATCCCTTTTGGAAATTCCGGCGGTGTTGCAACTTCAATACAGCTGTCTTTCTCTTTATTTAATTCCGGCGAACATAAAACACCTTTGCGGTCTTCATTCCAGACTATATCTACATTATAAAAATGCGGTTCCATTTAAATAGTATTAATTATTTTATAATTATTTGTTTAAACTGCTTAAGAATCTTTTTTCGCAGTACTTATGCCAAGCAATGAATATAAAGGACAGCTGCTGATAAAGCTTGTCAGCACAAATACGGCGGCAAATATCAGCAGTATAAGACCTAATACGCCTGTGATTACATTGGTAAAATACAAAAAAGCAATAACTGCAGCAATAATTACTCTGATAATCTTATCAGATGACCCCATATTCTTTTTCATAATATTATTATTTTTTTTAAATTAATCTCAGACAAATGTATCTTAATTTCTGTAACATTAAAATGAGAAATGTCATAAACTTTTATTTAAACAAATACATCCCATTGTAAATTATAATTAATTATAGAGAATTAATCTTATGTATATTTTCAGAATATTTCAAACATATTTTATTAATGAACCGCAAACTTCGCCATTTCAGATTTCTTCAGTTTTCCTTTTTTTCTGAAATACTCTTTTATTATTACAAATATAACAGGAGTTACAAACAGGACATGAATTGCTGAGGTAAGGATTCCTCCGATCATCGGTACAGCAAGTGGCTTAGCCAGATCTGCTCCCGTACCAGTCGCCCACATAATCGGAATTAATCCAAGCATTGCAGTTGCGACTGTCATTAATTTCGGTCTGAGTCTGAGTATTGCTCCCTCCTCTGTAGCATCCACCAGATCCTGCTGAGAAATATCATTACCTTTTTCAGCTAATTTTTTATCAAGTGCTTCGTGAAGATAAATTACCATTATAACGCCGGTTTCAACTGCAACTCCGTACAGCGCAATAAAACCCACCCAGATTGCAACAGAAAAATTTAAATCAAGAACAGACATATAATATATTCCTCCAATCAGCGCAAAGGGAACTGACAGCATTACCAGCGCAGCTTCAAGAAAATTCTTGAAGGTAAAATAAAGCATCACAAATATAACAAGGAAAACTATTGGTATAATGATCTGAAGCCTTTCTTTTGCTCTTATTTGATTTTCCCACTGACCGCTCCAGGTATAATAATATCCGAGAGGTAAATTAGGCGCAAAATCTTTTTCAAGCACTTCCCTTGCTTCATTTACAAAACCACCCATGTCCCTGTCCCTCACATTCAGAAAAACTACTGACCTGAGTAATGCATTTTCTGATGATATCATCGGCGGACCGGAAGTTATATTAATATCAACCAGTTCACCGAGCGGTACCTGAGCAGCGCCGGTAATAGTTCCCATTGAATTAACCGCACCGCCGGGAATAGTCACCCATACTTTTTTTAATGCTTCCACATCTGACCTGAAATCTTTCATGTATCTTACTCTTATCGGAAATCTTCTTCTGCCTTCGACTGTCGTCGCAATATTCTCACCGCCGATTGCAGTTTCTATTACATCCTGAACGTCACCGACACTCATTCCGTATCTGGAGATCGCATCACGGTTGATATCAATATCAATATAAGATCCGCCCTGTGTTCTTTCGGCGTAAACATCAGCAGCTCCCTGTATATTCTTTACTAGGTTTTCTGCTTTCACTGCAAGCCTTTCTAGCGTATCAAGATTATCACCGAATATCTTAATTCCGAGATCCGTCCGGACGCCGGTTGAAAGCATATTAATTCTGTTAATAATCGGCTGTGTCCAGCCGTTACTGACTCCTGGAATCTGCAGTTTTGAATTCATCTCTTTTACAATTTCAGCTTTTGTAATTCCTTCCCGCCATTCGGATTTGTCTTTTAAAATTATTATTGATTCTATCATACTCACAGGCGCTGGATCTGTAGGAGTCTCCGCTCTTCCTACTTTCCCCAGAACAGATTCGACTTCCGGAATACTTTTAATAATCGCATCCTGTACCTGCAAAACTCTCTTTGCTTCTGTGACAGAAACATTCGGCAGCATTGTAGGCATAAATAAAATACTTCCTTCATCCAGCGGAGGCATAAACTCGCTGCCGGTTTTCATAATCAGTGGAATCGTAATCAGTAATGCAATTACATTTACTGCAAGAGTAGTTTTCCTGTATTTCAAAGCCAGCCTGAGGACAGGGTCATACAATCTGTTGAAGAATCTTGTCACCGGATTTTGATTCTCTTTATAAAATTTCCCTTTCATAAATAATGTCATAAGCATCGGAACCAGCGTGATCGTAATTAATGCCGAACCGGCAATTGCAAAAGTCTTTGTAAAAGCCAGCGGGTGAAATAATTTTCCCTCCTGTCCCTCGAGCATAAACACCGGAAGAAATGAAACTACAATAATTGCTTCGGAAAAGAATATAGCTCTGCCAACCTGTTTTGCAGACCGGGCTGAGATTTCTTTGTAGTCAATTATGAGTCCTTTCTCCTGAGCTATTGCAATATTCCTGTAAGCATTTTCCACCATTACAATAGAAGCGTCCACCAGGATTCCGATAGAAATAATGAGACCTCCAAGGCTCATTATGTTTGAAGTGATCCCAAGCTGTTTCATCAGAATAAATGAGATAAGTATTGCAACAGGAATTTCAATAAGTATTCTCAAAGCGCTTCTGAGATGAAACAAAAATACCAGCACAATCAGACTTACTATTATCGCTTCTTCTATTATTGCGTCGCGCAGAGTTTGTATTGCTTTTGAGATCAGATCACTTCTGTCATAAGAAGTCATAATTTCTATTCCTTCCGGAAGTCCTTTCTCTAATTCCTTAAGCTTCTCCTTTACACGCTCAATTACAGTATTTGCATTTTCACCATACCGCATTACTATAATTCCGCCTACGACTTCACCCTCTCCGTTAAAATCAAGCATCCCGCGTCTTATGTCTCCGCCGATCTGAACATTTGCTATATCTCTAATCTTGACAGGATTTCCGCTTTGTCCTGTCTTCAACGTAATTTCTTCAATGTCGCTGACATCGTTAATATAACCTTTGCCTCTTACAAAATATTCTATATCAGAAGATTCAATATTTCTTCCTCCCACATCTTTATTGCTTCTCTGAACTGCCATTACAATGTCATTTATTCCAATTCCATAAGCCGATAATCTGTTCGGGTCGATATCGATCTGATATTGCTTTACGAAACCGCCGACGGAAGCGACCTCTGCAACTCCTTCGACTGACTGCAGTCCTAATTTCAGATAATAATCCTGCAAAGCCCGGAGTTCGCCGAGATCATATTTATCACTCATAAGATGATACCAGTAAACGTGTCCGACTCCGGTTCCGTCAGGACCAATAACAGGAGTTACGCCTTCAGGCAATGAAGACTGGACCTGAGAAAGCTTTTCCAGAACACGGCTCCTCGCCCAGTATATATCCGCATTGTCTTCAAATATGACATAGATAAAACTCATGCCGAACATTGACTGACTTCTGACTGCCTTTACTTTTGCCATTCCCTGAAGAGAAGTAGTAAGCGGGTATGTTATCTGATCTTCAATTATCTGCGGGCTTCTTCCCATCCATTCGGTCCATATAATTACCTGATTTTCGGACAGATCGGGAATCGCATCGACAGGAGTATTCATCATTGAATAAACCCCATAGCCAATCACACCCAGATAAAAGATCAGAATTATAAACCGGTTGTTAACTGAAAAGTCAATTATTTTTTCAATCATATAAATTTATTTTATGATGAGACAGATATTTATATCATAAAAATTAACATTATCATTGCCATTAAAACCATCAGCAGATCTTCAATTATCGTGATAGTACTCATTGGCAAATTAAATACTGCTCCCAGACATGCACATTGTATAGATCTTTTTTGCATTACGCTTTGTATGACACCGATACTGCTTATTCCCATTACAATAACTGTTGCAGCATTTGTAAACACCGGATATGAGCCTGTTATAAATAATATTCCAAGCGCTAATTCTATGAACGGATAAATATAGCCGTAGCCAAACCACTTCTTTGCAATTATATCATATGAGCTGTAAGAGAAAGCAAAATTTTTCAGGTCAAGCATTTTAAAGAAAGAGAAAACGAGGAAAAATCCGCCCATAAAATTATTCATTAATTCCATCCAGACAATTCTGCCGGAATTTATCTGAAGCAATGCTACGCCTAATAGAATATACACCAAGACAATTATAAGCGGTTTATAGATTTGTAATTTTGATTTTTCATCTTCTATGGCAGAGTTCATCATTTGGGAATGAACTGAAGCATCCTCTTCTATCGTATATTTTCCGGATTGCTGAAGAGCCGCATTCATTTCATTTACATTAATATGATGCTGCATTTTTATAACCACCTGCGGAGGAGTCAGCGTTACACTGACATCTTCTACTCCTTTAATTTCTGACAATGTTTTTTGAACTGTTGAGACACATCCGTTACATGTCATACCTGTAACTTTGTATTTATGAGTCATATTGAAATTTATAAAATTTTTTTTATTAAATTAATTTATTTGTCTTTTTAATAACTGAGCATTAATGGCAACAATTATAGTACTTAAGCTCATGAAAACAGCGCCTACTGCAGGACCTAATACAAATCCGGATGAATAAAAAACTCCGGCAGCAAGAGGAATTGCTATAACATTATATCCCGTAGCCCATGCAATGTTCTGAATCATTTTTTTATAAGTAGCTTTTCCGAAAAGAATAAGGTTTGCAATGTCTTTTGGATTACTGTTTACAAGTACTATATCAGCTGTTTCAACGGCTACATCTGTACCTGATCCAACCGCTATTCCTACATTCGCCTGCGCCAATGCAGGAGCATCGTTAACTCCGTCTCCGGTCATAGCTACAAATTCTCCTTTGCTCTGAAGATCTTTTATTATTTCAACCTTCTGATGCGGAAAAACTTCAGAAAAATATCCATCGAGTCCGAGTTCGTCTGAAACTGCCTTTGCTACTGTCTCATTATCACCTGTTGCCATCATAACTTTAATGCCATTCTTTTTGAATGTTCTTACAGCATCTTCACTTTCCGGTCTGATATTGTCAGCTAAGGCAATGTATCCCGCTACATTTTCATTGATTATTACAAACACTACTGTTTCAGCTTTACTTGAAAACGCGCCATCCGGTATCGGCAGATCTTTTTCTTTAAGATAACCGGGACTTACGACTTTCACTGCTTTACCTTCTACAATTGCTTCCACTCCTTTACCGGTTATTGCATTAAAGTTTTCCGCCTCCGGAATTAATAAATCAAGTTCTTTTACTTTGTCGATAATGCCAACCGCAATCGGATGCTCGGATGATTGTTCGAGAGCGCTCGCTATTCTTAACATTTCTTCCGCTGAAATTTCTGAGATACTTTCAAAACGGGTAACACCAAAATTACCCGTTGTCAGAGTTCCGGTTTTATCAAATATTAAAACCGTGATCTTCCGCGATTCTTCAAACGCTGTTCTGTTGCGGATCAGAAGTCCGTGCTGAGCTGATACTGAAATTGAAATAGCAACTACTAACGGAATAGCCAGACCCAGTGCATGCGGGCAGGTTATTACCATGACGGTAACCATTCTCTCAAGCGCAAACACAAACGGATAACCGGCAATCAGCCAGACTGCAAGAGTTCCGAAACCAATTGTCAGAGCAATATAAGTCAGCCATTTTGCCGCGCGGTCTGAAAGATTTTGCATTTTGGATTTTGTCTTTTGCGCCTCTGCAACTAATGTTATAACTTTATTAAGATAACTGTCTTTACCTGTATGCTCTACTTTCACTTTAAGAGAGCCATTGCCGTTGATCGCTCCGCCTATGACTTTATTATCCTTTTCTTTTTTAACCGGTCTGGATTCTCCTGTCAGCATAGATTCATTTACATAACTGCTTCCCTCCGTAATTATTCCGTCAGCCGGAATTTTCTCTCCCGGCTTTATCAGAATGACATCATTTATCTCCAGCATATCAAGTTTCACATCCTCTGCCTGATTGTCTTTATTAATCCGGTGTGCTTCAGCCGGCATCAGGCTTACAAGTAACTGCAATGCTTTGGAAGCGCCTAATACTGATTTCATTTCAAGCCAGTGTCCAAGCAGCATAATATCAATCAGTGTCGCTAACTCCCAGAAAAAATCCATGCCCTGCAATCCAAAAACCGTTGCAGTGCTGTAAAAATATGCTATGCTGATTGCCATTGCGATAAGCGTCATCATACCTGGATTCTTAGCTTTCACTTCTTCGTAAAATCCTTTCAGGAACGGCAGCCCTCCCCAGAAGTATACTACAGATGAAAGAGCAAAAAGAATATATGCATTTCCCGGCAGCAGCCATTCATAGCCTAAGAACATCTGGATCATTGGCGAAAAAACAAGAATCGGAATGGTAAGTATTAATGAAACCCAAAATCGTTTTTTGAAATCCTCAATCATCATTTTATGATGATCATGACCTGCCATTCCCATAGGAACACTGCCGTGATCGCCGTGATCCGTCTTGCCGTGATCCATCTTGTTGTGATCCATCTTGCTGTGATCAATTCTGTGATCATGCGATCCGGTATTTTGATGAACACGGTTTTCGTGTTGATTGTGATTACTTTTCATATTGAAAAAAGACTTTACTTCGAAAAGTGAAGCAATTCTTATGATTGCTTCACTTTTGATTCTTAACTTATGGTTTCTTACAGCAAGAGCTTAAATTATCATATGCTTCTTTATCAGCCGGCGCCTTGTTCGCATCATATCCTGCCAATGTGATAGCTTTTTCTATGGCTTTTTTGTTTGTAATGTCAGTATCATAAGTTACAGTTGCCCTTTTCTTATCCAGATCAACTGATACTTTTTCAACTCCTTCTACAGAATTAATTGCATCGGTAACTTTCTCAACACACATATCGCACTGCATAGAATTCAACTCAATGGTAATGGTCTTACTTTTTTGAACTTCGTTTGAATCAGCATTATTAATGTTCACCATTAACATGGCAAGAGTGATTATTACAATAGCTGACAGATTATTTCTTTTCATTTTCATTTTTTTTTATATTAATTAATTAATTAAAGTGTGCTTTAAAATTATTGTAATGACCGCATAAAATTTTACATTATCAATAGAGACAGTTCATTTATTTTTTTTCTGATCTTTTGGCAGCTTGCAGCAGTCATCAAGTTTATTATATGCTTCCTGATCGGCTTTTTTATCATTTGCATCATAACCGGCTGCAGTTATAGAGCTTTCAATTTTTGAAATATCGGTCTTCGATTTATCAAAATTTATGTGAGCGATCTTTTCCTTCGTGACTACATCAATGCTCTCTATTCCGTCTAATTTTTTTACTGCCGTTTCGATATTTTCTTTACAGACACTGCACTGCATTGTTGACAATTTGATCATAGCATGTTCATAACCGTCTTTTGCAGTCATTTCATCTGAATGAGTCATTCCGGTTT
This sequence comes from Candidatus Tepidiaquacellales bacterium UBA2330, assembly GCA_002344965.1. Taxonomy (GTDB): domain Bacteria; phylum Bacteroidota; class Ignavibacteria; order Tepidaquicellales; family Tepidaquicellaceae; genus UBA2330. The sequence goes on along the minus strand of DDUU01000027.1, from coordinate 31,537 downwards.
TCCCGTTTTTATTTTCATTCATCATTTTATTATCCGAATGATTTTCAGATTCCTTATTACCGCAGCCTGTTATCAAAACAAAAAATAATACGATAATAAATGTTTGAACCATTATGTTTCTCAAATTTAAGTAAATCATTTTAGCTCCTTTACTGCTGAACGCAGTTATTTTTATTTTTAAAAATTAATGTTTATTATGATCAATATCTTTCATTATATCCTGATCTTTATTAAATTCAGGATCTCCTTTAATCTCTTTTTCTTTTATATCTTCCGTTGAAGATCCGGAACGTATCTGACTTTCACTGTCAATAAGGAATCCGGCGCTTGTTACTATTACATCACCTTCGGATAATCCGGAAGTTATTAAATATAATCCATCCCTCTCACCTCCGACTGTTACCTTCTTAGGCGAAAAAATATTGTTATCTTTCTTTACATATACTAAATCCATCTTACCGGTTCTTAAAACTGAATTTCTCGGAACTACTATATTCCATTCATAGTCAGCCGAGCCAATTTCAGCTTTCACATACATATCCGGTTTCAGTCTGTAATTCCTGTTGGATACATCAAACCGGACTTCGAGAGTTCTGGTATCAGAAGTTAACATCGGACTGATAAAGTTTACCTTCGCGCTGAAGACTTCACCGGGATAAGACACAGAGGTTATCTTTGCAGACTGACCTATCCTGACGCTGTTAATATCTGATTCCGGGACACTTGCAATTACCCATAATGTTGACATATCCACTACATCATAAATATCTTCGCCTGCAACAGCCCAGTGACCTTCATGAACAATTTTCTTAGTAATTACCCCGCTGTATTTTGAATAAACAGATATATAATCTTTCACTTCCATTGTATTCTCAAACTCTTCAATCTGCCCGGGACTAACTTCCCATAATCTCAGTCTGTTCTTTGTAGAGCTTATAAGATTTTCCGCCTGCGCAATTACAAGTTCATTACCGCTGTTCTTCGCATTTTCAAGATTCTTTAAAGCAAGAAGATATTCTTTTTGTGTTGAGTATATTTCAGGCGAATAGATGTCAAATGCCTTCTGACCTTTGCTCACCATTTGTCCTTCATAGCTGATATACATTTTTATAATTCTTCCTGAAACCGGAGTAGCTATATGCCTCATATTACTTTCCGATGTTTTTATGAATCCGTTAAAAGTAAGACTTCTTTTGAATTCCTTTATGGAAACTTTTTCAGTCTGAACATTTGCAAGTATCTGCTGTGCAGGTGAAAGGATTATATCTCCTATCTCATTTTCAGAATTTTTTAAAGTCTCAAATTCCATTTCTGCATCGGACTTCTCTTTTAAAACCAGATCCATATTACAGATCGGACAAACTCCCGGATGATTACTCTGTATCTGCGGATGCATGGGGCAGATATACAGTTCATCAGCTTTTGAAACGTGATTACTGTCAGTGTCTTCTATAAATAATTTGTATACGCCAAAAGAAACTCCGGCCAGCACAAGTATGACAGATATTCCAATAAGTAGTTTTTTCATTTTAATTAACTGTTAAAATTTGCTTACCGATTATTTTTTCCAGACTGCTGATAAGAATAAGATAGTTTGTTTCTTCTTCCACAAGCATTTTGTTATTCTCTCTTAAAGTTCTGAAAGTATCGAGCAGATCTATGAATTGATTTGCAGCAGTCTCATAGGATATCAAAGACGATTTAAAAGTCTGCTCTGTCTGCGGTATTAAAACTTCATTCAGATATATGATCTTCTCCTGTGAAGAATTTATTTTCACAATGATATTTCTTAATTCATTTTTCAAGTTAACTTCTAGCGATTTAACTTCTGAATTAATTCTCTTTTCCATCAGAATTCTCTCGCTGATCTGAGCATCAATTCTCTTTTCATTCCAGGGCATAAAAGGAAGATCCATTTCAATTGAGAAAAGCAAAAAACTTTCCTTCATTTCTGATGCATACTTATAACCTGACATAATATTCAGATCAGGTTTTCTTTCAAGTTCTGTGACAGAAGTTTCAATCTTATTAACTTCACTCTGCTGCTGAAGATATTTATACCCGGTATTTCCGGACCTTAATTCTGCAGCAAGACTAACCGTATCAAGCTCAGGAGGAGTGATCTTTAACAGTATTTCCAGATTTTTTGTAGTAAATCCGTCCGGCAGATCAAGACTTGTAAGTGTTCTGATATTATTGATGAATATTTTTTTATTATTCCTGAGTTCTATTTCTTCTAAAAGAAGCTTCTGATATTCATTATTGCTTTTCAGTATATCATACTGGCTGCCTTTTCCGACTGAATAATTTATTTCAAGCGAACCGGTTATTGAAAGTATGATCTCCTTAAATTCTTCATTAAAGGATAACAATCTTTCATTGACAGACAGCATAAAATAATTTTCCTTCACTGACTTTATTAACTCATTCTGTAATTCTTCCCTCTTTATTTCAGGCAATAATGAATTCAGCTTTGCAAGTTTACCGGCTTCATCAAGCTTACCGAATAATTTCAGGGGCTGTGAATAATTCAGTGAATACATTCCGGCGCTGTTAAAATTTACCGGTATATCATCCGCCATTAGCTGAATCATTGGTGAAGACTGATAACTGACCTGATTAATTTTTGAGGAGAGTATCTTTTTCTCATATTCAATGGGCTCAAGCTGCACATTCGATTTCAAAGCGGAATTGATCAGATCATTTAACCCGTACCGGTAATTAGCGCTTATATTTGAATCAGTTTGAGCAAATGCGAAATTGAAAAGTAAAAAAATATAAATGATTATTAATTTCATTTTGATCTTTATTTGTTATAAATAAAAATGAGCAGACAAAGTATTTACTTTGCTGTTTAAAAAACAATAAATGAAATTAACTAAATAAGTATATGGGAGAAAAGAATTGGTATATCAGCAGGAGGTTTGAAGTGAGTGATTTGCTTACTGAAATTCCGCGGGAAATCCGAAAGTAATTCTAAATTCAAAAATCTTTCGTTAAACTGAGAATAAATGTCTTTAATAAATGATAATTTATTTATCTCAAGAATATTCTTATTGGAAATTTCACTGATAATTACTGAACAGCAGCCGGATTCCTTTGCAGAATACCGTATTTCATTCTCACAGGGAACTCCGCATTCACAGGCAGTTTGGACCTCAGACATCTTACATAACATGTGGTTCAATGCAAAACTGAAATTAGACTGGATTAATACTGCTATAAGAAGTATGGAAAAATATTTTAAAAATGTTTTTATCACATTATAAAAGTATGAAAAATGGATTTTAAATGCAAAGCTTTTTTCAAGCAATCAAAAATTTCTGTAATTGAAAATCATTATAACATTTTCCTGTTCATATTTTAAAGTCTGTGCTTATACAATTCAGCAATTACCATGTGATACTCCTTTTCAAGTTCAAGAAATTTATCAAGCGAAGTATAAATAAACTGAGCTTCAAGGAAATAATTTATTGAGGTTATTTCACCGGCAACAAGCGCTTTTTTCAGGATATCTTCATTATCAGAAGACTCAAGAGTTTCTCTGTAACCGGTCATTGCATCCTTCAGTGTTTCATATTTTCCGTAAAGTTTTTTGATCTCATATAAGTGCTCAATCCTGTGAGCTTCAATTTCAAGATTCGAATGCAGCGTCTTTGATCTGTGAAAATCCGTTCTGTAATTATTTTCCCAGAGCGGAATCGATATTCCGAAATGAATTCCGTTATATTTTCTGTCCTGCAATCCAAGATAGTAATATCCGACCTCAAATTTCGGAAGACTCAAAGATCTGCTGAGCTCTGTCTGACTCTGTGAGATCAGTTTATCCTGCAGTAATGATTTAATGACCGGGTCGTCTTTTTCAATTTCATTTTCTAATAATTCAAACTGGAGGATATCAGGAGTTACGGGATATGATGTATCGGCGAAAACTATTTTATTTCCCGCATTCAGTTCTGTAAGTTTTTCATTCATCTCTTCAATTTTATTTTCTATAAGCGTAAGATCTGTTTTTAAATTCAGCAAATTTATTTTTGACTTATTTACATCGAGAATACTCCCTTCTCCTTTTTCCATTTTCGTCTGATACAAGTTTAAAAGAGATCCGGCTGCTTCAGTTCTTTTCTGAAGCCGGATCTTTTTTTTATTGAGACATATAAGCTCAATGCATGTCAGCTTTGCATCCAGCAATATTTCTCTCCGCACTTTTTGCTTTTCAAATTCCGTCTGCCGAATTTTCAAATCGGTTACTTTATTTCTTATGGAATAAGACGTAGGGAAATCAAATGGCTGAATAAGTTTTAATTCCAGCTGACTGCCGTCGTCACCCGGCTGACCGAATAAATTTGTAACTTCAACAAAAGGATTGTAAAGCGACTGCCCTGTTTGAAATTCAAGTTTCCTCGATTCCTGCAGCTGTGTATTTGTAACTATAGTTTTATTATTTTTTGATATCTCATTCAAAACATTTCCTATGTTGCTTTGTGAAAATACGTCGGCCTGCAGAAGGAAAATGATTATTACAGCAAACTTTGAAATCTTTATGTTAATTTTCATAATTAATTTTTAAGTTATTTTTTCAGAGTGTCTGCTTACAAGATAATATACAATTGGAATTATAAGTAAATTAAGAAGTGTAGAGCTTAACAATCCTCCCAGAATTACTTTCGCCATCGGACTTTGAATTTCATTTCCCGGCATATCTCCTGCAATAGCAAGCGGTACAAGGGCAAGTCCCGCAGTAAGCGCAGTCATCAGTATCGGACTTAATCTGTCTCCGGAGCCCTGAATAATTCTCCTGTAAAGTCCAATTCCCTGCTGCTGTAATGCAGTATATCTCGATACTAAAAGTATTCCGTTTCTGGTGGCTATGCCGAATAAAGTAATGAATCCTATAATAGAAGGAATACTGATAATTCCGGAAGTAAAGTATATGCTCAGCACGCCGCCGATCAGTGCTAAGGGCAGATTCAGGAGAATGATCGCGGATAGTTTCAGATTTTTGAATTCCTGAAACAATATCAGAAATATTATTAAGATTGACAAAACTGATGCAGCAAGAAGTCTTTTAGAAGCTTCTTCTTCAGCTTCAAACTGTCCTCCGAATTCTATCCTGTATCCTTCAGGTAATTCAACTGACTCTTCCACTTTTCTGCGGATCTCTTCGACTGCGCTTTTCTGATCTCTTCCGGTTACATTTACGGACACTACAGTTTTTCTCTGAAGATTTTCCCTGTTTACAGTATTGGGTCCCGATGAGGAAACAATATCAGCGACATAGCTTAGCGGTACTTTTTCCCCGTTACGGGTATCTATCATTGCATTTCGAATATTTTCCAGACTGCCCCTGTTATTGTCATCAAATTTTAACACAACATTAAACCTTTGTGAACCTTCAAACACTTCAGAAACTTTTTCTCCGGCAAAACCGACATCTATCATTTTTGTAAATTCACCGATTGTAATTCCATACTTAGCGAGTATTTCTCTCTTAGCTTTAATTTTAATCTGCGGGATTTCAATTTGCGGCTCTACGGAAATATCAACAAGACCTTCAATATTTTCAATAGCTGATTTTATTTTATTTGAAATTGAATACATATTATTTAGATCATGTCCGAAGATTTTAATTGCAATGTTTGATCTTGTACCGGACAGCATATGATCTATTCTGTGTCCGATCGGCTGTCCGATTGTAATATTTGCTCCGGAAATGTCGGATAACTTTTCTCTTACTTCTGTCATAAATTCATTTCTGTTTCTGTCTTTCAGTGCAAACGGAGCTTCTACTTCCGAAGTGTTTACTCCCAGAGCATGTTCATCAAGTTCCGCCCGTCCTGTTCTTCTTGTTGTTACTGATATCTCCGGAATAGTGAGCAGGGATTTTTCAATTTCGGTTCCGATCTTGCCGCTTTCCTCAAGAGATATTCCCGGCAGACTGACAGCGCTTATAACTAAGGAGCCTTCATTAAATTCAGGCAGAAAATTTTTACCGAGTGAAAAGAGAAGAACAAGACTTATAATAAACACCACTGAAGAAAGAATTAAAATAATTTTTTTAAACTGAAATATTTTTTCCAGAGTCAAAACATACTTTTTCTGCAGGAACTTTACTAATTTACTTTCATCAGAATGCTTTTTGAGCATTTCATCACAGGTAAGCAGATAACTGCAAAGTACCGGTGTTAGCGTAACAGAGACGATCAGTGAAGCAAAGATGGAAACAATAAATGCAATACCAAGCGGCGCAAGTAATCTGCCTTCCATCCCTGATAAAAAGAAAAGAGGTATGAAAGCAACTATAATTATCAGCGTTGCATTAATAATGGAGCTCCTGATTTCCACTGAAGCATTGAAAATGACTTTAAGCTTGTTCAGTTGCATTTCCAGAGGTTTCAATGAATTTTCCTTAAGCCGCTTGAAAACATTTTCAACATCAATAATAGCATCATCGACAAGAGCACCGATAGCAATTGCCATTCCTCCCAGACTCATTGTATTAATAGTAACTCCTAACCATTTAAGCGTAAGTATTGCAAAGATCAGTGAAATTGGAATTGCAATCAAAGAAATTGAAGTTGCTCTCCAGTTCATAAGAAAGATGAACAGTATTATAATTACGAATATTGATCCTTCAATAAGGGTTTTATTGATGTTACTTATAGATGCATTTATAAAATCGGCTTGTCTGAAAATTTGTGTGTTTATCAGAACATCCTTTGGCAAAGTTTTTTTCAGTTCTGAAATTGCCTCATCAATTTTTCCGGTAAGTTCTAGCGTATTTGTAGAAGGCTGTTTCGAAACAGTTAATATAACTGCCGGTTTGCCGTTCATTGAACCGTCGCCAATTTTTGGCGCTGTCCCGATCATTATTTCAGAAACGTCTTCTATTTTAACCGGATAGTTTCCGGTATTTTTTATTACTGATTTTCCAATATCGCTTACATCGGTTGTTCTTCCGATTCCGGTAATTATATATTCATTCCCGTATTCATTCATAAAACCTCCGGATGAATTCTCATTTGATTCTTCTGCGGCTTTTATAATTTCATTAATCGAAACATTAAAATATTCCATCTTCTGCGGAGATACTAAAATCTGATATTGTTTATATTCTCCGCCCATTACAACCACCTGAGAGACTCCGCCTGTCGCAAGCAATACAGGTCTGATTGTCCAGTCTGCAATGGTTCTCAGATCAGTTGCATTTGTTAAATCAGAAGTTACGCTTAATAACATTATTTCTCCCATTATAGAAGACTGCGGGGCAAGTGTCGGATCACCTGTTCCTTCAGGCAGCTTCTCTTTAACTGCTGACATTTTTTCGGCTACAATCTGTCTTGCAATATAAATATCAGTTCCCCAATCAAACTCAACCCACACAATGGATATTCCTGCTGATGAAGACGATCTTACTCTTCTTACATCAGTAGCGCCGTTGACAGCGGTTTCAATCTGAAAGGTTACCATTTTTTCCACTTCATCAGGAGCCATTCCATGAGCTTCAGTCAGAACGACTACAGTAGGAGCTGTAAGATCCGGAAAAACATCCACTTCCATATTAACGGCGATATACGAACCGAAAAGAATCAAAAGGATTGTAAATACAACAACAAGTAACCTGTTCTCAAGTGATATTTCTATAATTCTGTTAAGCATAAAAATTTAAGATTAAAAAATAATTAATGTTCGTGACCGTGATCAGGGATACTTCCCGACATTGCTGCCAGTTTAATATTATAAGCACCCTTTGTCACAACTCTTTCACCTTCATTTACTCCGGATACTATTTCTATATTTATACCGTCTCCTGGACCCGTTTTCACTTCCCTTTTTTGAAAGCTTTCACCGCCTGTCTGCACATACACATAAAACAATCCCTGCTCTTCAATCAGAGAAGATACAGGAATTATCAGCGCATTTTCAATTTCCGATGAAATAAGGAAAACCTCTACAAAAGATCCCGGTATCAGATTTCCTCTGTTATCAATTTCAAAATTTACAGGAATAAAATAATTATTATTTTCTACAGTTCTTCCGAAAGAAACCAGTGTTCCATTTAAGTCTGCGGTACGGTAAACTTGATTATCATATTCCGTTCTAAAGTTTGCCGAAGTAAATTTTCCAAGTCTTGAAAAATACTGCTGTGATATTTCGGCTGTAAGCAGAAGTTTCCGATTTTTAGATACGCTGCCTAACTGCTGACCTGCTGCAACATATTGTCCGTCGCTTACTAATATATTTTTTATATAGCCGCTCATCGGACTGTACACATTTTCACCGTCTCCGGAGTAATTCGTTGAAATGTTATTGTAAATTATCTCGGCATTTTTTAATTCAATTTCTCTTTCAAGAAATTCCTTAAGTGAAATAATATTATCCTTTACCAGCTCTTTACCTCTTTCATAATCAGCCAGTGCTTTCTCATAATTTAATTTTACTTCTTCAAATCTTACGTCAATATTATCTCCGATCACGTCGCTGCCTTTTACAGTGAACAGTAATTCACCCGAATTCACGCGGGCGCCTGCAGTAGCATTGCCTTTGCCGATCTTTACTATCCCCTGAGATTTTGCAACAATCACAGATTCATCACCCGGAGCGGAAGTTATCTGTCCTGATGTCTTTACTACTTCATTAAATGATTGTCTTATTAACAGCTGATTTGCGAAATCAATCTTCCACGCCTGTTCTTTTAAAAATGTTATTTCATCAACATCCGGTTCTTCTGTCTGGTCAAAGAAAGCAGCTTCTTCGCTCGGGTAGACTGTAACATTATCAATGATGATCTGATCAAGGAAAAATTCCGTCTGTATGTCAAAAATCAGCTGACCTTTACCCTGCATTTCAGGAGTAAGTTCAAGTCTGAAAATGCCCGGTGAGGATGGTGAATTTGTAATTACGCTTATTTCCTTATCCCCGGTTTTTAATCTGAGTGTAACTGTGCCTTCAGTATATGCTTTGAATGATTCTACCAGATGTGTGAAGTGCGCGGCAAATTTTGTTAAATTGCCTGCAATCAAAGGTTTGAATTCGACAAACAGTTCCGTTTTATCTGAATAAAGGGTATATACCAGAGCATCAAGTTCACCCTCATTATCTCCTTCGGAAATATCATTATGGCTCTCCCTGCTGCAGCCGGTGATTAATACACTAAAAATTATCGCAGCTATAAATACTATGTTTTTCATTTTAGAAATTTATTTTGAAAAGTAATCGAAAATATTTTTTGTTTTATTTAGGTAACACATTTTTAATTTCGTTAAGAGTTAATGTAAATTTCGAGTATTCTTCTTTAAGTTCAGATGTTTGATTTGCGTGATGATACTTATCCAGCATTTCACCGCTTTTTCTTAATTCATTTGTTTTTGATATTATTGTCTGAAGACTTGCAGGTTCAAGATTGCCTGCTGCAGCAGGTATCTTTTTTATCATTGAAATAATTTCCGCGACCGGCTCTTCAAGATGTCCTGACTTTCCGCTGTTTATTCCTTTTCCCATAGACTCATTGATCTTCTCAATCTGATTCCAGAGTTTTGCAGTCTCTGAAGTTGAAGTGTTGCTTTGAGAAAGTGTATTACTTTGTGACTGTGTGTTATTCTGCGATTGTGTTTCCGTTTTATTTTTAGATTCTTTTTGATCTGTTTTCACTTCTTCTTCTTTTTTCCCGCATCCGGAAATAAATAAAATAAATGTAAAACAGATTACAATAAGAATTGATGAAAGTAATCTCATTCTATTATTGTTAAATGGTTTTTTAAATTACGGTGATCTTAAAAATTTGAAGAGTTACATATTGAAATGTTAAGAAACAGGAGGAGCTCTTAAGCAGGAATTTCTAAGGAGAATTTTTTTGAAGTCCGTACCGGATTTTATCGGAGGTATCAGTAAATAAGGCATAATATCGCCGGATTCGAAAATTTCATCCTTAAAATGGTTAAACTGGAATTTAGTTTTATTTAAACTTGATAAGTTTGATAGCTTGTTAACAGTAAAAGTTTCATTACCGCTGCTATGAAAATATTTACAAAACATATCCGGCAAATGAAAATCGTCTGAATGACAGTGGTCTTCAGCCGGATGAGAGTCTTCATAATAAACTACCTGATCTTTATCGTGATGGTGATGAGGCACTACACTATGCCCAAGGGCTATGGAATAAGATAAAATAAGAAAAAATAATGTGAGTTTTTTGACGGCCATAATTTTATTACCGATAAATTATATTTCTTTTTCAAAAAAGTAAAGGTAATACAAAGAAGATTTTAATAATTGGACAAAGAAAATTGAAAAATTAATATTATGTATGGCAATCAGAATAATATAAATGATAGTTAACAAATAATTGTAAAAGTCGCTGCTCTGTTGTCATTTGCTCCTCTGATCTTTAAGCCGTCTATCACTGCGGATAAATTCAGACTGATGTTAGTGACAACGTCACAGCCGCCTGCAGAAACTTACCTGGGAAAGCATTTGTCCAGCTTGTGCCGTTCATGAGACCGGCGCCTGTCGGAGTTACATATCTGACTGCTGAATTTGCATGATTTGAAATGGAGATAAGAAATAAAACATAAAGTATTATTTTTATTTTAGAAGAGGAGTTCATAAAAATTAATTGATTAAATTATAAAAATAATTTCAGAAATTTTTCAATTACGGTTAGATTGTGTAAAGTCATTTTCAGAAATGATTTTACGGGGAGTTGAATCGGGTATTGAATTTGAATAAACTTTATTTTGCGAACATGAAGAAACTTATAATTAAATCTTAATATATTTATATTTCAAAAAAAGATTTTGAAAAAAATCATTCCGTTTCTGATATTACTGATCTTACCTCTGATTTTAATTTTAATTTCGAGTTACTTAAAATATTCTATAGGAGAATATTATTTATACCGCGATCCGTCATATGTATATCTTTTCAACTCACTAAATTTGTCACAATTTTCAGGATTCGGAGTCGGTCATATTGATCATCCTGGGACTACATTACAGATGGCAGGCGCTGCAGTAATCAAAGTGTTTTTTTTTCTGCAGGGTCAGAGCGAAGATATAGTGCAGGATGTACTTCAAAGACCGGAGCATTATCTTGAAAAAATAAATATAGTTATTGTAACAATTATCTCAGCCGCGCTTTATCTTTTGGGGATTGTCATTTTTAAAAAGACAGGCAATATTTTTTCCTCATTGTTTCTGCAGCTTACCCCGTTATGTTCAGCAACAATATATTTTGATCTGATCAATATAAGTCCTGAGATATTTCTGATACTGACTTCTTTAATTCTGATAACGGTTTTATTCAAATACACTGTAGAATCAGAATCTTCAGCTCCGAGCAATTTTAAATACTCAATAATTTTCGGATTGATTTGCGGTTTCGGCTTAGCGACAAAAATTTCTTTTTTTCCTGTTCTGATTATTCCATTAATTATTTTAAAAAGCATTCGAAGCAAAGTTTATTTTCTTTTGTCATCGATTACTGCATTCATATTATTTGTATCGCCAGTAATATCATTTGAACAGATTATAAAATTTACCGCATGGATAAATTCAATAATGATTCATACCGGATTATACGGTCAGGGAACGGAAGATATTGTAAATGCATCAAGTTTCGCCGGAAATATTAAAAAGATTTTTTTAAATGAACCGGTATTCACTTTAGCTTATATACTTGCACTGGTAACATTATTATTAAGCTTACTGCCAAAAACAATAATCAAAAAAGAAAGAAGTATCAATTATAATTTCCTGTCGGGAATTTTCATAGCAATGAATATACAGCTAATTATCGTCGCCAAACATTTTACATTTCGCTATATGCTACCTGCGTTAATGTTTTCCATTCCTGCGATATATTTAATATATAAATTAACGGAAGATTTGATTCCCGAATATATTAAGAAAAAGAAAGCAATAATTATTCCAATATTATTTTTAATTTTCACTTTTTATTCTGCGAAGCATTACAAAAGCACGACATCAGCGCTATATTACAAGCAGACCGAGTCGCATAAAGTCGAAGATTATATTGATAATAATTATAAGCATTCAATAGTGATTGGAACAAATTTGTCATCTTACATGGAGGCAGCATATTATCAGGCAGCCAGATATTCAGGAACACAAAGGGAAAAATATTTTGAAGAAATACAGACTATGTTTCCCGGCAGATATTGTTTTAACATCTGGTATAAAGATATTGAATTAACTGATGATAAAATATTTGAATCTGAACTTAACAAAGCCGGAAAGTTCGTTTTTTACTGTAAAACGGAAAATGAGCTGAATGATTTTGTAAAATACTTAAAGGAGGAATCAAACATAAAGGATGCAAAATACAGGGAAGTTTATTCGAACGGGAGAGATGAAACAATTTATGAATTTGATTTAGTTAATTAAATAAGATTCACGTTTGATTTAAAAAATACCTGATCATATATTAAAAGAGAATTTTAATTAATTCAAACCATCAGTTTAAAGAATCCGGCAAAATTTCATTAAAAAAATCCGTCAGATAAATTTTGAAAGTTAAAATAAATCTGACGGATTGAATTAATTCCTTAATATAATTTAAGAAATATACTAATTATTTAATAAGAAGCATTTTCTTACTCTGACTAAAATTATTACCTGCAGTCAGGTTATAAAAATAAACTCCGCTGGGAAGATTATTTCCATAGTTATCTCTTCCGTTCCATTTCACATTATAAGAGCCTGAAAGCTGTTTTGTATTTACGAGAGTTGAAACCTGTTTTCCGTTTGCATCATACACAACAAGTCTGACATCAGAAATTTCAGGTATAGAATAATTGATTGAAGTTTCCGGGTTAAACGGATTAGGGAAATTCTGATCCAGTCTGAAATCCAAAATTTGGGAAGAGTTATTATTTATTCCCACGAGATCGCTTTTATTAAATCGGTAAACGATATTATTTGCAGAGCACATATAAAGTTCATTCTGCTGATCTGTGCCAAAAGAATAAATGCTTCCTGGCGCAGTAAATAGAAGCTCTTCTTCAGATACAGTTCCGTTTTCATATTTCAGCTTCCATACTTTCCTGCTGCAGTAATCTCCGTAAATATATCTACCGTAGAGTTCAGGTCTTCTGCTTCCTCTGTAAACATAACCACCGGTAATCGAACAGTCCGAGCCGACATTTTGATAAACTTTTATGGGAAAAGTATAATCTGACGGCGAGGAGCATCCGTTTAAATTATAAGGATTATTACCTTCATAACATCTCCATCCGTAATTTTTACCATTTTCAATTATGTCAACTTCTTCCCATGCATCCTGACCAACGTCACCGCAATATATTTCACCGGTCATAGGGTCAACGCTCATTCTCCAAGGATTTCTCATACCGACAGTATAAATTTCAGCTCTTCCGCCGCCTGAAACAAACGGATTACTTGCCGGGATTCCGTAATTAGTTAAAGCGGTAGTAGTGTCAATATTAATTCTTAGAATTTTTCCGAGAAGATCGGTAAGAGTCTGAGCTCTGTTACCCGGGTCACCGCCGCTGCCGCCGTCACCCATACCAATATAAAGGTATCCGTCCAAACCAAAAAAAACCATTCCGCCGTTATGATTTGAATACGGCTGAGATACAGTCAGAATCGGATATTCACTTAAAGAATCCGCTTTATTAGGATCTGAAGAACTTACATTAAATCTTGAAACAACCGTAGCTCCGTCACCTGATCTTGTATAGTTAACAAAGAAATAACCATTAGTAGAGTAATTAGGGTGAAAAGCAAGACCGAGAAGGCCTCTTTCACTTCCGGTAATAATTTTGTTTGAAATATTCAGAAAAATTCTGCTGTCATTTGTCAGAGAATCATTTGGAAGCACTTTAATAGTGCCGTTTTTTTCTACGACAAAGACTCTGTTTGTGCCGTCATTAGAATGAGTAACATAAAGAGGACTTGCGAAAGAAACATTCGGAAAAGCGTTTACAAATTCATACGGTTGTGAATCTGCATTTTTCAAAGTTAATGAAAAGAATAGAAGCAGTAAAAGTATTTTGCTGAGCGTCATTTTATCTCCTGTTTAATAGTCCTGAAAAAATCAAATGAGATTTAATTGAAGGACAATAGATTATTAAAATTTGTATAGTTAATTAAAATATTGATTTGATATTTAAGAAAATAGTTATTTTCATGAGTCAAAGAACTTATTTTCTGAATAAAAAATTTCACCTGAAACATTTACGATGATTATAAATGGAATCAGGATTTGAGAATAGTAATAAGGGATAATACATGGATTGGATTAAGGAGGAGTCAACCGTTTTAACGGTTGATGTGTTTTGACTTTTAATGCCAGAACGAGAATCAGAAAAAACCAAAAGCTTAGAGATTATATATTTGTAGTTTCATCTGAAAGTCGATTGACATATTTATAAATAAATTACATTTAATAAATTCATACATATGTAAGTTTAAATTTCAATCTTACTGTCACGTCAGACAGTAAGAGCAACAAACCGTTAAAACGGTTTGCCGCATCACCCTACTTAACCCTTACATCATTCCCGTATTTATTCTATTCAATTTAAATGTATTTTAAAAAAACTATTAATTTATAATATCATTTTTTATATTGAAAAACTTTTAAACTTCTAAGGAGATTTTTTATATGACCAAAAAGACTTTCGCAAGTGCTTTTGTTATTTTATTATTTTCCGCATTCCTTTTTTCCTGCGGTGATAATGGTTCAAAGAAACCTACTACATCCGGCATGAATACTCAGCCAATCTCAATAAAACAATTCGATACACCGCCCGGCGCTGATCCTTCCGTATCCGCTGAAATGGGAGGTAATGGTTTTACCGGTGAAGGATGGACCACCAATAACGATTTCAATACTCTCGGTGATCCGAAAGCTGTAAAAGGCGGACAAATTATTTGGTCAATTCCTGATTTTCCCGCAACTCTCAGACTGGTTGGCAAAGATGAAAATTCCTATTATACAAGATTGGCTCAGACTATGATGTATGAATCTATGCTTGACTCAGATCCGGTTAATGAAGAATATACTCCGAGACTCGCTACTCACTGGCAAATTTCAGAAGATAAATTATTATTCAAATTCAGAATTAATCCGAATGCAAGATGGGCTGACGGTAAACCAGTTATTGCTGACGATTATTTAGCTACTTTTAAACTACTTTTGGATCCTGGTCTTCTTACCGGAGGCGATGAATATTATAAAGAAAATTTTGACATGCCTGTTGCTGAAAGTAAATATATTGTTTCTGTCAAAGCTAAAAAGGTCGGCTGGCTTTATTTCGCAAGCGCTGCCGGAATAAGACTTTTACCTGCTCACATTATAGGCAATATTTCCGGAAAAGATTATCTGGAAAAATATAACTATGACTGTGTTCCAGGAAGCGGTCCTTACTATATCAGAAAAGAAGATATTGATAAAGGAAGATCGATTACTTTAAGAAGAAGAAGCGATTACTGGGGTGAAAATGAAAAATTTGCAAAAGGTCTTTATAATTTTGATATTATCAAAACTGATGTCGTCTCAGATGAAACTCTTACATATGAAAAATTTAAAAAAGGTGAAATTGATGTCTATAGCGTAAACAGAGCTCAGTGGTGGGCAGAAAAAACAGATTTCGAAGAAGTTAAAAGAGGTATTGTTCAGAAAAGAAAAATCTATAATCAAAATCCGGGAGGGCTTTCGGGAATTGTTTTGAATATGAGAAAACCTCCGTTTGATGATATTAAAGTACGCAAAGCTTTTGCAATGCTCTATGACAGAAAAACCTTTAATGAAAAACTTTTCTTTAATTCATATACTCCTACAAAATCTCATTTTTCAGGAACGGTCTATGAAAATCCCAATAATCCGGTTGTAAACTATAATCTTGACAGTGCTATTCTTTTACTTGAAGAAGCAGGCTGGAAAGAAAAAAATAAAGACGGTTACAGAATGAAAGACGGTAAGGTATTTGAAATTGAAATGTCTTTTACACAACCGAGCCAGGAAAGATATTTTACAATCTTTCAGGAAGATCTTAAAAAAGCCGGTGTCAAACTTAATTTGAAACAGGTGGACGGTACTACTGCTTTTAAAATTGGTAATGAGAGAAGCTTTACAATGATACCTGCAAACTGGGGCGGCCAGAATCCTCCAAATCTTGAATTCAGCGTGAAATCAAAAACTGCTGACGATCCTAACAGCACTAACTGGGCTGGTCATAAAGATGCAAGAATTGATGAGATCACAGACCTTTATGCAAAGACTTTTGAAAAAAAAGAAAGAATAAAACAGGTAAGAGAAGTTGACAGCATATTAGTTTCAATGCAGCCTTATATTTACGGATGGTATGCTGATTATTCAAGAATTTTATTTCAGAATAAATTCGGATATCCGAAATGGTATCTTTCCAGATTTGATGATTATTACGGAGGATCTGAACCCGGGATTTTTGCAATATGGTGGCTCGATCCTGAAAGATACGCTGAATATCAGGAAGCTTTAAAAGATAAAGGTAAAATGCTGACAGTTGGCGAAACTGAAGAAAAATTCTGGATCGATCTTAAGGGAAAAGAAGAAAAAGGCGAAGTAGTTATGATTAATAAATAATCCCGGATGACAACTTATTTCATTAGAAGATTTCTTTTAATTATTCCGACTTTTCTTGGAATTACATTAGTTACTTTTCTGATACTTCAAATCGTTCCCGGCGGACCTCTTGAAATGGAGCTTATGAAGATTCGAATGGGCGGCTCTGACGGTGTAAGCGAATCCGGCAGCACCTCAGGAAGCACACAGAATATTCCGCAGTCTGCCATTGAAGAGCTTCAGAAATTTTACGGTTTCGATAAACCAATACACGAAAGATATATTTTATGGCTTGGTAATTTATTAAAACTTGACCTTGGTAAATCATATGTTTACTCTGAACCTGTCATGGATGTAATAACTTCCCGGTTTCCTATTTCTATTTATTTTGGTCTTATTGGATTTATACTGACTTATATAGTCTGTATTCCGCTTGGTGTTTACAAAGCAGTTAAAAACGGATCAAAGTTTGACTTCATCACTTCTGCTTTGGTTTTTGCAGGTTATGCAATTCCGGGTTTTGCTTTCGGCGCTTTGATGCTTGTACTTTTCGGAGGCGGAAGTTTCTGGGATGTATTCCCGCTCGGTGGATTCAGATCTTCGGATTATGAAACTCTAAGCTTATCCGGAAAAATCTGGGATCAGATACATCACACAATACTGCCTGTTGCAAGCTATATGATCGGAAGTTTTGCAACGCTTACAATTCTTACAAAAAATTCCGTTATAGAAAATCTCAGTCAGGATTATATCCGTACGGCTTTTTCAAAAGGTCTTACTGAAAAAAGAGTCATTTTCGGACATGCTCTCAGAAATTCACTCATTCCAATTTCCACAGGATTGGGGCATGCGATTTCTCTTGTACTCGCAGGAAGCATTCTGATAGAAAAAGTTTTTAATATAAATGGTATCGGATTACTGAGCTATGATTCCATTATTCAGAGAGATTATCCGGTTGTTATGGGAATACTCGTAATTTCAACTTTATTACTTCTTGTCGGAAATATTTTATCGGATATATTATATGCTATTGTAGATCCGAGGATCAGATTCAAATAATTTTTAAACTAAAAATTCAACTGTATTATTATAGAAATTTTTTTTAATGTCTGAAGATAAAACTCAAAAACAAGTATCTACTTCTATTCTAAAAAAACGATGGAAGAAATTTAAGACTCTCAAAAGAGGATATTATTCTTTTATTATAATTTTAATCCTTTACGCTGTTTCTTTTATTCTTCCTCTATTCATTGGGAAAGATGCATTGATAGTTCATTATAACGGAGATTATTTTTTCCCGATCTTTAAATTTTATTCCGCAGAATCTTTCGGACAAGACATACAGGGCGAAGCTAATTACAGATTACTGAAAAAACAATTTAAGGAAGAAGACAGCGGCAACTGGGTTTTACTTCCTGTTTATCCTTATAGCCCGAATGAAAATCTTCTGAGCGAACTTGAAGGAAATCCTCCTCATACTCCCTCATCAGAACACTGGGCTGGTACTGACGACAGGGGAAGAGACGTATTTGCAAGACTTGCTTACGGATTTAATATAGGACTTTCATTTGCACTGATTGTAACGCTTCTGACTTACATTATCGGGATTTCAATCGGAGCAATGCTTGGTTTTTATGGAGGAAAAGTGGATATGTTTGGTCTAAGAATTATTGAGATCTGGAGCACGATTCCTTTCTTCTATTTAATTATTATTATCAGTTCGATTTTACAGCCGAATTTTCTCCTTCTGACATTCATCCTTACTCTTATCGGATGGATCAGCATTACTTATTATATGCGGGGAGAATTTTACAGAGAAAAAGCCCGGGACTATGTATCAGCTGCTGTTTCAATGGGCGCTAAGAATAAAAAAATTATTTTCAGTCATATTCTTCCGAACTCTCTGACTCCTGTTATTTCTTTCGCTCCTTTTGCAATTGTTGCAAATATATTTTCACTGGTTTCACTGGACTTTCTGGGATTCGGTCTTCCTCCGCCTACTCCAAGCTGGGGTCAGCTTATGCAGCAGGGCGTTGTAAATATAGAATACTGGTGGCTTATTACTACTCCACTGCTTGCAATGTTTTTAACTCTGCTTGCTATAGTGTTTATCGGTGAAGCAATAAGAGAAGCGTTTGATCCTAAAGTCTATTCAAGAATGAGGTAAAAAATTTATTAATGCATAAAAAGCTTGTTGAAATAAAAAATCTTAAAACTTATTTCTTTGTAGAAGACACAGAGAAACAAAAATCCCTTCATCAGGAAATTTCCGATCCTGCCCTGATGGATTTATATAAAACTGATAAGTATCTGAAAAATAAAGTCCCGGCAAAGGCAGTTGATGATGTGAGTTTTGATATTTATGAAGGCGAAGTGCTTGGTATTGTCGGTGAGTCAGGTTCAGGTAAATCAGTAACTGCATATTCCATTACAAGACTTATTCCGGATCCGCCGGGCAAGATTGTTAGCGGTGAAATTATTTTCAAAGGGAAAGATCTGCTTAAGATTTCTTTTGAAGAAATGAAAAAGTACAGAGGTAATGAGATCTCGATGATATTTCAGGAACCTATGACATCTCTTAACCCTGTAATGAAAATAGGTGATCAGATTATGGAGGCGATTTTAAATCATGAAGAAATTCCAAAAGAAAAAGCTGAAAAAAAAGCAATTGAAATGCTTACGCTGGTAGGAATTCCTTCACCTGAAAAAAGACTGAAAGATTACCCCCATCAGTTCAGCGGAGGAATGAGGCAGAGAGTTATGATAGCAATGGCTCTGGCACTGCATCCGTCGCTGTTGATTGCCGATGAACCTACCACTGCTCTCGATGTTACAATTCAGGCGCAAATACTTGAGCTGATGCTCAGACTAAAAAAAGAAAGAGAAGATTCAGCAATTTTACTTATTACTCATAATCTCGGAGTGGTAGCAGAAACCTGCGACAGGGTAATTGTAATGTACGGCGGGAAAATTCAGGAAATATCCGAAGTGGATCCGCTTTTTGAAAAACCTCTGCATCCTTATACAGTTGGTCTGCTTTCTTCACTTCCAAATCCTGATCTTCCTATGGAAGAGCTTAAAGCAATTCCCGGTAACATTCCGCATATACTTGAATTACCGAAAGCATGTAAATTCAATACAAGATGTACAAAAGCGTTTGATAAATGTTTTGAAACAGAACCGGAGCTTTTAGAGGTTGAAAAAAACAGATTTGTAAGATGTCATTTGTATGAAAACGAAAAGTAATTTTTTTTATTTAAAATTTATTTATCATCAGATAATTGAATCCTGAAAACATTTTAGAAATAAAAGACCTTAAGGTTAAGTTTCCCGTTACAGGCGGACTTTTTTTACGGAAAGTGGCTGAGGTAAAAGCCGTGGACGGCGTCAGCTTTAATTTAAAAAAAGGCGAGACTCTCGGACTTGTCGGCGAATCCGGTTGCGGTAAATCTACCATCGGAAAAGCTGTGATAAATATTCTTAAATTTTCTTCTCATGATGTGGAAATAGATGGTGAAATATGGATGAAAACTGAAACAGGAGAGATCGACCTTAATAAGCTTTCAAGAAGCGAAATGAGAAAACACAGGGGAAATATTCAGATGATTTTTCAGGATCCTTACTCTTCTCTTAATGCAAGAATGTCAGTAGGTCAGATTATCGAAGAGCCGCTTCTTTATCATACTAATATGAATAAAAAGGAACGCGAAGAAAGAGTCGCCTGGCTTCTCGAAAAGGTCGGTCTGCAGGCGGAACAGTCTAAAAGATATCCGCATGAATTTTCCGGAGGTCAAAGACAAAGGATAGGTATCGCCAGAGCGCTTTCAACAAATCCGAAAATAATTATTGCAGACGAACCTGTATCTGCTCTTGACGTTTCTATCCAGGCGCAGGTAATTAATCTCCTTCAGGACCTTCAGGAAGAATTTGATCTGAGTCTCCTTTTTATTGCTCATGATCTTTCTGTAGTCGAGCATATCAGCTCGAGAATTGCTGTAATGTATCTTGGAAATTTCTGCGAAGTCGGGGATGGTTACAGGATCTATCATCATCCTATTCATCCATACAGCAAAGCTTTGCTCTCTGCTGTCCCTCTTCCAAATCCGAAATTAAAAAATAAGGAAAGGATAATTTTAACCGGTGATGTTCCTACTCCAATGAATAAGCCGAGCGGATGCGGGTTCAGAACTAGATGTCCGATTGCAAAACCAGAATGTGCTGATTTCATTCCACCTCTTGAAGAGAAAGAACCCGGACACTTTGCCGCTTGTCCTTATGTTTCAGCTTAATTTTTTTAAAATTATTTCTTTCCGAAAGAAGCTATTATCGTAGAGTTTAGTCCTCCCCTTACACTGTATTCGCCTTTTACTTCCATCCAGACCGGATTCAATGCTTTTACAAGATCATCTAGTATTCTGTTTGTAACGTTCTCATAAAATATGCCTTCATTTCTGAATGCCTGCAGATAATATTTCAGAGATTTTAATTCTATGCATTTCTTTTTTGCAATGTAGGAAATTGTCAGAATACCGAAGTCAGGCTGTCCTGTCTTAGGACACACTGATGTGAATTCATTAACTCTGTGAATTATTAGATATTTTCTGTCCGGGAAGGAATTGTCAAATGTCTCCAGCAGTCTGACTTTTCCGGGATCTGTTTTTATCGGGTTGATTTTTTTCATAGCGCAAATTATTGATTGATTAATTAAGATAAAAGTTAGAATAATTTATATCTGAAAACTTTTGACCATATTTAGTAAATTAATCCCATTCAAAATTAAAATTCTTAAATGTCATCAAACCACTCTACTCAGAAAAGGATACTTATAACCGGAGCAGCGGGATTTCTCGGCTCGCATCTCAGTGACAGATTTATAAATGAAGGATATCACGTGATAGGTATGGATAATCTCGTTACAGGTTCCAAACGAAACATTGAACATTTGTTTCCTCTCAGGGAGTTTGAATTTTATTTTCATGACGTTACGAAATTTGTTCATGTCCCGGGAAAGCTTGACTACATACTGCATTTCGCTTCGCCGGCAAGTCCTATCGATTATCTGAAAATTCCCATACAGACTCTGAAGGTCGGTTCACTCGGCACTCATAATCTTCTCGGACTTGCAAAAGAAAAGAACGCAAGATTTCTTATAGCGTCAACTTCAGAAATTTACGGAGACCCGATGGTTCATCCGCAGAATGAAGAATACTGGGGAAATGTAAATCCTATAGGTCCGCGCGGAGTATATGACGAGGCGAAAAGATTTATGGAAGCTATTACAATGGCATATCATACTTATCACGGACTTGACACAAGAATTGTCAGAATTTTTAATACATACGGTCCGAGAATGAGACTTGATGACGGAAGAGCTCTTCCTGCTTTTTTCGGTCAGGCGATCAGAGGAGAAGATATCACTGTATTCGGCGACGGCAGCCAGACAAGGTCTTTCTGTTATGTCGATGATCTGGTGGAAGGAATTTACAGACTGCTCTTGAGCGACTATGTATATCCCGTTAATATCGGAAACCCGGATGAAATATCCATTAAAGAATTTGCTGAAGAAATTATAAAGCTTACCGGCACCGATCAGAAAATTATATATAAACCTCTGCCTAAAGACGATCCGAAACAGAGACAGCCGGATATTACTAAAGCTAAAGAAATTTTAGGATGGGAACCTAAAGTCAAAAGATCTGAAGGACTGAAAATTACTTTCGAGTATTTTAAAAATATTGTAGGAAAAAGCGAAACCGCCTGAGATTTATAAAATTACTAAACAGATCACGGTTTTACTGAAGTAACAAACATAAACGAGTTATTTTCTGAAATGGCTATATCCTGGATATCAGTCAGCAGATCTCCGTTAAGATCTGTCAGGTTGTATCCTTTAAGAAAGTTGAACATATCTGTTTCAATAGCGCTGTTATCAGTTATGTCAATTACGCCGTCCTGATTTATATCACCGCTGTAGATACAATACTTACCCCCCTTTCTTACAAGATTTTTTCCGAAAGCTGAAGCAGAATCGGAAGTAAAATCAAATTCAGCATTACATCCTGCGTGAAGATATACCGGAGCTGCGCTCCAGGTCTCAATGCTGTTTCTGTGTTTTACAATTATGTAATAATTCCCGAATGGCAAAGAGGCATTCAGAAAATCAAAATAGTAATTTCCATTTCCGTCAGTACCTGAAACGCTTTTATACGTTCCGGAAATCTCGTAAGGCGGATTTGCAGAAGCGGTTTGTATCTGAAAAGTATCCGGCGTATGAAAATTACTGAACTCATTATACAAACCTTCGGCATATATTTTTACTTTTAAGTTTATACCGTTGCTTTCATACGCGCCAATATCAGTGCCGCAGTCAGCGCCTGAGTTTAACTTCAGTCCGTAAAAATCAAACTCACCTGTATTTATTCCAAACAGCGAAGCCTGATTCAGCGCATTATCTTTAAGTGCTGAAATGCTTCTGAATTTATATGCCGACAAAGTATCAAGCATATATGGATTATTAACGGCTCCTGAAATTCCGGCGTTGATATGATTCGGATCTGCCGTAATTCCGGTATTAACGTTATTCAGTAATTCCTTTCCGCTTGCAGACTGCCACTGCGAAAAAGACTTATACTGATTAATGCCTTCCCTGAATCTTAATTTATTGTCGAGCGACCAGTAGCTGTTTCCCTGAAGCACAATATTGGTGGAATTCTCCAGAGGGAAGTGATACCACTGATATACATTTGAATCTGCCGTAATGATGCTGTTATTTCTTATATAAATATTCCGCGCATTTCTTGCTATAAGTATTGCTGCGCAGTCGCCGGGACTCTGAGGACTCTTTTGTGCAAAGATTGTATTGTTATAAACATGTATATCATAAATTGTCGCCTGAAAAGAACTAACCGTGATCTCGCCGTTCTGAAAATCAGACCTTCTTAAATTACCGGCGCTGATATTATATCTGATTGTATTATTGCTGTCGCTGAGAGGATAATTAGCCGCATACATATGACAGCTGAAACCCGGTCCGTCATTCCCGTGAGAATAATTATACTGCATCACGCTGTTCTGCACGCCTTCGTCAAAATGACAACCGTGTCCGTCCGAACCTGTGTTGGATTTTGTCCCGTATGTTTCATTATACTGAAAAATAATATTACGGCATTCAGTAGCTTCAATCGCAGAAGGTCCCGGACCGTTTACCTGCAGTCCGCCTCCCCCGCAGTCATATACTAAATTCCTTTCTACTAATGCTGAGTCAACGCTGATAAGAAGTATTCCGTCACCGGTAAAAACTCTTGTATCAATTCCTGTTACTCTGGATATCTCACAGTTTCTGATAGTTATATTTTTTATAGGGTATGCGGAAAAGCTGTAAGATATTCCAGTAACAAAAAATATCCCTGTATCTCCTATCGAATCCACTCTGCAGTTTGTAACATAAATTCCGTCAAATGCCGGAGCATTTGTGCTGCTGACCTGCAAAGCACTGCTAAGAAAATTTGTGATCCTGCAGCTGTCAATTGTAATGTCTTTTAAAAGTGTTGCGCCGGTATTTAGTATGTATATTCCGGTATTGTTGAAGTGAACCGTGTTATTCTGACTGAACGGATTGAAATTTCCTTTCACACTGATGTTGTTAATTTTTACATAACTTTTATTAACAACATATATACCTACAGTGTCTGCTTTTATAACCGGCTTTCCCGTACCGTAACTTGTATAAACTATCGGTAATCCGGGCGCACCTGAATTTGTTATCCAAAGTTTTGCGCCTGCAAAGGAAGTATTTGATTCAAATATATCACCTCCTCTGAATTTTATTGTGTCTCCCGGTAAAAACGCCGTAGCATTAACTTTGGTAAGAGTTCTCCATGGTGAACTTACAGACAATCCGTTATTCAGATCGTTTCCTGATGTGCTTACATAGAATGATCTTCCGTATGAATCGGGAATTAATGATAGAGATAAGATGAACAGTAAAAAAATTTTTAAAAACATACTCATTACTATTTAAATAATGAACCGTTCGTTTCAGAAATGATCCGAATTTTATAAATCAGAAATTTATAAAATAAAAATACAAGTATGCGCAGGTAATTTAAACAAAGCCGGAAATTTTTTTCAGGAACATGGAATGTTCAGCCGGTATATTTAAATTCCGGTTTTATATTTTTAAACAGCTCTGCCTTGATATCTTTTTCAGAGACAATTTCATTTTTAGTCATCCAGTAAATATTAAGATCCTTGTCATTATACAGGATCGATCTTTCATCCTTCTTACTGTAAAACGCCGTGCATTTATATGAGAAAACAGCTTCTTCTGATAAAACGGAAAATCCATGAGCAAAGCCGGGCGGTATCCATATCTGTCTGTGATTTAAATATGTAAGATCCACAGCAACATACTTTCCGTAAGTCGGCGAACCTGTTCTTATATCAACTGCAATATCAAGAACATGACCTGATAAAACCTGACAGAGCTTACCCTGTGCTGATTCACCAACCTGATAATGAAGTCCCCTTATTGTTCCTTTGACTGACCTGGAAATATTATCCTGTACAAACTCAGCGTCAATTCCGGCTTCAATATATTTTTCTTTATTATAAGATTCGTAAAAATATCCTCTGTCGTCGCTGTAAACTTCGGGATCAATTATTAATACTCCATCTATGTCTGTCTTAATTATCTTCATTTTAATTTTCTTTTAATACTTTTTCCAGATAATTCTTATAGAGTGAGTTTGGAATCTTTCCGATCAGCTTTTCAAAATTTCCCTTGTCTATAAATCCTTTATAATATGCAATCTCTTCGATGCATGCGACTTTTAGTCCCTGTCTGTCTTCTATCACTCCGAAAAAATTAGACGCCTGCAAAAGCGACTCAGGTGTTCCCGTATCAAGCCACGCAACTCCCCTGCCGATCTTTTCTACACTCAGCTTTCCGTTCTGAAGATAGACATTATTTACATCAGTGATCTCGAGCTCTCCTCTGGCTGATGGTTTTATATTTTTTGAGATCTTCACAACATCATTATCATAAACATAAAGTCCGGGTACTGCATAGTCAGATCTCGGCTGTTTCGGTTTTTCTTCAATGGAAATTGCCTTACCGCTTCCGTCAAATTCAACAATGCCGTAACGCTCGGGATCATTTACCCTGTAACCGAATATTGTCGCTCCGTCATTCTTCTGCATCGCCCTGTATATGAAATCTATATTACCGTAGAAAATATTATCACCAAGTATTAATGTTACGCTGTCATTCCCGATGAATTTTTCCCCGATTATAAAAGATTCAGCGATACCGTTTGGAGCCGTCTGTAATGCATATTCTATTCTGATGCCGTAATCCGACCCGTCCTCGAATAATTTCTGATATAATGGAATGGTCTCCTCATTGGAAATGATAAGTATCTCTCTGATATTGGAGAGCATTAGTATTGATAATGGATAGTATATTAGCGGTTTATCGTAGATAAGCGTGAGCTGTTTGCTGTAAATTTTTGAGACAGGATATAGCCGTGATCCTGCGCCGCCTGCAAGTATAATGCCTTTCAATAAAATGTAATTAAGTTTAAAAAATCAGTTCACAAGTTATTCAATCAGCAAACTAATTTAAAGTTTATTTTTATTCTGATAAAAGACTTCTCTCACATCCGTCCAAAACATTTAGTATAAAAATTAAGTCAAACTGGTTTATGCGTACTTTTTTTGAGAGATCAAAAAAAGTACCAAAAAAATCTCTGCTGTTGAATAATTGCCGGAATTCATTTCACAATTGCTATAAAATTTCCAACTCAAAATTTGCTGCGCAAATTTCTCAGACAAGGAAATTTTATTGTCGCAATTGCTTATGAATTCTTTCGGCAATTTTTCAAAGGCGGTTATACTAATTAGTTTATCAGAAAACTTTAAATTTATGAAAAACCACACATATAATTTTATTTTAGAAAATGTTTTGGACAGCACTGGACTTCTCTGTACATGTCAATTTTATTAGTATGTAATTAGACGGGATAAGTCCCGTCAGGGACTATATATTGGTAACAAAATGGGAGTAAGAGTTTTAGTCGCGTTAGGGACGTAATAAACCTGAAGAAAATATTTCGTCACTGACGGGACTGAAATGACATTCGTATCATAAATTGCTACCAATATCATATTCCTCCGGGATAATTGTTTTGATTTTCAAATCAATAATATTTTGCTGTCTTAATTAAAAATAATTGTCGTGTATAGAGAAAAGATATGATCCATATTAAAAACATTTTAGTTTAACGGCGCAGGAGAAGCATTTCCTGCGTCAAATGTCATCTTCCAGCTGCCGTCTGTCTGCTTTTTCCATATTGTTATATAGTTTCCGTAAATAACTGTATCAGGCAATACAAACTTCCAGTTTCCCCAGCTGTAACCCAGATCTCCTGATGCAGCTGCATCAGTAAACACCGGCTTCCATGTAAGAGTCTTCGGACCGGGGCTTGCTCCTCTTTTTTCAACAAATGCATTTTTACCGATTGTTGGGTGCATGCCTTCATCAAATTTTATAAAACTCCCGTCAGCGTATTTTATCAGCGCTGCGTTGAAACCTTCCTTAGTTGCATAGTCGCTCATGTCTGTGTCCGCTTTTGCTATTTCGTCTTTCCATTTCTGAATATCGGAGGAATTGTTTTCAGTGCATCCGTTTAAAAGTAACGCCATTGACAATATTATTATAGTTTTCATAAAAAGTATAATTAATTAATTTTGATTTAATTTCTTTTAAATATTAGACATAATTTTGCGGTTTCTGTGACATAGTATTATGATTAAATTAATTTACGTTTTAAAATTTATAGAAATGTATAAATACTATGTTGTTTTAAATCAGTAAGAATTAAACTATTTTTAAATAATTAAACTAATTAACTGCGGGATGAAAAAATTTATATTAACATTGCTGCTCCCTGTAATGTTTTGCGGAGCTGAAGTGCGTTCAGACGATATTGCGCCTTCAAAAAAATTCACAAAGTATCAGATTGAAACACTTTCAAAAGTTTATGTCAATAATAATCTGGATATAAATAACCCGGTTATGGTGGATATGGATGAAGACGGTGATTTTGATATTTTGAAATATACAGACAAAGGGAATATCGAATATTATAAAAACACCGGGACTCTTGAAAAGCCTGAATTCGTTTTAGAGAACAAAAAGTTTGACAACTACGAAATGAATACGCTGCTGCCTGCGGGAATTCCTGTGCCGGTCTTTCTTGCTGACGCTGACAGTGATTCTGATCTGGATATATTCGGAATTGCTGAAAGGAACAATAATTATCAGGCGATGTATGCAGAGAACACAATGGATCTGGACCACTATACTCTGATAACTATTATTCTTGTGCTTGTTATTGTAGCGCTTCTGATAGCGATATTATAACTTAAGAATCTGCGGGAGTAATTCAGCGGTAGAATGTCAGCTTCCCAAGCTGGACGTCGCGGGTTCGATCCCCGTCTCCCGCTCGCTAATAAATTTGTTTTGAGAATATTTTACTGAATTTATAAAATTATTTTTTGGAATTTATTTTTAACTGTAATTGGATAAGAATAAGATAAAATTTATAATTGATTTTGACAGCACTTTCATAAAGCTCGAAGCGCTAGACGAACTCTTCAACATCTCTCTGTCTTCCGGCGAAGGCAAAAAAAAAGCTTTAAAGGAATTTGAGAAAATCACTTCAAGATCAATGGACGGCAAAATGTCCTTCAGCGATTCTCTCAGCAGCAGAATGAAACTTATAAAAGCTGACAAATCTCATATAGAAAAGCTTGTCAAATTACTTTCACGAAAAATATCAGCTTCCGTTTTCCGCAATAAATTATTTTTTAAAAAATATTCAGAAGATATCTTCATAATATCAGGCGGCTTCAGGGAAATAATAGTACCCGTTGTCAGTAAATTCGGGATACCTGCAAAGAATGTTTTTGCGAATACATTTACTTTTGATAAAGCCGGAAACATTACCGGATTCGACAGATCAAATCCGCTAAGCAAAGACAACGGAAAGATCGAACAGCTGAAAAAGCTGGGACTTAAAGGAGAGCTATATGTAATTGGAGACGGATATACTGATTATGAATTAAAGGAAGCCGGCATTGCTCATAAGTTTTTTGCATTTACTGAAAATGTCGAAAGGGAAATAGTTTCTTCCAAAGCCGATCACGTTACTCCTAATCTTGATGAATTTCTTTATCTGAATAATCTGCCGATGTCAATTTCATATCCGAAGAACAGGATCAAAGTTTTACTCCTTGAAAATATTCATCCAGACGCAGTTTCAATTTTTAAAGATGAAGGATATCAGATAGAAACTTTTTCCAAAAGTTATGATGAAAAAGAACTTAGCAAAAGAATTAAAGATGTATCAATTCTCGGTATCCGTTCAAAGACTCATATCAGCAAAGAAGTTCTGGATAATGCAAACCGTCTTATAGCTATCGGCGCATTCTGCATCGGAACAAATCAGATCGATCTCGGTGCAGCTCTTGGTAAAGGAATTGCCGTTTTCAACGCGCCGTTCAGTAATACTCGGAGTGTCGTAGAACTTGCTCTTGCGGAGATAATTATTCTGATGAGAAAAATATTCGATAAGAGCAATCAGCTGCACAGCGGCGTCTGGGACAAGTCTGCATCAGGCAGTTACGAGATCAGAGGTAAGAAAATCGGCATCATAGGTTACGGTAAGATCGGCTCGCAGCTTTCCGTGCTCGCTGAAGATCTCGGTATGGATGTTTATTATTATGACGTAATTGACAAACTCGCTCTTGGAAACGCTACAAAATGCAATTCTCTCTATGAGCTTCTAAAAAAATGCGACGTAGTGACTTTACATATAGACGGTAAAAAATCCAACACTGATCTCTTCGGTGAAAAAGAATTTAAATCAATGAAGGACGGTGCGGTGTTTTTAAATCTGAGCAGAGGGCATGTAGTGAATATTGAATCGCTCGTAAAATATCTGAAGAACGGAAAGATCAGCGGCGCTTCCGTTGATGTCTATCCCTACGAACCTTCCGGCAATGATGAACAATTTGTCTCAATGCTTCAGAATATTCCCAATGTTATTCTCACGCCTCACATAGGCGGCAGCACTGAAGAAGCTCAGAAGAATATCGGTAATTTCGTTCCGTCGAAAATTATTGAATTCATAAATACAGGCAATACATTCTACAGTGTAAACTTTCCCGAGATACAGTTACCGCAGTTTCAGAATGCGCACCGGCTTATTCATATTCACGAAAACGTTCCGGGGATACTCGCGCAGATAAACAACATACTTGCATCACATAATATAAATATCATCGGACAGTATTTAAAAACCAATGAGCAGGTCGGCTATGTCATCACCGACATAAAGAAAAAATATTCGCAGAATGTTATACACGATCTTAAGAAAATTCCTCACACAATCAAATTCAGAATACTTTACTGATCAATGAAAAAAATTTATTTCACTCCCGGACCGACTGAATTATATCCCGGGGCGCAGAAAGACCTTCTTGAAGCTCTTGATAAAAAGATCTTTTCTTTCAATCACAGGAGTCCGGAGTTTATGGATATTTATAAGCGCACAGTAAACTCGCTTAAAAATCTCATGAACATTCCTGACAGCTTTCACATATTCTTTTTATCTTCAGCAACAGAATGCATGGACAGAATTATTATGAACTGTTCGGCTAAAGATACATTCCATTTCGTGAACGGCGCATTTGCCGATAGATTTTATAAAACAGCGATAGATCTGAAACGCAATGCCGTTAAAGCTGATGCGGAATACGGCAGCGGATTTGATTTTGACAATGTCAAAATTGAGAATAATCCTGAAGTGATCTGCATTACTCAGAATGAAACCAGTACCGGTGTTGCCATAGATGTTGAAAATATTTACAAACTTAAAAAGGACAATCCCAATGCGGTCATTGCAGTTGATATTGTTACATCAGCGCCGTATGTGAATTTAGATTTTAATCTGATCGACTGCACATTCTTTTCCGTTCAGAAAGGATTCGGACTTCCCGCGGGACTCGGCGTTTTAATGGTAAACGAAAGATGTATTGAGAGAGCAGCACAGCTTCACGGCAGCGAAACCGGTATTGGCAGTTATCATAATTTTCTTACTCTTCTTGAAAATGCAAAAAAGTATCAGACTTCGGAGACACCGAATGTATTAGGGATTTATCTGCTTGGGAAAGTATGTGATCATTACCTGGAAGAAGGAATTGAAAATATCCGTAAATCTACTGACGAAAAAGCGGAGCTTGTTTATGATTATTTTGATAATCATAATTTATACAAACCTTTTGTAAAAATTCCGGCGGACAGATCAAAAACAATATTGGTTATTGACATGGGAGACAGACAGTCTCAGTTCAAAAAAGCCTTGTCCGAAAATGGCTACATAGCAGGAAGCGGTTACGGAAAGCTAAAAGACACTCAAATAAGGATAGCAAACTTTCCGATACATAAATTAAAAGATGTAAAAAATATTATAGAAGTTGTAAACAAAATTTATTAACTACTAACTATTAATGGAAATGGTAAATGATAAATGGAAAATAATGAAAGGAGAATGTTTAATAAATAAAATTGAATGCAAAATATAGAATGTTGAATGTGAAATAAAGAATTTTGAATATGATATAAAGAATTATTATAAAATCCGTGTAATCCTTTAATCTGCGTGAATCCGTGTTTAGTGAATCAGACACTTACCTAACAGCAGCGGCCAATCGCAGCGGTTTTTGTATTGCATACAATGATTTTTTATTTTCTTTTTTAATTTCAATAAAAATTAACTTGTAATTAAAATTTAATTTCATTTCTTTAATTAAAATTAATCAGAAGGTAAACGCTCTTAAAAAAATAGAGTGTTTTTTTAAAAATAACGATATGAAAACGGATTTT
>DDUU01000047.1 GCA_002344965.1 Candidatus Tepidiaquacellales bacterium UBA2330 | reverse complement strand
TCAACTTTTTTTAGGACGGGACATGATAAACTTGAAACCCGTAACTTGAGATCCGTAACTTAAAACTTATTTGATAAACGTCATTTTCTTTATGTCCGTAAATCCTTCGGATTCAAGTTTGTAAAAATATACTCCGCTGTTTAGATTAACAGGATTGAAACTGTAACTGTAATTTCCCGCAGGCATAACTTCATTTACAAATGCAGCAATTTCTTTACCTGTAATGTCATATATCCTGAGTTTAATCACTCCGCTTTTTGGGATGGAGAAATTAATTATCGTAGACGGGTTAAAAGGATTCGGATAATTCTGTTTTAAAGAATACTCTGCCGGTACTTCAGAACCAATCGAAGATATGCTTGTTGTAGTAGTCCATCTTGCGGTTTCTACCAGGGGAGAAATTACATTTATTGATACTGCGGAATCAATTCCTGTACTGTCCGGACTTGTATAAGAACCGGCGCCAGTTCCTGTCCATCCTCTGAAATAATATACTGTACCGCCGCTGTTTACAATTCTCGAGTTTACGCCGAATGTAGCTGATGAACCCGAATCGTAATATATGTTTCCGCCGAATGTAGTTCCAAAAGCTGAAGTTAAAATAAGTCTGTACTGAACTTTATAAAATGCCGTTAGATTTAAACTGGAATTTATTGTAACAGTCTGAGCCGTATCTCCTCCGTTTGACCAGTTAGTAAAAACATATTGTGTTGAGCCAATTGTCCTCGGACTAATCGCCCGGACGTTCACATTTGTTCCGTTGGGATAGATCAGTTCCTGCTGCTGATTATATGAAACTCCGTTGACAGTAAAGTTTGCAATTCCGGGTCTGTTCGTACCGACAGTCAGCACGGATGCATTTACAAGAATAGTTGAAGTCCTCAGATGAACCGGCGGTCCCTGCGTACCTGTTCCGACAATTTTAATTTTATATCCGCCGGGAGTGACATTGGCAGAAGTAGTTGCAATTAAGGTTACTGAATCAGGAAATACATTCACAGAATCTTTTCCGTTGAGAAAAGAGAATGTAATAGTTCCGGATGACGGAGGTGTTTCAAGCGAAGCAGAGAATTTAACACCGCCCACGTACGGACCGTTTACTGCTGGAGCTTTGATCACTATTGATACATTATCGTTATTTCCCGCATTTACATATTTTTTATCTACCGTCATTCCAAAATCAGGATAATATCCTGTGAAGCTGCCGAGCTGATTATTTCTTCCGTCCATCCAGACTACATAAGCGGTATTATTGATCGCCTGAATTCCGAAATAATCTCCAATATATCTTTCACCGCCGGGCTGATTTACTCCCATATTGTTAGGATTAAAATCTGCATTCGAGATAGCTTTATTCGGAGTAAATGTTAATCCTCCGTCAGTTGAAACTGTTCCGTAAATTTTTGTCATTAAATTATTTACGGGATCTTCCCTTGAGTCATACCATGCAATATAAACTCTGCCTGTTTTGCTGTCTACTGAGATTGCCGGCATCCACTGATCTGTAGTAGTCTGATCGTCATTAACTCTTACTGGCGCTGACCAAGTAACGCCAAAGTCCGTTGATCTTACCATATTAATATCTGTAATATCCTGTGTACCCGGATTTCGCGCATACACTATATAAACATTTCCTCTTGATGCGGTATAACTGTTATCAGCAGCCATTCTGGGAAAGCCGTCCATTCTGATGCAGTTCTTTACTGTATTTCTTCCCGCACAGAATACACCGCCTGTTACATAAGAAGTTGCGACGACCTGCGGCGAAAAACTTACTCCTCCGTCAGTTGATCTGTTCACAATGATCGCACCGCCGTTTGTAGCTGCAAAATAAACGCTGCCGCCCTGAACGCTTCCGTTAGGACCTACGGCTACATAAGCTCCCTGACCGCCAGTAAACGACTGAACAGAGGACCATGTAGCGCCGAGATCAGTGCTTCTTGTAAACCGCATTCCCGAAGCGCCGAATTGTCTCCAGCATGCATAGAGATTATTTGAATTAGGTCCGGCTGTCTGATCAGCAGCAATCCATTCTTTATCCGAAAGTCCGACGTTTGTAGAATAAACGCTGTATGTCGAAGTCCAGTTTACTCCTTTATTTGTTGACTTGGAAATACAGACACCGTAAGTCGCTCCGTTTTGATAAAGCTGTGTGTAGTATGCATTCCCAAGACTGTCAAATGCCATTACCGGATCGCCGATCACAGCAAATCCCGGAAAGACAACATTTATTTTCGTCCAGTCATATCCGTTCAGAGTGTAATAATAATTGTTGATGTTAAAAGCGCAGATGCTGTTCAGCGGATCTCTCGGATTTGTTGCAATATGCGGCTCTCCGAAATCCACTCCGAGATTGAAATTATCAAAACCGTTTATAGTCACCGGATTACTGAACGTGCCTGCCGGTGAAGTTATCATATTCGGCGGCTGTATTGCAATCGAATTCGGCAGATCGTTTCCGGAGATCTGAGAAAATGATGTTCCCAAATTAACAAGGATCATGATTAAAAAAATAAATACATTTTGTTTCATTATATAATATTAAATTTAAAATTCATTTTAAAATATTTCTTCTTTCGGAAATTTCTGCTTAACATTTTCTATCCACTGATTTCCTGATGACATTGTTGCCTTTTAATAATCAACCCGTATTGTTGCAAAGCCATAATCATCAGTGAATTTAACATTCTGATAAATGTTGTCAATTACTCTGTGAACATATTTAAACTCCAGATAAAACTGTCTTAAAAATTCCCATGTAAAGTTTGCAGTGATAATGCCCCTGTTGACTCTGTTTCCTTTGAGAAATTCCGGATCTGAAACGGAATAACCTGACGCATTACTTATATCACCACCGTAATTTACAATTACTCTGCCAACTGAATCCGTAACAATTCCGGCAGCAGACCTTTGAAACTGATACATTAAATTCAGATTTATTCTGTTGGTAAAATCATATCCGAATCTGAAAGCTATCTCATCTGAATTCGGCGGAAGATGATGTCCGAGAGGAAGATCCCAGTTAGTGTAAGTTGATTTATTTGAAACATGGGAATACACAAACGGATCAAGTTTTGTATATTCAATTCTCATATCAAGATTCGGCAGAGTGAAAGCGTCCGACCACAGACCGCCAAGCTGCCATGCAAATTTATTAGTGATCTTTGCATCGCTTTCAAAAAGCGTACTGAATTCAAGATCATCTACGAGAAACGAACCCTGCAGTGCGACATTCCTTATGGGAATTACAAATGCGTCAATACCGAGAATAGAATTGTTTGCATTGTTGTCACCTGTCTGCGACGCTTTGCTGAGTTCCGCAGAAGTCAAAAAACTTATCGGATTTAAAAATGTAAAACTAAACGGCGAGTTTGAGATAATAACGCTTTCAAATAATCCCATTCTGAAATTATCGCCGAATCCGACATCGACTCTGTGTGTCGCGATATTTTTTGCGTCAAGCTGTCTTCCGAGAGAGTCGCCTCTTATGCTGCCGTAAAGAAAAGAATATGAAACAGATTTATAAGCAAGATCAAGTTTCAGGAAATCATAAGGCACGGTATTGTTTGACAAATAAAGTCTGTCAATAAATCCGAAACCCTGATATACCGGATTTCTGCCGACAGTTAGGGCAAGCCAGTTCCGCTCCGTCTGATATCTCAGATAACCGTCGAAAGTGTCGAAGTTCCTTTGCTCATACTCAAATTTATACTGTGCGAATAATTTAGGATCAGTATATCTTGCAAAAGTAACATCAGCTGAATCGCCTGAAAGTTTCTGTCCGTTTGAAGCTCTCAGATAATAAGCCACTCTGTCAAACAATGTCCCTCTGACTCTGAAGCCGAGCTCGCCGAGACCTATTGAATGTCTGCCGATTGAGTCACCTCTTGATTCTCTCTGAGATAAACTTCCTAATCCGTCAAAAAACAAAGTAGCGTTTGAATCGGCGTAAGCGTAAAGATATTTTTGTCTGTCATCGGAAAATATATGACTAATTTCATTGAAAAGAGAACTTGATTTCTTCAGCTCTGATGTAAGTTCATACTGAAATTCAATTTCATAATCATTTAAAAGTTTTTTATCAGTAGATGAAATTTTTGAAGAATTTTCTTTTATCACTTTCAGATAATCCGCTACTGCTCCTCTTGATACCGGAATAACCGCAGGATTATATCCTTTTATGATTTTCATGGTTAGCATTCTCTGTAAATAATCATACACTGTATTGTCAACCGGCACAAGCTCCACCTGAGCTGAAGAGTTTCTTACTGTAAGAAAAGAAAGGAACGAAAACAAAGAAAGAAATAAAAGAAAAATGTAAAGTCTTCTCATAAATAATTTTGAATTTAAATTTTTATTATTCTCTTAAAAATTTCAGGTATGTATGGAATCTATTTGTCAGATTACACTGACACCGGAATGTAAATTGACATCAGGAATGTATTCAGGAACAAGTATTTTCAAATGAGTCTTAATAAGTTCTTTGTCATTGTCATACCGTTTATTCAGAAGTAATTCAAGATTGCCTCTGAAATTTTCGGGGATGAACTGACTGGCGTTAGTCGCGATAAGAATTTTCTCATGAATTGTTTTTTCATAAAGCTCTCCGGGAATAAAAAGTTCTTCAAATAATTTCTCACCGGGTCTGAGACCTATAGTAACTATTTTAATATCCTTCTCCACTTCATATCCTGAAAGTCTGATAATATCTTTTGCGAGGTCAATGATCTTAATCGGTTTACCCATATCCAGCACGAAGATCTCGCCGCCGTTTCCGATCACGGATGCCTGAAGAACAAGCTGTACTGCTTCAGGAATTGTCATAAAATATCTCTGGATATCGGGATGAGTTATAGTAACTGGACCGCCTTCGGATATTTGTTTTTTGAAAGAAAGCACAACGCTGCCTCTGCTTCCGAGCACGTTTCCGAATCTGACTGCAGAATAATTTTTACCATGCTCCCTTGCCGCATTCAGAACTATCATTTCAGCAACGCGTTTGCTTGCCCCCATAATGCTCGACGGATTTACCGCTTTATCTGTGGATATAAAAACAAAGTGATCGACATTATGCTTTAAAGAAAGGTCTATCAGATTTTGCGTACCCTTTACGTTATTGCTTATTGCTTCGCAGGAATTCGCTTCCATAATCGGCACATGCTTATGCGCAGCTGCGTGAAAGATTATATCCGGAGAGTATTCCTCAAATATTTTATCAAGTCTGTCATATGATCTGATATTTGCAATAACTGTTTTAATATCAGTAAGAAGCTGTTTGCCGTTTATAATTGAAATTCTTTTCCTCAGTTCATAATCAATGTCATATATGGAATTTTCACCCTGTCCGAGAATAATGATTTCTGACGGATTGCATTTTATGATTTGTCTGCATAATTCGCTGCCGATAGATCCGCCTGAGCCAGTAACCAGTACTTTTTTTCCTTTGAGAAAATCTTCTACTTTTTTAATATCAGTCTTAACCGGTTCTCTTCTCAGCAAATCCTCGATCTGAACCTGTCTGATGCTTTCAATGCGGACTTTATCATCAAGTATTTCATAAATGCCTGGTATGGTTCTGGTTTGAACTCCCGTATTTCTGCATATCGAAACAATGTCGCGAATATCTGAACCCAGCGCAGTAGGCATTGCAATAATGACTTTATTGATATCCATTTTTGTAATGACTTCGGGAATTGCATTCCTCGTTCCCATAACAGGAACCCCTCTGATCTTCAATCCTCTTTTCTCGGTATCATCATCCACAAATGCAACAGGATTCAAACCAAGCTGAGGATTTCTCTGCATTTCCTGAACAATAGAAGTGCCTGATTTACCCGATCCTACGACAAGCACTCTTTCTCCGTGATACGATATCTTTCTTCTTTCATTCAGTCTTTCGAAAAGTCTGATGCTGAATCTGGAACTTGCAACAAAAATAAATTTGAATATACCGTCAAGCAGAGGCAATGACTGCGGGAGTCTTTCAAAATCAAACCATGAAAAATTATAAAATAATACAAAAATTATAATTTCAACTATAATTGCAAAAAAAACTATATATATTATTTTTGCAAGTTCATCAACGCTTGCGCTGTTCCAGTATCTTTTGTAAAGTCCAAGTCTGTAAAAAATGAATATATTGGAACATAGAAAAATTACGGATGAATAAATAAGCGCTTCAGTATAAAAAGGCAGATCAACCTGACCGTCAAGTCTGATTAATAAAGCTAAAAACGGGCTTATAAAAAGGAGTAATATGTCAATGACAAGCAGATGCCTGTTTCGGAGTTTGAGGAGTCTTTTATTTAGAAAATTTTCTATCATATATAAGTTTAATCTCTCATTTCAAATAGTCTCCCGGGGAAATTAATACTATCAATAAGAACAAAATTATTCAGTAAGTACA
Source organism: Candidatus Tepidiaquacellales bacterium UBA2330 (assembly GCA_002344965.1). Classification (GTDB taxonomy): domain Bacteria; phylum Bacteroidota; class Ignavibacteria; order Tepidaquicellales; family Tepidaquicellaceae; genus UBA2330. Next base: position 98 of record DDUU01000047.1, on the reverse strand, counting down.
GTTAATATTGCTTTGTTAGTTAATTTAGCAAAGTTAATTAAATCATATTTCTGATTCAATTATATTTTTTATATTAATGATAATAAATAATTAAATTT
>DDUU01000019.1 GCA_002344965.1 Candidatus Tepidiaquacellales bacterium UBA2330 | reverse complement strand
TCACCCTCACTGAAAATTCCTTCACTCTCAATCTGTTTTCCGGGACCTTCACATTATATTCCAAAGCATGAATATCATTTTCTTCTTCCGACAGAATTTATACCATTACATCCGCTGAATTTTATTTCACTGCACGGTTTCATTCCGCAGCATTTGTTTTACTTTATACTGCATCAAGCATGCTTTCTTCAGTCATGTCTCCGCTTTCCGAATTTTTCTGTCTTCTGTATTTCATTTTCAGATTAGTTTATCGTTTATCCGTTATTCTTTCTGCTGCATTCCGGAATTGATTCCGCAATTTAATATCTCTTTTATCAAATCCGTAGTCCCTTTCTTCATTGTTCAAATCTCTTTCAACTCTATCCGGAATATTTGATCTTCTTTTCATAAACCAGTCAGCTGAATTCATTTTTCTTTTTTTCTGCCTGACTGTTATAAGATTGATCTTCACCGGTCTTTGCTTTACATGCAAAGCCCTTTCCTTTTCCCTTAAAAATTTTTTACTTACCCGGAAATAAGATCCCTGACCCTGCCGTAAGTTCAATTGCAAAGACCTTTCTTATCTTCCGAAAAGTTCTTCTGCTTCCTTTATCATTAATTCACAATAAATTATAATTTTTATCCACACGTGTCAAATATGAAAAATGCCGTTTTGTGAAAATGATTTTTCTCGAAATTTAGTACAGGCTGAATATAGAAAAGGCAGGTGAATATATTAAAATGCAGTTTGCTGCCGGTGGCTAAAAAGTTTTATCAGGTGAATTTGTAAATTCCAGTCAGGCACTGAAACTTATTGGTAAACAATTAACGGCGGAAATTTTTTTTCACTTAACAGAAAGCAAAGAACTTATTTTAAAAAAATTATCTGATACAGATCTATCTGTCATTATTTTATAAGCGCCATCTTCTTACGCGATACATAATTTCCGGATCTCAGTTCATAAAAATAAATTCCGCTTGAAAGATTGCTGCCGTCAAATTTAATTTCATATTTACCCGGATTTTGTTTTTGGTTAACAAGATCCGCAATCTTCTTTCCCAAAATATCAAAAACCATTAAACTGACATATTTACTTTCGCTGATCGAATAGCGGATTGCAGTTACAGGATTGAAAGGATTTGGGAAATTATCATACAATACAAATTCCGTTGGGACTGAATTAATCTGATTCTGAACTCCGGTAATAATGGATGGAAAAGTTACATTCCAGGTTGCGGTAATTTCCTGCTGAGCAAGCGGTCTGTCATAAACCCGGAATTCGTCAAGTCTCATATTCTGTGAGAGCGAAGAGTGAAAAGTTGCCAGAGCTCCGATTATAAAAGGACCATTACCAATAATACTAAAAGGCGTATGAGGAATATTCTGCGTGAGCATGCCGTTGACATAAACTTTAATTACTGAAGGAGATGCTTCATATACAATATGAATATAATAATTCCTGCCACGAACAACGGGAATTCTGACATTCTCCATTCCTGTACATCTGAACATTATAGCTGTATCAGCAGCAGTGAGTCCCAATGCTCCTCCATAGTAACATCTGATATTATTAGCAGTGATATCGCTGAATAAATAAACTGCGTTGTTAGGATCAGCACCGAGCGATATATTACTTATCCAGAATCCAATTGTCCATCCGCTTCCCGGAAGATATGTCGCCCAGTCTGTTGAGACATAGTGTGTTGCTCCGCTCTCTCCCCCGCCTGTCAGACTACTGTCAGCCAGACCTCCGTTTTGCAATGTCATTCCGGATATGCGGGCGTTACCGTAAACTTCTCCCGGCACTGCATAATTCGGAGTAGTATTTATCCCGTTATTAAATTTGTAATAAACTAACTCAGGGACACTATAAAAAAGACTTGAGTTCAGTATGTTGAAAATTCCGTCGCTTACATCCGATATTGCAGGATTGTCAACCGATGTTATCTTAACTTTACACTGATTCGAATTTCCCGTCGGGACTATCCATTCATATTCAAATAACTCTGCCGGAACAGAATTCTGTATTACATTCCATGACGCTCCGCTGTTTAAAGAATACTCTATTTTTACATTACCGGAAAATGCAGCTGACCATTTAACAGGAATTGCCGATCCGGCTGTCAGTACTTCCCTGTTATTAGGACTTATTACCGCAACATTAAAATTATCACCGCCGTCGGTTGTTTTCAGCAGCAGACCGTTTGTACCGGCAGCATAACCTGTATTCGCATCAAGGAAAAATATTTCATTCAGTGATTCAGTTGTATTTGATATTTGCGCTGACCAGGTATTTCCTCCGTCAGTTGTTTTGTTTAATATTCCATCGAGTCCGCAGGTGTAACCTATCATTTTGTTTATCATCTGAATATCTTCAAAGAGATAATTATTTCCGAAAGCACTTTTAAATGTACCGCCGCCGTTTGCAGATTTTCTTAAAGTTCCGTAATATGCCGCCAGGTAAAGTTCATTATTATTCAGCGCGCAGATATCCCAGAAATTATTCAGTGTAAAAGCATTCAGAAAATTCCAGGTCAGACCTGCATCAGTAGTTTTATAAACCACTCCTCCCTGTCCTGAAACGTAACCTGTATCTCTTGAACTGAAATCAACTGTAAGAAGCTGATTGGCAGATACGCTTACCCCTGTGAATGAAGCACCGCCGTTAGTTGATCTTAGAATTGTTCCGTCAGTTACAGAAGCGTAAACATTCAATTCATCTGCCGCATCAATACCGTAAATTCCTCCGATTGTATTTGTAGTCAAAGGAATCCAGTTATTTCCTCCGTTTGTGGTTTTTCTTATAAATCCGTTATCCCCGCAAAGATAACCAGTGTTTGCGTTTATGAAATACAGATCGCGTACAAATGATGATGCAAACAACGGATCCTGAACAGTCCAGCTCACTCCGCCGTCTGTGGTCTTCGATAAAAAACCGTTAATCCCTCCAATGTATCCGGTCATGGAATTTATAAAAAATACGGAAGTCAGATAAGCAGAACTGTTAGTAGGGATTACCTGCCAGCCGGCTTTTGCTGCTGAAATTAAATGAAATGAAAAGAGAATATAAATTGCAGCCGGAGCGAAATATTTTTTCATGAAGTGAGTTTAATCAGATTTAGTTTAATTGAAAAAAATTTTTGCAAATATATTAATTAATATTCTCTGAACAAACTCATAACTAATTGAATCAGGAAAAAGTGATCAGAAAGTCTAATGTATTTTCCTCCTTCCCAAACCCCGGTTTCCTCCTCCTTCCCAATCCCCGGTTTCCACTTCCTTCCCAAACCCCGTTTTGGGAAGGTTTCCTCCTACTTCCCAAACCCCGGTTCTTCCACCTCCTTCCCAAACCCCGGTTTGGGAAGGTTTCCGCCGTCGGTAAAGACACTTGACCTGTTCCGATTGAAGCATTACAAATCCTTATAACCGCTCAGGGTCATTTTTTGTGAGTTCATTATTCACATCACCGGTATTGAGTGTCCCCGCCGGTTCAAAAAGCATCACATGAACTTCTTCTTCGCTCCGCGGTCTGTGCATTGTGCCTTTTGGTATTACTATCATCTCCCCTTCATTTATTTCCAGAGTCCTGTCGCTTAAATCCATAAAAAATTTTCCTTTTATTACTAAAAATAATTCGTCCTCACCGGCATGTTTATGCCAGACGAATTCACCTTTAAATTTTCCGAGCTTTACTTGCTGTCCGTTCAGCTCTGCAATTATCTTCGGACTGAAATGATCAGAAAATTTTCCGAACTTTTCGCTTAAATTAATTACTTCCATTATTCGAATAATTTACTTTAAAATATTTCCAAGAATCTTTTCTCTGTAATCAAATATTTTATCTACCTTATTTTTTACAAACAGATACTGCGGTATGAATTCAAAAATTCCTCCGTAAGAAAGATATTTCACAGTATCAGTCATTAGTGTTTCTTCTCCGATGCTTTCAAATCTGTGTTCATGAATCCAGATTTTATAAGGACCTTTTATCTGTGTATCTTCAAACAAAAAGGGAGGTTCCCATTTTGTTATCTCCGTTTTCCATTTCATCGGAATGCCGTTCAGTCTGATCACATAATCTATGATCGCTCCTTTTTTCATTTCGACCGGAAGTGGAGTAATGATTTTGAATCCGAGAAACGGTGGAGTTATTAAATCAAGATTCTCAGCTTTCTTAAAAAAATCAAAAGCTTCGCTGATAGGTTTGGGTATGACTATTTGTTTTTTCAGGATACGGCATTTCAATATAAACTTATTTATTAATTACTTTTAAGAAAAAAATGCTTGAATTGAATTCAGATTTATAGTTCAGATTTTTATTATAAAACTCAAATTATAAAATTCCTGAATTTATTTGAGAAGGATCATTTTTTTAGTTTGAATAAAATCATTCGTCTGAAGTTTGTAAAAATAAATTCCGCTGCTGTAGGATTCACCGTTCCACTTTACAATGTAATTCCCGGGATTCTGAAATTGATCGGCAAGTGTTGCTATTTCAATTCCGATAGAATTATAAACCTTCAATGTAATATAACTTCTTTCGGGAATTGAATAGAAAATATTTGTTTCCGGATTGAAAGGATTCGGATAATTTTGTCCCAACTCTAAGCCGTCCGGAATAAAATTACTTTGATTCGGAATATTTACAGAAGTATTCACTATTGCCGTATAGCATTCCATATCAAAGCCGCCTGTCCTCTGATCAGTCCAAACCGGGACGATCCTGCCGCCATAATAATCGACACAGATATAGTCTCCGAAACGAATCGCAGAGTTCGGCTGATTTGTCGTTGAAGGCATTGAACTTAAAACGGAATTGTTAAATGTTAAACCTCCGTCATTTGAAACGGCAAGCCATGCCTCTATTGTATTGTTATTCAGCGTATTTCTTGAATCATAATACAATACTGCAATATCTCCGGAATCGCTCACAGCGATCCATGGCCAGCACTGAAGTTTATTATTACCGACAGGATCATTATTTACTCTCAGCGGTGTTGACCAGTTCGCTCCCCTGTCAGTTGATCTTGAAAAAAAAATATCAGGATCGCCGTTTCTTGCATCGCACCATACTAAATAAATATTTCCGTTGAATACGCCGCCTGAAACATCCGTATCAATGGAAGGAAATGTAATCCCGCTTGTGGTAATAGGAATGAAGGGAGTATTTCCCTGATGAATAATTCTGTCAGTTCCGAATGAATTTCCGCCGTCTGTAGATTTATCAAAATAAATATAATCAAGTGAAGCGGTACCGCCGACCCATGTTACATAAATTTCTCCGTCAAGTCCGATTGCAAGATCAGATCCCTGACCCTGACTTGAGGGATCCGCAACATCAACTGCATTTGTCCAGTTTACACCTCCGTTCACTGATTTAGTTAACTTAATTCCGGGATTGCCGCTGAATCTTGTCCAGCTGATATACAGGTTATTATAATAAGGACTGCCCGGAGTGAAATCAGTTTCCATCCATTCTTTATCTTCAGTTCCGCTGTTTGCAACAATATATGCGCTTGGAAATGTAACCCCTCCGTCTGTAGATTTATAAACTGCAAGCGCAAGATTCTGACCTATAGTTACAACTGAAATATAAAAATTTCCTGCAGTGTCCACTGCCACCACAGGGTCGCTGTTTCTCGGATATCCGGGTATAAGTGTAGAATCAAGAAGTTTATTTGCCGACCAGGTAACTCCACCGTCAGAAGAGTAACTGTATCCTACTCTCCTGTTTGCAGGATTTACTCCGGCGCTGAAGTCCCTGTATGCAGAAACTACTCTTAATGGATTTTTTTTACTTATTTTAACCGAAGGTTCATTTTGAGGAAAACTGTCACGAGAGATATTATAATTGGTAAAGCTTAGATTAAAGTAATCCGGTATGTAATCGGAGAATGAAGTATTTTTTTTGAAATTCCTTTCAGCAATTTCATCAAGCGGTCTTGAAAATCTTTCCGGAGTCTGCGATTTAATTACTCCGACAGAAATCAAAACAAACAATATCAGGAACACAGTTTTCAAAATAAAATACTCCTTTAAAAATTTAATTTTACTTCAATCTTTTTTTAAATACCGCTGCAAGAAGACCGATGACTAATCCGAAAATAATTCCTATAAAAGGTCCTGTAAAAAGAAGTACATACTGCGGTTCCATAGCAGTCGGAATTTCCTTGAATCCGTCCAAAGTGTCAGGATTATTCTTTAAGAGAGTATCAAAGAATACTGCCTGTATGACGGAAGTTAATATTCCCATAAACAAACCTGCTATCACTGCGTGTGTGAATATTAACTTATCTGTTTTTTTTGAAATTGCAAGAGCCGATAAAACGGCGATGATAATCCATGGAATTAATTCAAATCCGTTTGGGATAAGTCCGAATACAGAAAGTATTCCCATCAGCAGTCCGAAAAGGGATAATTGTAGGATCAGTTTCCAGTTCATGCATTTATAAATTTAATTTGTAAAAATTTTTTTAATAAAGTTACTTTAATTTAATTAAAGAATCCAATTTATTTTTTGATTTCTCATCACCGGGATTTATCTCAATTAAAATATTAAGAAAGCTCATGGCTTTATCAGATTCATTTCTCTTCAAATATAAAGTAACAAGACCGTTCAGAGCATTGACATTTTTTTTGTCAAGCTTTACAGCGTCAAGAAAATATTTTTCAGACATTTTTTCGTCTTTAAGCTCAGCGTAACACATTGCAATGTTATTGTAAAATCCGGAGACTGACGACGGATCTTTATTCAGCTCCGCAAGTTTTTTCAGATCCTCAATAGCTTCCTTATATTTTTTAGCATTAAAATTATCAAATGATCTCTGCTGTAGAAAACTAATCTCATACTGTCTGCTGTTCAGATTTTCCTTATTGCCTGTTACAGATCTCAGACTCTCAAGCATGGCTGCGGATTCCCGGTAATCAGGTGAAATGGTCTGCAGTTTTTCCAGCATATGTACAGCTTCATCTTTTTTACCCTGCACATTATAAATAGTAGCAAGCTGAAAGTAACCGTCAGGCGCTAACGAATCAACGGCTATACCTTTTTTAATTCTCATTTCTGCTGAGTCAAGCTTGCCTTCAATCATATAAACAAGACCGAGATTATGATGCGCCAAAACGCTGTTGTCTCTCAGCTCGATAGCGCGTTTGTATTTTTTTTTCGCTTCATCAAATTTTTTACTGTTTGAATATATATTCCCCTCATTTACTAAAATTACCGATCCCTCGTAACCTATAGCGGATGAATAGAGGGTTTCATTATTTTTCCAGTCTTCATTTCTTACATAAGTCAGATAGGATAATGAGATTATTATTATAATTATTCCGATGATCAGCATACCGAGATCACGCTTATTGCTTGCCAGCATCAATAAATGAGTTATTAGCACTGCAAGTGCAAACGAAGTAAAATAAAGGAATCTTTCCGCCATCAGATTCATAGTCGGAACAATGTTCATGACAGGCAGCAGACTGACAAGAAAAAACAATATGCAGAATGAAATTATGCTGTCACGTTTGAAAAAAAATACCGCAAGCCCTATGAGAAAAAGAATAAAAATAAAAGAAAGTAAGGCAGGGAATTCAATAATTGAAGAAGAGTTAGCAATTACTCCGTTGTAATGATAAAGAAGTCCGAACGGTGCAAACAGGAGTCTGAAATATACAGGTATGGTTTTTACCATAGTCCATAATACAACATCCCACTCCTTATTATAGAAATAAAGATAACTGTCTCTGTCCGGTACGTCAGACAATGCACTGTGTCTTATAAATAAATAAATTACTGTTACGGTTGCAAAAAGACCATATGTAAGTAAATTCTTTTTAAAATAATTTAAATCTTTTTTTTTGTAAACAAAATCATATAGTAAAATTATTACCGGCATTGTGATTATCATTTCCTTAGAAAGCAACCCAAGCGCATAAAATAAAAGCGAAACAGTAAGGTATAGAAAGTTTCCGGAATGCTCTGCGCTTTTTGTATTTTCATTTACCTCATGATGAGGATTACCTGTAAACTTTATATAGAACAGAAATGATGCAAAGAAAAACATTGAAACCATTGAGTCTGTCCTGCCGCTAATCCAGCTGACTGCTTCGGTATGGATCGGGTGTACAGCAAAGATCAGAGCGCCGAACAATGAAAATATATTTCTGTATTTATATCTTGAAAACAGCAATGATAAAATTTTGAAAAGAAGAAGGCAGGCAATGATATGGATAATTAGATTTGTTAAATGAAAACCATAAGGATCCAGTCCCCAGATGCTGAAGTCAACTGCATATGATGCGGAAACTAACGGTCTGTAGTATTTACCGATAACTTTGTGAAATCCTTCCTCACCTGAGAAATACTTCACTATATTATCAGTATTCTGAATTGAGGCGTTATTTACAATTACGCTTTCATCATCAAAAACAAATTCATTGTGAAGTGAATTGTAAAATACTATGTATGATATTACAATTATTATCAGGTAACAGTAAATTGGTTTGATCCTGCTCATTCACCGGTTGTAACAAAAATTAAACTGAATTAAAAATTATAAAACTGAAAATTAAAAAACATAATCCTGAATAAATCCCTTAATTATCTCATCCTGCAAAAGCTGAAACGCTTTCGTTTGACATGATTCTACGCGGATTTTCTCTCGGTTCTATTCTTCTCATAAAATCAAAAAACAATTTTGTAGTAGTGCATGACGGGCAAATTCCGATATCACCGTCCCAGATTTCGTCACAGAATGCATCCGGTAAATTTCTGTGAATAATCTCAGTTGCTTTTTCATGAACATCCCAAACCCATTCAGGATCCGGCGCTTCTTTACCTTCATAATCCGTTCCGACCATCGGAACAAAAGGACTCATTATTGGAAAGATACCTTCAGAAGTCAGATATTCAATTCCTTCGAGAACTGATTCTTTCGGTTCAAGTCCTACTACGAAAGAGCTCAGAGCTCTTGCAGGTTTCAGCAGATCTCTCGCTTCCTTAAGCGACTGTATCCATCTGTCTCTTCCCACTCTTCTAGTCTTGCCCGGACATATTTCATTAAAAATTTTTTCATCCCATATCTCAAGATTGAATGCAACTGAACTAATGCCTGTAGAACAGAGATATTCAGTTTCTTCAATATTTCTTGTCGCCGTGACAGCAGTTACTATCGGGAAATATTTCTCTGCAAGCAGCGGTTTCAAAGATTCTAAAATCGCCGGCAGGTTTCCCAGTCCGTCATCCTTAGCAGCTCCCGCCGTCATAGCAAGATGTGAGCACACAGGTTTATTAAACATCGCTTCTTTGACAACATCATAAATATCATCAGCTTCCTTTCTTGTTACAACGTGATCTTTGTTTCTCTGCCTTGCCGGTACAATATTACAAAATTTACACTGTTCTCCGGATGCAAAATAATTGCATGCATTATCAAAGCACACTCTTAATCCGCAGTCGCCTCTCATTGAAGCAACTTTTTTCATTGACTCTCCGCTTCGCGTATTCATATCATAAAATCCCGGTCTTTTCGGCCATCTTACTTCGCAGATCTCTTTTCTGTTTTTTAAAAGAATTACTGAATTTCCGCTTTTGTGAACTTTAAAAGGTGATGCCGGACTGTATCTTACATCCGCATACAGGTCAAAAGGAAGCAGCATATCATTGGGCAAAGGTCTTGTACCGTCGCCGGTACCTTTATGCGCAGCCGGAGTCATTTCAAATACCCAGAAAACTTTTTCAAGACCTCCCTCCCCCACTGTCGTCAGCGCATCATCGGTAAAAGTAAGTCCCTGAATAAGTAATTCCGTTTTTAATCTGATCGCTTCGTCTAAAGTCATTTATATAACTGGAAAAATTTTTTCTAAAATAAATTTTCTAATTTGCTTCGGCTTTAGTTTCTGATGTATCTATTCCGATTACATTTTCCGAAAGATGATTACATGAATGCGGTTCGTTTATTCCGGCGTTCTCCTTAATAATGTCAAACAAAAATCCGCCTGTAAAACATTCTGAGCAGATCGGCGCATCATACTTCCAGTAATCTGAAGTTGAAATGAAAGGTAACTTTTCAGAAATTATTTCAGCAGCCCTGTAATGAGTATCAAACATCCATTTATAAGTCGGCGATCTGAAACCTTCAAACTGACTTCCGGTCTCCGGACTGAAAGGCACAATGATAGGTATGATCCCTCTGTCACAGCACCAGTTCACGCCTTCGAGAAGCGTCTTTGCAGGTTCAAGACCGGCTATGATAGAGGTAAACACTCTTCCCTGACCGAAATGTTTTACAGCTTCTGTAAGCGATTCTTCCCAAAGATCTCTTCCGATATTTGCATCCTTTCCGGGCACTATCGCTTTCCAGTATCCTTTATCAAAAACTTCAAAATTAAACGAAACGGAATGAAGTCCGAGATCGTGAAGTAATTTTACATCTTCAATATTTTTTGTCGGAGAGATTGTCATTAGTAGTTTTGTTCTTTCCCTTTCGTTACTGTACGGAAACCTGCCGGACAATTCCTCAAGTATCTGTATAGTTCCGCCGAGACCCTGCTTATCAGGCGGAGTGCCTCTTGTTAAAATTGATCTGGGATCCGTATGATACTTTTTTGCTTTTTCTATTACATCGGCAACCTGTGAGGCGGTTTTTCTTGCGTTGGAAATATTTTCTTCCGGATAAAAATCCTGAGCGGGAGTGAGATTGCAAAATCTGCATTCTGTTCCGGTACGGAAATAGTCACAGTAATAATTCCATGTGAAATTCAGATTGCATATACCATTATAGACAACTACTTTTTCAAAAGGAGTAATATCAGAAGTATAACTTTTTGAAAACGGAGGAAGTGAAACAAACTCTCCTGCACATAAAGAATTTCCGGACTTGTCTTCTATTACAATATCGCTTCCTGAAATTCTCAGTCTGAAATTCGCTTCAGGATTTTCTCTGATCTGTGCGAAAACATTTGATTCAAGTTTTATTTCTGCAGGAAGAAATCCCGCAGCTCTGTCTTTTTCCCAACCCTGTGATTCTATAAGATCTTTTCTGAGTTCATTCAGTCTTAATCCGTTTATAAGCAGATCACATTTTAATTTTATAATTTCCTTTATACTTATCATAAATTTTTAAAATTAAAAAAAAGTCCCGTAAATTTTCATAAACGGGACTTAATTACAAAACAACTGATTACATTCTATTTCCATGATCCTGCAGGCGGAAAAATCGAATGTGACTTTTCTGATGCATTATCCCATGAACCTGCCGGAGGAAAAATCGAATGTGACTTTTCTCCTGCATTATCCCATGAACCTGCGGGCGGAAATATTGAATGTGACTTTTCTCCTGCATTATCCCATGAACCTGCCGGAGGAAAAATAGAGTGTGACTTTTCTGAGGCGCAATCCCACGAACCTGCCGGAGGGAATATGGAGTGAGATTTTTCTCCTACATTATCCCATGAGCCGGCCGGCGGGAAAATAGTGTGTGAAGTTTGTTTTACTTCGCTCATAAATAATTTTAATTAAAATATTATTACTGTTAACGGCTGTAACTTAACTAATTTGTATTGATATTTCAATAAACAATTTTATAAGCGGGAGCAAATCAACAAAATAACTTTGTATTAATTTTTTCCTAAAAAAAAACTCCTTCCTCAAATAAATTGTGAAGAAGGAGATTTATAACTTGTACTAAACGAAATTTTCAGATTGCCGGAAAATTAATCGGCTGACACTTCGCTTTTATTTCAATATGCAGAACTTTCTGTTGCAATTACCTTAAAGCTTTTTTCACAGCTTTCTTTACTGCTGCTTTTTTAACTGCTGCTTTTTTAACTGCTTTTTTACCTACAGCTTTTTTCACAGCTTTTTTAACTACAGCTTTTTTCACAGCTTTTTTTACTACAGCTTTTTTCACAGCTTTTTTTACTGCTGCTTTTTTCACAGCTTTTTTTACTGCTGCTTTTTTAAGTGGGGTAACTTTTTTAGCCATTTTTTTTTAGTTTAGTTAAAAAAATTCATACAAATATAAAGTTATTAACATTAAACTTCAATTAAAAATAAATAATGCAGTTAAAATAAAAAAAAGATTTTAATATTTTGAAAATTTATTTTTATAAAAATTTTTTTTGTTTTAAATTTTTCCGGGCAGTAAAGTTGATCTGCATCTGTTCATCAGATTTTTTTATTTTTAGTATGTGTCTGCAAAGTGCTTTAAATACTGCATTTGCGACAGAACAGTATTTTTTAATATTAACAAGCAATTTTAAGTTAAATATATTTATGCGGCTATCTTATCTCAACAGTGTTGAAATTTTTTGATTTAGTCATTTACAATAAATCAATTTTATTTTTTAAAAAAATTGCAGTGAAAAATATTTTTTATTTTTTTACTTAAAAAATATTTTTGATATCACGGCAAATAATTTTTTATCCGGATAAAATTTTTTAAGTAAAAAATTGTTCAGCATTAAAAGTAAGAATATTTTTTTTGTAAATATTATTGAAAAAATTCCGGCGTTAATTTTGCAGTTCTGTTTAGTGATTTAAAATAAAACTCTTATAAGAAAAAAATATAAATAAAATCGGGACAGCATTTTTTTTTTAAAAAACGGAATGGGAAATCAAAGGAAAAATTTTTCCGATTCGCTCTTTATTATCTGTCATTCCATCGAATACGGGAATCTATCTCATAAAAAGAACTGCTGATTTTATGATTTTAGCGAACGAAATGCTAAAACCAGATTTTTGAATTATTATTCTTTACCATGTATCATTTTAAACTCTGTACTATTTATTTAAAATTATTTCTGTTTCAATGCACTACCGGTATCCCGCTTTCACCGGAATGTCAAATCTGTAAGTGATAGCCGAATTTTTTGTCGTGTATATATTTTTTAATGTTGTAAGAAAATATGAAATTGAATTTAATAAGATATTAGATTAAATTATTTAAAATTACAAAGCATTATTGCTAATCAGATCTTTTATAGCTTGTTCAGATATTATTTAAATTTTGATTTCATTTCTTTTTATCACCACATTTATATCCGATATTTATTTACACCATATTATATTAATTTAAACCAAAAGGGAATTTTACCATGAAAAAGTTATTCTTCCTGATCCCGGTTATTGCAATTGGATTTTTTGTAATGTCGGGACAGAGAAATCCTGAAGCGGAAAAATGGAGTAACCACCTTCCAACGCAGTTATATGATCCAAGTGTATCTGAAGGAGCTCCGCTTCCGCAGGTATTTGATTATTTTAATCCTAATGCTCAGGTTCGTTATGTAAAGACTCCTTATGAAGTACTTGCCGTAACTCCGAACTTCAGAGTATTACCAAGATCCAACAGTTATCAGAGTGAAGTTGACATTGTCCGTCATCCTTCTAATCCGATGATAATGTTCGGTTCATCCAACGCTTTCAATAATACCGGTACTCTGTTCATAAGTGAAGGTGTATATGTAACAACCGACGGCGGTATTACATGGGGTGGTTCGGATACAATGAAATTAGCAAACGGAACCCCTGTTCCGAATCAGGGCGGTGATCCGGGAATTACAATTGATAAAGACGGAGTGTTTATTCAGACACATCTGGGATTTACAACTTCAGGTATGTTTGGGAATTATTCAACCGATAACGGTGCCTCCTGGTCACCGAATTTTACAATTGCTTCAGGATCGCAGGACAAAAATCTTGCATCCACTGATGATGCGCCGGGCAGTCCTTATTACGGAAGATCATACTGCGTATGGTCGCTGTTTACCGCATCAGCTCCGCCAATAGATGTTTCATATACAACTAACAGCGGTGTAACCTGGTCTACTCCGCAGCAAATTAATACTCCTCCGTCCGGTCATTATTCACAGGGTGCGGATGTAAGAGTAGGACCAAACGGAGAAGTTTATGTGGTATGGGCAGCTCCTATTTCAAGTTCGCCATTCACCGAAGATTTTCTGGGATTTGCTCGATCCACTAACGGAGGTGTATCATGGACTGTTACTGAAAACGCATATGATATGAACGGCATCAGAGGAACATTTTCCTCAAAGTCTAACATCAGAGTTAACGGATTCCCGAGAATCGGAATTGACAGAAGCGGCGGTCCCAGAAACGGTTGGATCTATGTCGTGACTGCAGAAAGAAATCTCCCGCCTGCTGGTTCAGATCCGGACGTAATACTTCACAGATCAACTAACGGCGGAGTAAACTGGTCACCGGGAATCAGAGTAAATCAGGATCCGATCAATAATGGAAAATTCCAGTGGTTTCCTGCTATCAGAGTCGATGAAGCAGGCGGAGTTAACATTGTTTATTATGATGACAGAAATACTGCATCGGATTCTTCCGAAATTTACATTTCAAGATCTCTTGACGGTGGAAATACATGGTCAGATGTCCTTGTAAGTGATCACAGATTCAAACCAAAATCTATAGGAACACCCGGAATCGCAGCCGGGTATCAGGGCGACTATATTGGAATGACTTCCGGTAACGGAAAATTGTGGCCTATCTGGATGGATGATTATGCAGGCATTTATAATGCCTGGACAGCTCCGGTACAAATTACTACATATCCTTTAAATTCATTTAATCTTACTTCACCGGCAGCAGGATCCAGAATCCAGACGCTGCCTAATAATACTACAGAATATAATTTTACATGGGATACTTCTGCTTCCACAGCATCTTATAAATGGATATTCGGAAGTCCGAACGCTTCCTCAAGGCAGATTACTCTTGCTCCAAGCGGAAACAATCTTACGGTTACAGGCGGTCAGCTCGATGCAATACTTGCAGGTCTCGGACTTAATCAGGGCGATTCTCTCGTTGGTCAGTGGGATGTATGGGCATTCAGAAATAATCAGACCAACGATTCAATGAAAGCTACAAACGGACCAAGAGCAATTACTTTAAAAAGAGCTAAACCTCTGCTTACAGCATTTAATCTTTTATCGCCGCCTAACAATACCTCCTTACTGACTTTAATTACCAATACTACTCCGGTAAATATAAACTGGACAAAATCAGGTGAGGCGGTAACTTACAGATGGCTTTATGCATCTCCTAATTTCTCTTCACAGGCGAATATTAAATTAAGGCTCGGTTCAAATAATAACGGATTCGATTCATTACTCACTTTAAGAAATTCTCAGGTTGACTCCGCACTCGCCGGTCTTGGAGTAAATGTCGGTGATTCTTCAGTCGGACAATGGAGAGTTTACGGTTACAGCGCAAGCGATTCACTTGCATCAGCTCAGACATATAATATAACTTTAAGAAGAGGCATTCCTCCGACTGTAACAGCAAATTTGGATTCTCTTGTAGTAAACGTTCCGACCGGAGGTAACTTATCCAGAAATCTAATTATCGGTAATGCTGGTCAGTTCAATCTTGACTGGGTAATTGTCGAATCATCAACTACTCTCGATAATCTGAATGTAAGGAATTATTCCTTATCGGATCAGAAACTGATTTCGCAACAGGAAAATCTTCCTAAAGGCGCAGCTGATGTTTATCACGGTCCGGATGTAACTGACGGTCAGGGCGGTCCTGATGCTTACGGCTACAGATGGATTGACAGTGATGAACCGGGAGGTCCTGTATTTAACTGGTTTGAAATTTCTACGATCGGTACGCAAATTACTACATGGACAAGCGGAACAGCGGATGACGGTTCCGTAATCGTACCTTTACCTTTCCAGTTTAATTTTTACGGCACTGATTACAATCAGCTTAAGATCTGTACAAACGGATGGATAGGATTCGATATAGCCAATACATCCAACGCATATCTTAATGGCGCTATACCTTCTACCGCAGTTCCTAATAACGCTATTTATCCTTTTTGGGATGATCATGATCTAAGAACTTCAGGTCAGGTATTCTATCATCATGATGCAGCCAATAACAGATTTGTAATTGAATACAAAGACGTTCCTCATTTCTCAGTCGGCGGACCTTATACTTATCAGGTTATGCTTTATTCTGACGGAAGAATATACTTCCAGTATCTGAGTATGAATGATCCTTTAAATTCAGCTACAATAGGTGTAGAAAATGCAACAGGTACAATCGCACTACAGACAGTTTTCAATGCTGCATATATGCATAATAATCTTGCAATCAAAATTGAAAAAGGACTTGCATGGGTGGAAGAAGTTCCTTCATTCGGAACCATCACGCCGTCCGGAAATCAGAATGTCAGCGTAAATTTTAATGCAGTTGGATTGGCTATCGGTTCTGTACACGAAGGATTCCTGAAAATAACAAGTAATGATCCTGTTACTCCTGTAAAAAATGTAAGAATAAAAATGACAGTCGGAGCAGTTGACATTCAGAATAATCTAACGGGTATTCCTTCGGAATTCACGCTTGAACAGAATTATCCGAATCCGTTCAATCCTGCTACAAAAATCAGTTACGGATTGCCGAAAGAATCTTTCGTATCTATAAAGATCTTTGACATACTCGGTAAGGAAGTAATGAAACTTGTAAATGAAAATAAACAGGCAGGTTATCATCAGGTTGATTTCAACGCTTCAAACTTTGCAAGCGGAATGTATTTTTATAAAATTGAAGCGGGAAGTTTTGTGCAGACAAGACGGATGATGCTTCTTAAATAGTTAATAGTTTCAATTTACGAATTAAGAGTTTTTGATTTTGATAAATTCGTGAATTCTTTTAATCGTAATTAATAGTTTTTCGAATATTTAACCGCCGCAGTTTATCGCGGCGGTTTTTTTATTACTCTTTGATAATATAAATTATTTTTTTAATTCTTATCATTGAATTGTTTCAAATCTCATCTAACCGTTTTGTACTTTTATTTTGTCAGATTTTTCTAATTCATTTTAAATTTGAATCTAAATAAATATTATTCAAAGTATTATTGCAATTTTGGATTAATAATTTTAAATTTTAAAAACTCTTTTTAATTATCAAATATATTTAAAAATGCAAAAAATAATTTTACTCTTTATCTCTCTTTTCATTTTTTCCGAAACATATTCACAACAGGTGCAGATGACAGAAAGATTAACTCAGAAACTGAATTCCCTGAACCCGCTTGAATATACCGGAGTACTGATTCTTTTGAAAGACAGAGTCGATATTGAAGCGCTTGATAAAGATCTGTACACTTCATCTACAGGAATCGAAGACAGGGCGAGAATTGTTATCACCACTCTTCGAAACAAAGCCGAACAGACACAGTCTCCGATACTTAATTATCTGAAAACAGAAAGTTCATTCGGAAAAGTCAGGAAATATAATTCATACTGGATCACTAATATGATATATGCTGATGCAACGTCTGAGGTTATCATTAAACTTTCTAAAAGAAATGATATAGATATAATGGATTATGACGCAGTGCTGGATTTTGACAGACCTTATGACGAAAAGCCGGCTCCGCAGCACAATACCGAATCAGTAGAAACCGGTCTCAGAGTTGTAAAGGCGGATCTGCTCTGGGCATTGGGTTTCACAGGCGCAGGCAGAACTGTAATGCACATTGACACAGGCGTTGACGTGCTTCATCCTGCGCTCGGACCTAGATGGTGGGGAAATAACGGACGCGCATGGTATCATGCCTGGTTTGATCCGATCTCTCCTTTCAGCACCCAGCCCTTTGACTGTCAAAGTCATGGAACACATACTATGGGAATAATGTGCGGAAGAAACTCCGCTTCAGGTGATACGGTCGGTGTAGCTCCGGACGCAAGATGGATGGCTGCCGGAATTACTGACTGTCCGGGTTCTTCAAATCCGTCAATGAATATCGCAGCGTATCAGTGGGCAATGGATCCTGATACCAACGCTTTGACTATGGATATGCCGGATGTTATCAGCTGCTCTTGGCAGGATCCTTCTTCATCAGGTGATCAGTGTACAAATTCAATATACAGAACAGTGCTGTCTGCAGTGGAAGCTGCCGGTATAGCGGTAGTTTTTTCCGCAGGAAATTCAGGTCCCGGAGCGTCAACAATTACGCCGCCAAAAAATATTAACATTGATTCCGTAAATGTTTTTTGTGTTGGAAATATAAATGGTAATTCCCCCGGTTACCCTATTAGCAATACTTCAAGCAGAGGTCCTTCTATCTGCGGCGGAACCGGGACGTTACTGATTAAGCCCGAAGTTGTAGCTCCCGGCACAAGTGTAAGATCTACAACTCCGAATAATACATATGGAAATTTATCCGGTACATCAATGGCTGCTCCGCATGTCGCAGGATGCATAGCTCTTTTAAAGCAAGCTGCTCCGGGTCTTACGGGAAAGCAGATCAAAGCGATTTTATTTTCTACCGCTGAAGATCTCGGCGCAGCCGGTGAGGACAATACATACGGCAAAGGTCTTATAAATGTATTTGCAGCTTTTCAGAATCTGGGACTTTATCCTTTGAATAATTTTAACCTTCAGACACCTTCTTCAGGTATTACTCTGACATCATTTCCGAATTCAAATAATTCAGCTACAATTACGTGGGATACTTCTGCCACAGGTGCTCAGTATAAATGGGTGTTTGGAAGTCCCAATACTGAACCAAGATTAATTTCTATTCCTTCAACAACAAACTCACTTACTTTAACTATGGGAGCGCTTGATAATTTACTTGCTTCGATCGGAGTGAATCAGGGAGATTCCATAACAGGCCAGTGGGATGTCTGGGCGTTCAGAATTAGTCCGGTTGATTCCATGAAAGCGGCAAACGGTCCTAGGACTATAACTCTTAAAAGAGGTGTTCCTTCTCTTTCATCATTTAATCTTTCATCGCCTCCGTCCGGTACTACAATTACAACTTCTCCTTTTAATACATCGACAATTAATATTAACTGGACGCGCTCCGGACAGGGCACTACTTATAAATGGAAATTCGGAAGCCCGACC
>DDUU01000037.1 GCA_002344965.1 Candidatus Tepidiaquacellales bacterium UBA2330 | reverse complement strand
ATTAACTTAACAAAGTCCTTCAGGTTAAGCTAAAAAAATTTTTTATTAAAATTTTATTTTTTAAAATTGAAAGACCCGAAGTCTCAAATTATTAATAAATATTAATAAAAACATTTGAGATTTCAGGTCTTAATGATTTGTAAATTATATTTTTCTTAGTCTATTCTGCTTACAACATTTATTATCAAATATTATTAATTTAACTTCAATCTGAACCCGAAATAAAATTCCCTTCCCATAGTCGGACCCCAGATATAAGAAGTATCAAAATACGGTCCAAACGGATCATCAGCTGCTATGATCGGATTCTCCTGCATAAAATCAAGCAGGTTTTCTATACCGGCATAAACTTCAAAGTTTTTGAAATTCCTGTTGATCTGCATATTTATTAAAGTATAAGGATCAGAATTCAACGGTCTCTGATAGATTACAGGATTAGACTCAGTCGAAGGCAGCCTCTGTACGCCGAACCACTGCAGACCTGCATTGAATCCCCAGCTGTCATCAGCTAAAGTATATGAAACAGTTGAGAAGAATCTGTTCTTTGAATTAAACGGCTGATCTGTCATAATGCCGTTTTTTTCATACTTAAGATCGACAAATTTATAAGCAAGTTTTAGTTCAAGAAGTCTGAATAAAGTTATATTGAATTCAGACTGAAACACATTTGAATACGCTTTCCCGTCAAGGTTTGAAAAAATTACTGCGGAAGGATCCGAGTCATAGTCAGGAATAATCTTATTATTGAAATCAGTCCTGTAATAATCAAGATTCAGGCTGCCGCCGGAATTTCCAAGATTAAAATAATAGATCACATCAGCTCCGAAGTTAAATATCTTCTCAGGATTCAGCGTTTCCGTAATCAGAATATCTTTAGAGCTTGCAAGTATATTTGCATGTTCATTAAAAAGATTGATAGTGCGGAATCCCGTACCGGCGGAAGTTCTGATCACAAGTTCACTTACCGGCTGATATCTGATAAGCACTCTCGGAGTATAAACAGATTTATATTCATTATGATAATCATACCTGAATCCTGCCATCAGACTTGCTTTGTTATTAAAGAAATTGAAAGAACTTTCCATAAAAATACCCGGTATGGATTCTCTCTTCAGATAATTTCCTGCATATGATTTTGAAGATGAGTCAGCAAATGAAATGTTTTCATCAATATTCAGATATTTGTAACTTACACCTGCTTTTATATAATTTTTTCCGGACAGTGCTGTTTCATAAAATCCCGAACCGGTAAAAGAAAACTGATCTGCGGCATATCTGGTAATTCCGTAATATGAATTCTGATCATAGTATGATGAATTGAAATAAAGCTTCATACTTTTTTCATCTGAAAATTTCTTTCCGGCTCTAAGATAACTTTCAACAGAGTTAATATCCGCAGTCTGCCCGTAAATACTTTTACTTCCTTCATCTTTATTCTGAAAATAATCAGTATGACCGCCTGTCCTTTCTTCATTCCAGTATCTTGCTGCAAAATTAACATCAGTCTTGTTTTTTTCAGAAGAATAATCCCACTTATTAAAAAAGGTATATCGTGTGATCAGGGGATTATCGAGAAATCCGTCATTATTTTCGTCTACTCGGTTTGAGCTCTGAACTGAATGGAATGAAAAAATTGTATTCAGGTTTTGGTTTAGCTTTTCAGTGTAATTTAAATTCACCTGCTTTTCAAATACGCTGTTCACAAATCCGTTCAGCATAAACTTATCAGAACTGGTCTGATTTTTTAATATAACGTTCATAATTCCGCTGATGGATTCATAGCCCTGCAGAACTGAATTTGAACCTTTCGATACAGTGATCTTGTCAATGATCGTACCGGGGATGCTGCTTACGCCGTATTTCACATTAAGACCGGAAAGCAGCGGGACATTGTCGATAAGTATTTGTGTGTATGCTCCTTCGAGCCCGAGTATCTTAAGCTCTTTGCTGTTGGTAAGAATATCTGTTACAGCAACTTCCACTGAAGAATTTCTTCCGAAGCAACCCGATAGATCGCAGCATGCGTCCTTTACAAGTTCAAGTGAAGTAATAGTTTCGGTTTTTGCAACTTCACTTCCTATGAAAGTAGAAGCTCTTTTATCTTCCACTACAATTTCCGAAGTAGAGGTATTCGGAATAAGCACAATTTCAACGCCGGTTTTGTTTTCTAAATTTACTGTGTCAGCGGAAAAGCCTATGTATGATACAATTACTCTTTTGTCAGTAATTCCTTCTGCAGAGATAACAAATTTTCCGTTTTCATCCGTGATAGTTCCCGTCTTGGTATTGATCCATTTAACAACGGCAGCGTCGAGAGCTTCTTTTTTATTGTCAACCATTCCAAAAACGCTTCCGTTTACTGTTTGAGAACAGACATCATTTGAAAATACTGAATAAAGAATAAGCAATATTAAAAATGATTTCATTTTCATTTCACGGAATATTTATTTAAAACTTCTTCAGGATTTGAATTAAAAGTTTCCCTGCAGCTTTCGTTACAGAAGTAATATTTTACTTTATTATGTACAGCGGATATTTCTTTAACCGCGTCATCGTCATCGCAGATCGAACACCACAGATTTCCCTTTAAATATTTCGCCGGCTCTTTATTAAATGCTTTAACGCAAACTTCGCAGCAAAGCTCAACAGTCTTATTTAAGTATATATAAGATATCGAATTATCATCGAGTGCTTCGCCTGTTACAATACAAACTTTAGCAGAATCGGTGTTTACCGCTGCTGAAGTACCTGACGGTTTATATATTAAAGATAAAAGTATTAATACCGGAATTACAAAAATTAATTTTTTCATGATAGAATTTAATTTATTTAGTTTTTAAAATAAAAATATACTTAAGTTAATTTGTTAAGATTAAACAAATAAACAGATTTTTTTTAAAACGAAATAAGGGTCTAAATTCTAAGGCTGGAATTAAACAGGAATATATTACAGGAGTGGTAATTATAATGTTTTTGAACAGGGTGATAACCTGATGAGTAATTTTTCAGAAGCATCGGATCGATTATGTTTGAAAAATTAACATCGGCTGTTAATTTAAACTTTGTAATATTTACCGAAACGATAAACATTTCAGTTTCATAAAAAACTTCCGGGTGAACGACACAACAATCATTTGAATCAGCAGCTTCATTTGTATTTTCATCAGATTCACAACAAACCATATCATTACATTCATCCATCAGACACTGAGTATGCTCTTTACCGTCGGTTTTGCAGGAATAATGAAGAAGAGAAGCGAGACTGCCGGAAGAAAGCACAAGTATTGAAACAGCAACGCTTAAAATATTTTTAAACAAGATTTTTTTCACGCGTCAAATTAACTATTCTGTAAAAAACTTAAAACATATTTTTTAAATCCGAAACCTGTGAGATTTTTATTTAATTAAAAATAGTTTAATCCCTGATAATGGAAAATGATAAATATCAGGTTATAATTATTTAAGAAATCAGGACAGATGGTTTAAGTTAGAATGCATAATAAAAATTCCGGATGAGTATATTTACCATATCAGATATACAATTTAAATAATTATAAATTTTAATAAATTGTAAATATAAGCTGAAATAATTAATTTAGCGGAACAAAAATAAGGAGCATCTGATAATTGGAAACAGATACAGGATCTCAAAACACACACCGTAAACCTAAGACTTTCGATCAGAAGAACTGGATTTCAGAGAATTTAAATTATAAAAAAGATTCCGGCAGCTGGGCATGGATATTACACAGAATTACAGGAATTGCCTTAATTGCTTATCTTTTTCTGCACATATATTCATTAAGTCCTCTTACTGAAGGCGAGGTAGCTTTTAATAACAAGATGGAAGCGTTTACAACACCTGTTTTTATGGTAATAGAATGGTTATTGTTTGCATTTGTACTTTTTCATTCACTTAACGGAATAAGGATAGTGATAGTGGACTGGGCAGACGGAGCGAAATATCACAAACAGCTTTACAGATTATCATGGATTGTCGGAATTATTCTGTTTCTTGCAATGGGCGCAATTATGTTTTCACATGAATTAAAAAATTTATTTTAAGAAAATCAGATCGGTTTAAAAAATGTATAAATACAGAGTATCAAAAAATTCCGGTTCAGGCAGCTGGGTAGTACAGAGGATTACAGGTCTGGCTCTGGTAGTGTTTATGATAGGACATTATATACTGATGCATTATCAGCCGGAATCGGGACATACGTATGAAGCAGTGCTTGCAAGGATGCAGTTCTCATGGTACAGAATTATAGATCTTTCGTTTCTTGTACTTGGTATGTATCACGGACTTAACGGTGTCTGGAATATATTCAGGGATTATAAAATGCCGACATGGGCGAGGATCTCCGTTTTATCAGCAATAATTTTATTCGGACTGGCATTTGTAGCCTGGGGATTTGTAATCATATTTTCCATACCATATCTTTCATAAAATAAAATTAATTATAAATTCCGTTATTTCTTTCGATTTAAAAAAATAACTTACAAAATTTAAATATTTTTAATACTTTATCCAAAAATTTATTAAATCAAACAAACAGAAGGAGAATCTGAAAATGGAAAAAATTAACGATCTTCACAAAATCCTTGATGAAATGAAAGTAGATATTGAGAAGTTTTATGACAAAGGTCAGAATGCAGCAGGAACAAGACTGAGAAAACAGCTAAACGAGCTCAGAAAAAAAGCAGCAGAGATCAGAAAAGACATTCAGGACGAGAGAGTAAAAAGAAAATCAGAAGGAAAATAAATTATTTTTTATTTCTATTTTTATTAAGTGGAATCTAAATAAGTTATATTTCATTATGTAACTTACGTTTAGAATCCACTTTTATTTTAACATACACAGTGACAAAATCCAATATAAGAAATTTCTGTATAATAGCTCATATAGATCACGGAAAATCCACCCTTGCCGACAGACTGCTTGAGAAGACCGGTACGATTGAAAAGAGAAATATGATAAAGCAGGTTTTGGACGATATGGACCTTGAACAGGAAAGAGGGATTACAATAAAATTACATGCCATACAGATGAAGTATAATTCTCCCGACGGCGAAGTTTATACTTTAAATCTTATTGATACTCCGGGACATGTTGATTTTTCATATGAAGTATCACGTTCTCTTGCGGCTTGCGAAGGAGCACTTTTAGTAGTTGACGCTACACAGGGGGTGGAAGCTCAGACTATCAGTAATCTTTATCTGGCTATTGATAACGGACTTGAGATAATTCCGGTTATAAATAAAATTGATCTTCAGAATTCCATGGTTGACGAAGTTACAGAGCAGATCATTGAACTGATAGGATGTAAAAAGGAAGATATTTTACTTACCAGCGCGAAAGTCGGTACGGGCACTGATGAAATACTTGAAAGCATAGTTCACAGAATACCGGCAGCAAAGATCGAACCTGAAAAGCCATTAAGGGCTTTGATATTTGATTCGAAGTTTGATATTTACAGGGGAGTAATTGTATATATAAGAGTATTCGAGGGAAGTTTAAAACCCGGGGATAAAATAAAATCATTTTTCACCGGAAACACATTTGAAGCGGAAGAAGTCGGACATCTGAGAATGGGACGTTCAAAATCCGGACAGCTGGATTCAGGGGATGTGGGGTATTTAATTGCAGGAATAAAAGATCTTAATGAATCAAAAGTCGGTGACACTATTTACAGGACAGATCAGCCTATTACAGAACCGCTTCCCGGTTATAAAGATGTAAAGCCGATGGTATTCAGCGGTATTTATCCGTCATCAACTGAAGATTTTGAAAATCTCAGGGATTCGCTTTCAAAGCTAAAGCTTAACGATGCCGCTCTGACATTTGAGCCGGAGACTTCTGCAGCACTGGGATTTGGGTTCAGATGCGGATTTCTCGGAATGCTTCATCTTGAGATAATACAGGAAAGACTTGACCGTGAATATAATCTTAATATTATAAGCACTGTTCCTAATGTGGAATTCATAGTTTATACAACCAAAGGCGAAAAGTTAATAGTAGATAATCCCTCTCTGATGCCTGATCCTCAAAAAATAGATTATATAGAAGAGCCGTATATCACTGCAAATATTATTACTCCTACTGAATTCATCGGAAATTTAATGAAGCTGGCAAATGAGAGACGCGGAGTTTTCCTTGCAACCAATTATGTAGATGCGAAAAGAGTTGATCTTCATTTTGATTTTCCTCTGAGTGAAATTGTTTTTGACTTTTACGACAAGCTGAAATCGTATTCCCGCGGATATGCGTCATTTGATTATGACTTTAAGGATTTCAGGGAATCGAAATTAGTTAAGCTTGACATACTTC
Source organism: Candidatus Tepidiaquacellales bacterium UBA2330 (assembly GCA_002344965.1). GTDB lineage: Bacteria > Bacteroidota > Ignavibacteria > Tepidaquicellales > Tepidaquicellaceae > UBA2330. The sequence goes on along the minus strand of DDUU01000037.1, from coordinate 139,950 downwards.
TGAACGGAGACCCTGTGGATGCGCTTTCTACAATTGTTCACAGGGACAAAGCGTTTGAATGGGGCAAAAAATTATGCGCCAAACTGCGTCAGCTTATTCCAAAGCAGATGTATGAAGTCGCAATTCAGGCTACAATCGGATCAAAGGTAATTGCAAGAGAGACAATCAGCGCAATGAGAAAAAATGTTACTGCAAAATGTTACGGCGGCGATATTTCAAGAAAGAGAAAACTTCTTGAAAAACAAAAGGAAGGAAAGAAGCGTATGAAGCAAATAGGTTCCGTAGAAATTCCGCAGGAAGCTTTTCATGCAGTACTTTCTCTCGACACTTAAATCAGGATCTAAGTTAAATCAATAAAATTATTCAATAAAATTTCTAAGTGGATACTACTAACAACAACAATAAAAATATAAAAGACACAGATAAGAATAAGCTAAAGACATCAGGCTCAGGCATCGAGAGGCAGGATAAAAAAGGAAAAGACGAAAAGATAAAGAAAACAAAATCCCGGGAGTTTTTTGATGCTTTGATATATGCGGGCATAGTCGCATTCATAATAAAAATATTGCTCTTCGAAGCTTTCAGGATCCCTACCGGCTCTATGGAAAAGACATTATGGGTCGGAGATTTTTTACTTGTAACAAAATTCACATACGGAGCGACAACTCCGAGAAACATTCCGTTCACGGATATAAGAATACCTTATATTAAACTTCCAGGATTTAAAGAGCCGAAGAAAGGAGATATAATAGTTTTTGATTTTCCGGGTGACCGTGACGACATCGAATCCCAGGAAGTTGTCAATTATATAAAAAGATGCGTAGCCACACCGGGTGATACTCTTGAAATCAGGGACAAAAAGCTTTATGTAAACGGCGAGCTGTTTCCGAATCCTCCGAATACGGTATTTGATAAAGTAAACAGACCGGAAAGTTTTGTGAATCCCAGAATGTTCCCTGCAGGCTCAAAGTGGAATGAGGACTGGTACGGACCAATCCGCGTTCCTAAAGCCGGTGACAAGATAAAAATTGATTCTTCAAATTTTGACGGATGGAAAATGTTTATGATTAAGGAAGGCAATACAGTCAGAATGTCAGGAGACGGTAAAATATATGTTAACGAAACAGCTCTTCCGGACGGGGAATATACTGTTAAGAGAGATTATTTATTTATGATGGGAGACAACAGAAACAATTCGCTTGACAGCAGATTCTGGGGATTTATGCCTGTTGAAAATATAGTCGGGGAAGCGTTAATTATTTACTGGTCATGGGATCCGAGCATTTCATTTCTGAATTTTTTCGATCTGCTGAGTACGACCAGATGGGAAAGAATTGGGAATATAATCAGATAACTATAACATTCTGCATTCACAGGAAATAAAATTTCCGGTACAATTTTTATTTTAACCCATGTCCGGATTATACATACACATACCTTTTTGCAGAAAGAGATGTAACTACTGCGATTTCTTTTTCATTACAAATACAAAGCGGAAGAAAGAATTTCTGAATGCATTAAGCTCAGAGATCTCTCTTCTTTCAGATCAATACAACGGTGAAAAATTTGATACCGTTTTTTTCGGAGGCGGTACGCCTACTGTATTAACTTCAGCTGAGATCAGCGATGTCATAAAAAATTTGGAAGACAGCTTTAATATTGATATCAATTCTGAGATCACAATGGAATCAAATCCCGAGGATTTTTCAGATGTCAGTACAGATAATTATCTTAAAGCCGGAATAAACAGATTCAGTTTTGGAGTGCAGTCTTTTATTGACAGTGAGTTGAAATTTTTAACGCGTCAGCATACTTCAGAAATGGCTGAGCAAGTGATAAGATTGACGTCAAGTCTTACGAAAAATATCAGCGTTGATATCATTTATTCATTGCCTTTGCAGACGGAGGAGGATATAAATTACTCAATAAGCAAAGCAATAGATTGCGGAGCGAATCATATATCCGCTTATTCATTAACATATGAGAAGGGAACTGTTCTTTACAAATCAGCTGAAAAGAATCCGTTGCTGAAAAAAGATCCGTTAAAAGATTCTGAATTTTATTTTAAAGTATCGGAGAGATTAATATCCGAAGGATTTGAACATTATGAGATATCTAACTTTGCAAGACCCGGATACAGAAGCAGACATAATCTGAAATACTGGACTTACAAAAATTACCTGGGTCTAGGACCGTCATCACATTCATTTTTTTTTAATAAGAGGTGGAATAACCTGAGATCTTATTCCGGATATGTAAAAACTTTGATAGAGAATAGACTTCCGTCAGAAAATAAATATAAACCGGATACAGAGCAGATAAAACTGGAATATATAATGTTAGGATTAAGAAGCGAAGGCGTAAATTTCGATACGTTTAAGAAACTGACAGGAGAGAATTTCGAAACAGAATATAAATCAGAAACAGAAGAGCTTTTCTCGGCAGGGCTTGCTTTTATTAAAGACGGCAATCTTAAACTTACTGAAAAAGGATATTCAATAGCTGATGAAATTACGGCAAGGTTTTTTTAGCATTTGCTTTTCCGAATGATATTTTCCCTTCATATAATTTATTTGCAATAAAAATTGTAACAAGCACAAACGGAATTCCACCGATCAGATCAATTACATAATGGTAACGGAGATACACTGTTGAGAATATCATTAATACAGAATAAGGGAGATAAAAATAAAACGAACCGGATCTTATTTTATGCGAAAGATAAGTGATAAGAATAATGATAATAGTATGACCGGAAGGAAAAGCATCTCTCTGTGCGTACGCTTCTGGGTTACTTACATTTTTAGGTATCGACTCACCGAAATCAATTATTCCTCTTATTATATCTGCGAAAAAAATACCGGGTAATTCAAGATTTAAATTTGAAAAATCATGCAGAGTAAACCGCGGACCAATAGCGGGAACGACAATATAGCCAAGAAACGAAAGATAGAAACCCAGAAATACTACAAAGATAGCATACTTTAATTCTTCATACCTGTGCCAGATATATAATTCCATAGCATAAATTACAGGCATCAGATAAAAGAGTCCATAGACAATCTGAAGCAGCTCGACTAAAACCGGGTTAACGTAAGCAGCAAGATATTCTGTAGGATTAAATCCAAAAATCCACTGATCAATAAGTATCAGTTCCGGATCATAAAGTCTTGTATCGAAACCTATCATGATCAGATAAATTTCCTTAAAGCAGAAAAGAATCATAAAGGACGGATACCAGAACCTTAAAAATCTGGACCATGATCTTATCTTCTTTTCAGCATCAGATTTCATTTCATAGTGTGATACAAAATAAATTATAAGTAAGCAAAGTAAAATGTTGAGAATAGGAATAAGAACAGAGATTAATAAATTATCCGAAGAGAAAACGACAAGCACAGAGAGTATCAGCAGAAAAATCTGATTTGTGATATCCGGTATTTCCAGATAGGTGAATTTTTTTTTTAGTGATCTGAGCAATAAAAGATTATAAATTTGTTAATAAAATAGCAGAGACGCTCAGAAAAACAAAGATACCGATCACATCCTGAAAAGCGGTTTCAAAAGGACCTGAAGTCAGAGCAGGATCAAAACCAAGTTTTTTGGATAACATCGGAGATACAGTGCCTATGATACCTGCAATATTAATAGAAATAAACATTGAGATACTGACAGATGCGCCAAATTTTAATTCATTTGAATCACTGATAAAATATCCAAGAAGTCCGACGATCAGTGCAATTACCAAACCAATAATCAGGTTGGTTTTAAATTGTCTGAATAACGGAACATACCATTTACTAAGAGTTACGTTTCCGGTATCAATACCTCTGACCATAATAGCAGCAGACTGAAGACCGGTATTTCCTGAAATGGCGGAAATTATGGGCATAAAGGCGGCAAGCAGAATTATTTTTTCAAGCATTTCATCATGCATTCTTACGATAAAGACTGCAATAAATTCAATGAACAAAGTAATAAGAAGCCATGGCAGTCTCAGCTTAGCAATTTCATACGGTGATTTTTTTTCAAGTTCTTCAGCATCCGTTCCTGTCATTCTGGCAACATTTTCAGAATACTCTTCTTCAATTACATCTACAATATCATCAATTGATATCATGCCAATTAATTTATTATGACTATCCACTACAGGAGCAGAAACAAGATCATAGCTTTTAAATATTTTTGCAACTTCTTCCTGATCAGTATTTGCTTCAATGCTTATAACATCAGGGTACATAACTTCATTAATATGCATGCCGGGATTTTTTAATGAGACAATAAGTCTTTTGAGGGAAATGACACCTTTTAGTACATTTTCCTTATCGACAACCCAAACATTATAAAACTGGTCAACATCGTCGGCTTTTTCCTGTATTTCATTTATTGCTTCCGTAACAGTACAGTATTCATGAACTGAAATATACTCTTTCGCCATGATACCGCCGGCGGTATTTTCATCATAGCTGAGCAGTTCTTTAACTTCATTATAATCTTCATTATCAATCCTGTCCAGATTTTCAAGGACTTCTACTTTTTTGTTTTCATCAAGATCAGATACAAAGTCAGTAGCATCATCAGAATACATTTCACTGACAATACCGGAAATTTTTTCACCGCTTAGTCTTTCCGTTATAGCATTTTTTCTGTCATCACTAATTTCTAAAATTACTTCACTTGCTGTTTCATCTTTTAAAAGAGAGAAGAGATAAACCGCATCTTCATCATTAATAAGATTATCAATTAGAACGGCTATATCAAAATCATACAGATCAGCAAGAATATTCTGGAGGGCAGCGTCAGATTTTTCGCGGATGAGCTCTGTAATATCATCAAGCAGCTCTTTATCTACTTCAAGGACAGATAATTTATTTTTATCAGCTGACACCGGGAATTGAAAAAATGGGTTAAAAAAATGAATTTCAAATTACTTATAAAGATGTGATTAATCAATTGAAAATAATGAAGGATAGAACATGAAATGAGAATAGATCATAATAAACTACATAAGTGTAATACAGCGGAAAACCGCTTAAGCGGTTTTCCCCGCACCTGACGGAATGCAATTCCGTCATACACCCGCACAACATATATCATTATTTCTCAAAATCAATTTAACTAAATTTACAAAAACAACTCACACTGCCATGGATAAGAAAAATTTATTTGAACTCAGAAAAGAATTTCTCAAAAGAGAATTAACCGATATGACAATCAGCGGCAATCCTTTCGAACAATTTGAAGTCTGGTTTTCAGAAGCACTGAAACTTGATGAACTGGAAGCCAACACAATGTATCTGGCTACTTGCTCTGCTGACGGTCATCCGAATGTAAGAACAGTTTTGCTAAAAGAATACAGCGCTGAAGGATTTATTTTTTATACTAATTACAAAAGCAGAAAAGGAAAAGAGCTTGAGGAAAATCCAAACGCTACTTTGCTTTTCTACTGGAAAGAACTTGAAAGACAGGTGCGAATTGAAGGTATCACAGAGAAAGTCAGCAGAGAAGAATCCGAAAATTATTTTAAAAGCAGACCTTTTGAAAGCAGGGTTGCGGCAGTTGTATCCGAACAGAGCAAAGTGATCGCAAACCGTGAAGTCCTTAATAATAAATTCGAGGAATTAAAAATTAAATTCGCGGACGGAAATGTGCCCAGACCGGAAAGCTGGGGCGGATATATTTTAAAACCGTCTAAGATAGAATTCTGGCAGGGCAGAGAAAGCCGGCTGCATGACAGAATTCTGTTTACTGAGAAAGGAGCCGAATGGATCAGAGAAAGACTTTCCCCTTAAAATATAATTTTATAATATTCTTATGAATTTACATTACGCACTGATTATCTTTTTTATTTTTATATTTTATTCATGCACTTCTTCTGATCCGGGAAGCGCTGACAAATCTTCATTTTATGAAACAAAATGGATACTGAGATCACTTAACGGAAACAAAGTCTATACTCCTGAGAGTCTTGAAGAAGCATACATAAAATTTTCAAAGGACAAACCGAATGCAGGCGGATTCGGCGGATGCAACAGCTTCGGAATGACTTACTCCCGTAAAAACAAATCTCTGAAATTCAGCAATATAACTTCAACGGAAAAATACTGTGACTTCATAAAAGATCAGGAAAAAAATTTTCTGGATGCATTGACTAAAACTGATTCATACAGAATTACAGGCAGCAGATTAAGTCTTTACAGCGGAAGTAAAATACTTGCTGTATTTGAAAATACAGGCGTAAAGTAAATGTCAGAGATAATCGGTTTGATTTAATTTTTCAAATTAAACATATTGACATGCCTTTTAATGAGTTATAATTAAATAGGGCGGAACAAATTTTTCCCCGCGAAAAAAGTTAAAGAGACGCAACACGGGATGTAGATCAGTTGGTTAGATCGCACGTCTGGGGGGCGTGAGGCCGGCAGTTCGAGTCTGCCCATCCCGACTCTAACCTAATTGAAATCAAACACGACAACTATGAAGAATGCAAGAAGAGAAACCGATGAAAATGTAATTTGCGTAAATGACCTGCCGCTTTCCGAAAGACCAAGAGAAAGATTAAGAGAATACGGTGCGGAGAAACTTTCCTCCGCTGAGCTTCTCGCTCTTCTGCTTAATACCGGCACCAAAGGAGAATCAGTTATTACTTTAGCGCAAAAGATCCTTGTAAAATTCGGATCACTGTCCATGATAATGGATGCATCGCTTGAAGACCTAAAAAATTTTAAAGGACTCGGTGAAGTGAAAGCTTCTAAGCTCATGGCAAGTTTCGGTATTGCAAAAAAAATCATCAAGGAGCTTCGGGAAAACGAAAACACTATCAGGGAAAACAAAAAAAAATACAATGCTGTCACAAATCCGGAAGAGCTGTTTAAAATTCTTATCTCAAAAGTTTCAAACTTTTCAAAAGAACATTTTTATGTCATCTCACTTGATTCAAGAAATAATTTTATAGGACTGGATGAAATTTCAGTCGGCACACTTACGGCAAGTCTTGTTCATCCCAGGGAAACATTCGAATCCGCAATTAAAAGACATGCTGCTCATATTATAATAGCGCACAATCATCCTTCAGGAGAAACAGATCCTTCGGAAGATGATCTTAAAATCACAAAAAGACTTGTAGAAGCAGGAAAGATTATGGGTATAGACGTGCTCGATCATTTAATTTTTACAAACCATTCCTATATGAGTTTTAAGGAAGGTTCGCTGATATAAGAATCTCTGAAACCAAAAAACCGGGATTACAGCTCTTCACCCGTTCCAAATTCATTTGCCAAATCATCAAACAGGATCATCGCCTGATGAAAATTGCCGTCCTGAGAGATTGTAACGCCGCCTTCAGTCTCCCAGCCCTGATTCAGCATTTCATTAACTTTCTTAACAAGCTCATCTTTACTGCCGGCAGTTACAATTGTGTATTCCATGATAAATTAATTTTTGATTATATAAAATAGTCTGATTTGAAGTGCAAATTATATATAATTTGATTTAATAAAAACTCCTATTTTGATTTCTTTTACTTACTCTAAACCAATGATGAATAAAATATTTTTAAATCAGAAAATTTTCGTTAAGTTTATATTATTTTCGCAGTTTTATATCAATCTGTTTAGAAGACCCGCCTTTGAAAAATTGCCGAAAGAATTCACGAGCAATTGTGTCAATAAAATTTCATTGTTTGAGAAATTTGCTAAGCAAATTTTGAGTTGGAATTTTTACAGCAATTGTGATATGAATTCCGGCAATTTTTCATTAGCGGAGATTTTTCTTTGTTACTTTTTTTTGATCTGTCAAAAGAAAGTACTATAAAAGCGATACAACTTTAATTTTAAAACTAAAAGTTTTGGACAAATGTGACACTAAAATAATTCAACGCAAAAAATTTCTGTTGCTTAAAGAAATAACACACTGCTTATTAATGTTTTCATTGATAAATAAATCTATTAAATCTATTTTGGATTTAAAAATTTGATGTCGTCAGAAGAGGTAAAGATCGAATTTTCCAGATTGGTGAACAGAGGAATTGTACTGGGGTCGGTCTGGATATTCGGAATAGGATCTGTGATTGCAATTATTTCAGGATATCAGGCAGGAAGACTATTGAAAGAATCAGGTATAAAAACAGAAAGCAGCAGTAAAATTCAAAAATGTTATCTTATAGGAGCACTCGGCATTTTAATTGATCTTGCGGTAGTGCTGATCATAGTTTTTTTCAGAAAAAAATAATTTCTATAATTAATTACTAAATGGAATATAAAGATTATTATAAAATCTTAGGTGTAAGCAAAAACGCGACTCAGGAGGAAATCAAAAAATCATACAGGAAACTTGCTCTGAAATATCACCCTGACAAGAATAAAGATAATAAAGAAGCTGAGGAAAAGTTCAAGGAATTGAATGAAGCAAATGAAGTATTAAGCGATAAAGATAAAAGGAAAAAATACGATGAGCTGGGAGAAAACTGGAAATATTATCAGCAGTCCGGTGGTTCGCAGGATTTTGACTGGTCACAGTATGCCAATCAGGACAGCGGATATACGCACTACACATATGGGAATGACAGCTCTGACAGATTCGGCGGAGCCGGTTTCTCAGATTTTTTTGAAACACTTTTCGGAGGAGGAGGTTTCAGATCTTCAGGAACAGGCGGAAGGAGGAGAGCTTCAAGAGCTAATCTGCGAGGTGAAGATCTGAGCGCTGAAATGAGCATTACTCTTCATGACGCTTATAATGGTACTGAAAAGTTATTTGATCTGGACGGTCAGTCAATAAAGCTGAAAATTAAACCTGGCATTGCCGGCGGGCAGACTTTAAGACTAAGCGGAAAAGGCGGACAGGCAATAGGCGGAGGAAGTCCGGGTGATCTTCTTTTAAAAATTCATGTCTTGCAGGATCCTTTGTATGAAAGAAAAGGAGACGATCTATATACTGATGTGAGAGTTGATCTTTATACTGCAGTACTCGGCGGAAAAGCTTCCTTAAAAACTTTTAAGGGAAATATAAAGATAAATATCCCAAAAGAAGCTCAGAGCGGGAAAGTACTCAGACTTCAGAAGCTCGGTATGCCGAAATACGGAAAGACGGATGAATACGGAGATCTTTATGCCAAGATAATTGTGGAAACTCCCGTGAATCTCAGTGAAAAGGAGCTTAAACTTTTCAATGAACTTGCAGAACTCAGGAAGTAATCCGGAAGCACGTTAAAAAAATTATACCTGAAAAGTAATTATTTTTCTAAAGGTGAATGGATACAAATCAAATCTGCGGCATTCCTGTCAATAATCAGATAATCCTCAATGTCAGTAATATGATCACTGTTCAGATCAGTAACGGACTCCCCTTTTACAAAATTAAATACCGCATTATCCGAAATACTCATATCATATATATCAACTAATCCGTCTGAATTCAGATCACCGTTATAAATACAAAATGCATCGTTAATCCTGATCTGATTGTTTCCAAACGCTTGTGATGCTTTAAGTGAAAAGTCATATATATTTGTCTGATCAGGATGAAAAAAACTGCCTCCGGCTTTACTCCAGGTCTCCAGATAATTACCGTTATCTATCACAAGATAATAATTACCTGAAGCTGCATTCATAAAATAAAGATCAGTCTGAAATTCACTGTCAGTTAAATATGTAATGGTGGAATCAGCTATTTCATACGGACTGTCTGCATTTCTCAGAAAAACTTTTAACTGATAAGGGTAGAAATTGTTTTTACCGGAAAGTCCTTCAGGGATTACTTTGAGATTCACTGTCAGCGATGGTATTCCTGTTCTGAATATCCATGGCTCATTGAATTCACCTGCAGGAGGTATCCCGCCTTGTCTTACTCTCCAGTAATATTGCGTTTCAAACTCTAGTTCTGATGTAAAGTATTTTACCGGATCTACGCCGTCAGGTCTCTGAAGCGTGTCTTCTATTATTATTTCTGAAAACAAAGAATCCACCGCTACCTGGATACAAGCGAAATAATTTACGGGAAATCCTTTTTGCCATTCAAATTTAAACGGATAAAAATTGTTTAGGGAATTACTCAACGGGAATGTCCTGACAGGCGGAATGTGAGGGACACTCAGACAGCAATGCTGATCAGGACAAAGATCACGAGTACTGAAAATGTTTTGAGAATTTTCTAATCTGATTATGCTGTCAGAAATGTTTGCATAAATTTCCGTAACGCTGCCGGGAGAATTTATTTTCCAGACAAACTGCTCTTCAAACAAACAGGAATTCGAATAGAGATCCGGGTTATAAAATTTTATTCTTGTTACCAATGTCCCGGAAGTATCCGATATTACAGGTTCAGTTCCTGCAGGAAAATTTATTCCCGGTTCAATAATAAGAGTATCTCCGCTTCTTATAAGCTCGCCGACATTTGGCGGAGGGATTCTGACGATGCCGTATGTTGCAGTGTCTTTAGCAAAAGTATAATTTAAATGATCAGGCAAAAATGAACCGTCAAGTATTATCACATATTTCCCGGATGAATATCTGAATTCAGGAATCTCATAATTCACATGCGTTAAAATAACATCAAAAAATCCGGAATTGGATGAAAGATAAGTTCTGTTTGAAAGTTTTAAATCAAACTTAGGGTGTATTGAAAATACTGAAGATAGATTTGAAAAAAGTAAGAATAATGAAAGCACAGTTATTCTTATTTTCATAAGTCAGTTAATTTAAGCTTCTGATAAAATATACAGATTCTAACATAATTAAGAATTCAATCTGAAATTCTTAAAACATTTAGAAAATGTACAAAAGAGACAAGGTTAAAGAGATCAATTTTTGGGGTTGATGCTTTGGCCTTTTTTAAAAATAAGAATTTTAAATAAAACTAAACATAATATTATTTAAGGTTTAGTTTTTTACAAAAAAAAGCCGTGAAGAAAAATTCTCCACGGCTTTAAGTTTTTAATTACTTTTATTACCTTTCTCCCACTGTGGTTTTTTCGGAAGTTCCTGTTTCGGTTCTTTCCACGCGGGTATTATCATTTTTTCTGAAATTTGATTTTTGGATACTGGATCTGATTTCTCTTTCTTTGTGGACTTCATTAAGTTCAGGTTTTACTTTCACTGATTCTTCGACATTACCTTTCTCTCTCATTATCTTTTGATGCAATTCATACTTGATTCTGTCCTGCTCTGTATTTAATTCTGGTACAGACTCATTTTCAACAGGCGGTAACGGCTCTCCTCCAGGAGGCGCTACTCTTTCGACAAAATTAAATGAATTGTTATCTGCATATGTATAATCAGTAATATCTGCAAATGAATCACCGTTCAGATCAGCGATCACATAACCGGAAGCAAAGTTAAATACCTGATTATCTATTATCGCTAGATCCGCAATATCAATAAAATCATCCTGATTACAGTCTCCGCTGTATATTCCTCTGTATAAAGGAGATGTACTGACTATTGCCTGATTATTACCGTATGCCTGACCGTCCGGCTGAACGAAATTATGATGTGAACCGGCACCTCTTGAAATGGCTACTCCGATATTACTCCAAGTCTCTATACTGTTTCTGTGCTTTACTACTCTGTAATAATTTCCGTTTAAAGCTCTGTTAAAAAACAGATTGTTGACAACAGCATTACTGCCTGCTACACTAACTGCAGAATCTACAGCAATATTTGGGAAATCTACTCTGTGCAGATATACTTTGACTGTATCAAGTAATCTCCAGTATGGGTTCGTCGGAATGAACATAGCTTCATTTACAAGACCGATAGAGTTTGAAACAGCAGTCGGCAACGACTGAACGCATATATTATCAAGCCAGATATCATTTCCGAAACCGCTTCTTGCGCGCAGTCTGACTTTATTTGTGCCTGCCGGGAGCTGATAAATTTTAGGTCTCCACTCATGATTAGCCGGAATAAACTGACCGCCGCCGGTAAATACAGAATTTAATGGTCCTGCCTGTACTCCGAGTCCTCCCCATAATCTTGCTCTAACCGTCCAGGTTACTCCGCCGTTGGTTGAAGATTCTGCAATTAAAGAATCCACGTTACCGCCTGACCATGGTCTGTATGCAGCGTCAAAAGTTAAATAACTTGTAGCTCCTGCCGGTGTAAACTGATATGAAATTAAAGATTGAATTGTACCTGCAGATGCTGACCAGGCATTAAATCTTACAGAACCGGTTCCTGAGCCGTATGCGCTTGCCTGTGATTTTCTGTTCCAGTAGTTTGTTCCGGAAAATTCTTCATAGAAGTTATCAGATGTAAGCGGGAAAACCGTTGTACCTGAATCCTTTGCACATGCAAAATCTTCACACGGAGCAGCAATGGAAATATCTACCAAAGATGCATATGCCTGATATCTTCCGCCTGTAGTAGGATTCTGTTCGCACCAGTAAGGAATGATCTTACCTGCTCCGCCTGATGTTATTCCGATATAGTCTCCCTGATAACCTGCTGCAGTTCCGGTAATCGGTACAGGTTTAAATTTGTGATCTGAGATTAAAACATCTACCCAGCTTGTTCCGCCGTCTGTAGATCTTGACAGATATATTTGTGCCGAATCGTTATTAGGGAAATTCCTTGTGCTGTAATAGCAAACGTTTATTGCTCCGGTAGCATCTACGTTAACTGCCGGAAAATATTCATAAGAACCAGCAGCATTTTGATTTACTCTTACTCTTGTCCAGGATGCTCCGCCGTCAGGTGTTTTCATTAAAACTATGTCTGCATTATCCAGAGCCGGCGCAAAATTCTTTTCACCCGCTACTACATAAGCATCATCAGCTGAAGGTAGGCAAGTTCTGTCAATATCAATTCTCGGAAAACCGTTTGCTCTTATTACTGAAGCGGGGGGAGACGGTAACAAATCTGAAGATCTGATTCCGTTCATATTTACTTTTACGTCAGACATATCTGACCATGAAACGCCGCCGGTGCCTGATTCAGCCCATCCGAGATAATCTTCAGTTGAATTCTGTCCGTTGGTTGTGCAGTTTGCATAAACTACCCTTACCCATCCGTATGGATCAACTGCAACATCGCATCCCTGATGATGATGTCCTGCAGAGGGAACCGGACTAACCGGTATTACGCTTGACCATGTTACTCCTCCGTCAGAAGACCAGGTTGCAACTATTCTTCCGCTATTAGCTCCGGCAAATTCTGTATATACAGTATATATCCTTCCGTAAAATGCGCTTGTAGGTTCGCCGTCAACGCAGGATAAATTTTTATCTGCCGAAGTAGTAGCGCCGGGAAATGTAACTGTTCCCGACCAGGTGGTTCCCAGATCTGATGAATATGCAGCGCCCATAGAACCGGTGCTTGTAATATATGATATAATAAGTCTGTTAGTGTGCATAATCATCGGAGCCGGATCACCGAAATTAAAATTTGTTGTGTCGTCTCCGAAAAATGTTACTCCGCCGTCAGTCGTAACATAATGCGCCGTGCTGAAAGTTGTAGCGCCGCCGACATTAAATGTATTTGCTGATGCGAACATAAAGTTCGGATTGCGCGGATGTCTTGTGATAGGCACTTCGCTTTGTGTGCGTGCTGTAGTCGGATGGACTCTGAAATTAGGACCGACTGCAAAAACTCCCTGAGGAGTCGAGATGTATCTTGTTTCATTGCTGAAACTTCCGTTGTCTCCCTGAGGCAATGATATATAATCACCTTCAGGATTAATATTAATTCTCGTACGCGGATCCTGACTCCATTTAGGACTGTCGTCATTCGGAGAGAAGCCTGAATTAATTATCCAGATAAAGGAAAAAAGTACAGCAAAGAGAAGTAATTTTGTTTTCATTGGATTTCCCTTTCTTTAGTTAGTAATGGTTTGATGTTAACACTAATTATTTATTTCAATTTTTAATTTCAAGTCTAAATTTTATTTAAAAGAAAAAAATTACAGTTTTTTATTAAACGGATCATACTTACATTTAATATCTTTTAAAATAAAATATAATAAGGTTTTTGAAAAAAATTTTTTCTTTTATATTATTTGTATCCGTTGCTTTTATTCCTTTAAAGTTAACCCTTTCACAGAGTCACTGGAGCAGATTAAATAGTCCTGTAAATGTAGAGCTGAGAAATTGTTTTTTCATTAACAGCAATACAGGATGGTTTTCAGGCGAGAACGGGACTATAATTAAAACTACTAACGGCGGAAATATCCTGGAAGTACAAAATTCCGGTATTTCATTAAATATCGAAGATATTTTTTTCATCGACCATATGACAGGTTGGGCGCTGGCATGGGAAATATTTCCGGACAGCACATCCTTTCCGGGAACAATTATTTTAAAAACATCAGACGGCGGCAATGTATGGACAAAATCAATGTACCCTGATACAAATAATTATATGAAAACTGTTTTTTTTCATGATGCGAATAACGGATTTATAGGAGGCGTACCATCTTCAATACTGCGCACTACTGACAGCGGACAGAACTGGATCCCTGCACAAATAGACAGCAACCTGATTTTTCTTTTACCTGTAAACAAAATAAAATTTATAAATCAACAGACAGGTTATGCTTGCGGCGGATTCAGGGATATTGCAGGAGTCGTATGGGTAACGACAAATTCCGGATTTACATGGCAAGGTCAGGAGATTGCACCTGAACCTCTTTTTGACATAGATATTATCTTTCCTCATAAAGCATTGATCTCCGGAGGTGATCTGGAATTCGGATCAAGTCTGGCTAGGACTGTGGATACAGGCGCAAACTGGTTCTATGATACGCTCGGAGTATTCGGTCTGGCGACAGGTATCAGTGCAAGGAACCCGGCTGAGATATGGATTACGGGAAGTTACTCGCAGAAATTTTTACTCTCACAGGATTCAGGATTTGTCTGGAAATCAATATATACTCCGGACAGCGTTGCTTTATTTGATATAGATTTTCCCGATTCTTTAATTGGCTTTACATGCGGAGCAGGCGGAGCGATATTTAAATATGACAGAACATCTTCGGCGATTAATGAAACTGATAATTCAATATTACCCGATGCATTCAGACTTATGCAGAATTATCCCAACCCTTTTAATCCTGAAACTATAATTAAATTTGAAATTATAGAATCCGGAAATGTAACTCTCATTGTTTATGACGCTGCCGGTAAAGAGGTTAGAAATCTAGTTTCGAAATTTCTGAATGCAGGGTCTTATTCAGAAATATTTTCAGCAGACGAACTGCCGAGCGGAATTTATTTTTATAAACTTACACTTGATACGGAAAAAACAGTTTCAGGTAAGTTAAGCGAAACACGAAAAATGGTTTTGATCAGATAATTATTTTTATAAAGCTCGCTTTACAAAAATAAAAGACCGGCAATTTTTAATTACCGGTCTTTTTTTTGTATCTATATTTAGATTTGGTTTTCTAAAAACTAAGTTTTTGAATAATCATACCTATAGTGTGCATCATATTATTGACCAAACGTACTGCCAGGTCTATCCGGTTTAATTACTTCCGGATTTACCTTTTCATTTTTATTCAGACTTGATCTCATTTTTTCTTTAACTGAATTTATTTTTTTCTTTCTCAATTCAGTTTCCTTATCTTTTTTCCTTTTCATTTCAATAGAAATCTTTTCCTGAGCTTTCTGATCATTCAATAACTTTATAGTTAAATCATGTTTTTGTCTCAGAGCTTCATTCTCAAAATTCGTTTCCGGTAAAGTCACAACTTCTTCAGTTACACTCGGACCAAGATCCGCTCCGGGAGGCGTTTGTCTGACAACAAAGTTTGATGCGTTATTATCTGCAATCGCCTGGTCATTAATATCTACAAAATCATCACCTGTAAGATCTTCAATTACATATCCTGTTAGGAAAATGGCGGCTGCATTCTCAATCTGCGACACATCGGTTATATCAATTGAAAAATCTCTGTTTACATCACCTCCATACATTCCGTAAAATGGTGCCGGATCTATCAACGCCTGATTATTATTGTATGCCTGGTTGACCGGATTAATAAAGTTGAAATTTAAAGTGCTGCCTCTGGAATAAAGCTGACCACCTGACTTGCTCCAGGTCTCTAAACTGTTTCTGTGTTTTAAAACAATATAGTAAGTTCCGCTTATTGCTTTATTAAACGGACCGTTTGCTACTGCGTTGGTATTGTAATATGAAACTGCCGAGTCAACTGCTATGTTCGGGAAATCAGTCCTGTGCAGATATACTCTTATAGTATCAGGTATCGCCTGAGGGGACGGAAGCGCTCTGTAAAATCCTTCCGGAACTAAACCAATACCTGCAATGGCTGAAGGAGCAGGAAGAATTTGTACACAAACGTTATCCACAAAAATATCATTTCCGAAGCCGCTTACTGCTCTTAATCTGATTTTATTCGTTCCGACCGGGAGTAAATAAATTTTGGATCTCCACTGATGATTTAAAGGAGCAAACTGACTGCCGCCGGTAAACACTGTATTAAGCGGTCCCGCCTGTGCGCCGAGTCCGCCCCAGAGTTTTTCCAGCGTAGTATAGCTTGCGCCGAAATTTGAAGATGATTCAACTAACAAAGAATCTATATTGCCGCCCGACCATGGTCTGTATGCATTATCGAATGTAAGATATGTATTTGCTCCGACTGCTGTGAAACTCATTGAAACAAGCGCCTGATTTGTCCCAACCGGTGCTGACCAGGAGTTAAATCTCGCGCTTCCTGTTCCTGAGCCGTATGCGCTCTGTGAATTTCTTGACCAGTAATTATCTCCGGTAAAATCAAATCCTAAATCTGTAGGAGGAAATAATTCAGTAAAATCCTCACAAGGAGCAGCGGCTAATGTATTTCCTACTGTTATTGATACAGTCCTTTTATGAACAGGTGTACCGTTCGGACCTGAACCGGTTACAGTTACAGTATAAACTCCGTTTGTTACAGTTCCTATTGTTCTGACTCTCATCTTTGCAGTTTTCGGATAAGGCGAACTTAATGAATTACCTGACGGAAAATCTGCAACTATACTGCCTGCACCCGGTACAGGCGTAACAGCAGTTGTGAAATTAACTGCGTCAGTATATAACTTTACCGCCGGTACATTTACGTCTATTAATTTAAAGTCATTGGTGTTATGAATATTTGCTGACGTTGGTGATACAGTCATTGCATAATCGGGAAAATATGCTCCTACATTTTTGTAAGTGCCGAGTCTTCCGTCATACCAGACTGAAAAAGATGTTTTCGGATTTGCAGTCATACCGTCATAGTCGCCTCTGTAACAATTTGTATTTGGTGCGCATGAAGGATTTGGATAAGTCCATGATGTAGTCGTAAGTTTTTGATTTGGGGCAAAAGTAGATCCGCCGTCGTCAGTATAAGTAGCATAAACATTAACGGCATAAGTTGCAGGGTTTTCTCTTGTGTCATACCATTTAATATAAAGTCTTCCTGTTTCCTTTTCACACCATATTGCCGGAAACCACTGATCGCTCAGCTGCGGATTTGCATTATCATTTACGGTAATTTTGCTGGACCATGTAGATCCCTGATTTGTAGAATACTGCATAATTATATCAGGTTTGTTTCCGTTCCCCGCAGGTACGTTTGATGCATATACTAAATATAGTCTTCCTCTGTATGGACCATAGCTGTTATCCATAGCTATCATCGGATATGGTCTTGTCCTTCCGTTATTAATAACAAGTCGTCCGGCAGAGTTTAAAGTGCCGACAAATCCTGCTACTGTTAAACTTGACATTACAGTAAAGTTAGCTCCTCCGTTAGTGGACCTGTGAAAGGTATAAGTTACGTTTGATGATGTGCCGGTATTTGTAACATACATAACACATCCTCCCTGAGTAGCTCCGTTTGGTCCGACTGCTATCATAACTCCGGGTATTGTATTACTCGGAGAATAAGTTGTCGTCCAGGAAGTTCCGTTGTTTGTGCTTCTTGCAAAATTTCCGGGTGTGATCGCCGCATATAAATAATTTTTATACGGACCGTTAGTCTGATCTGCCGCCAAAGTATTTCTGTCATTACCGCTTACGGAAAGTACAGCTGCTCCGTAAGTCTGTCCGCCGTTAGTTGATTTATAAACATACTGATTGGATACGCCTGATCCGTAAAATAAATTTCCTAGACTGTCAAATGCAGACCATGGATCACAGCATGTGGATGCGTGATAAGCCGGATTACTCGAAGTCCAGTCATGTCCGTTTGTCGTGTAATATGCGTTTTGACCTCCTCCGGAGTTTACTCCAAACTGCATATTCAGCGGATTTCTGGGATTTGAGACAAGCATCTGCTCAGCAAAGTCCACTCCAATTTCGAAATTATCAAATCCGTTTGCATCCGTGATAACATCAAGTACATCATCGTTTTCAGTAAGATGCATTCTTGCTTCATTCGTGGGTCTGTCTATATAAGGATCTGTTTCATCGTAATCATAAAACTTTTCAGTATGTTTCTGAAAATCGGTTTTTTCATTTCCCTGAAAAACTTCAGTGCCAGCGATCAGGATAATTATCGCTATTGCCAAAGTCGCAATGAAAGACCTTAGTAGAAATAATTTATTCATCTTTTGTTTTTTAAATTAATTTAAATTAGTTAATTAAATTTTCGGATAATAGAATTTAAAATATTGGAACTTCAGGTATCTATAGCTTGAAATTAAATCCGTTTGAAAATTTGTTTAAGGTGATTTCACAATCCGAAAATATAAACATGGCGTGATTCTTTAACTAAAAATATTCAGAGTGAGTTAAGAAATGAAATTTAATCCCATTTTTCAAGTCATTATTGAAATTAAATTATAAATTTTCATAGATGTCCGGATCTTCATCACCGGTTCCGAATAATCCGGACTGATAAAGATTAATTCTCAATTTCACCTCTGACTTTATACACTTAACTGCGGAAAAATTAACGAACCGACTAATTAATAATCTCATTTCTGTTTTTCAGCTTTTCCAGTTCTTCCTCTAAGACATCTTTTGAGTCACGGTTTAATAACGTTATCAGAGCTTCCATTAGATTTTGTGCTGTTAAAACTCTCGGCATCAGGACATAGTGAGCACCGTTTTCGTAAAGCTCGACAGCGAGTTTAGGACTTTCAGCTGTCACAATTATTTTTGCCTGCGGATTAACTTTTTTAATATTTGTCAGAAGCCTTAAGTTATTGGTATTGACTAATATGGAATCAGGAATTGTTGAAATAACTATCTTTGCATCTTCTATCCCTGAATTAAGGAGCGTATCAATATGACTAATGTCACCATAATACGCTTTAATTCCCTTTGCTGAAAGTTTTTTATGCACTTCCGGATTGAAGTCTATTACGACAACTTTGTTCAGGATTTGAACTCCTTCTTCGCTTGTTAACTCAAATGACTCCATTTCTTTTATAAGAGAGCTGGCGGTTGTAAAGAATCCAAGTATTGCAATTTCCTTTTTTTCCGTATAAGTTGACTGTTTATTTTCACTTCCGATATCTCTGAAACCTAAATTACTTACTATCCCGCTCAGAAATCTCTGAATAGAATCACTGTATTTTATCATGTAAGATGAAGCTACAGACGTTATAACGAAAGTAAAGATAATTATTGTCAGAATACTCTGAGAGATATGTCCGGCAGCAAGTCCGAGAGCAGCAATTACAAGAGAGAATTCACTTATCTGAGAAAGGTTTATGGAAGTTAACAGACTCACGCGGTTTCCGTTTTTCAATGCATACAGTATAGGATAGATTGACATAAATCTTGATGCGATCAGAAATAAAGCGGCTGCTACAGAAAAAATCAATACTTCAGGATTGTCCGCAGGATTTGTAATCATCATACCGAGAGCTACAAAGAAAAGGGTTATAAAAAAATCTCTTACATAAATAATTTTTGAGATCACATCATGATTGTAAGGAAAAGTTGAAATAGCGACACCAGCAATGAGCGCTCCCATTTCTAGCGAAAGCCCGAAGTAACCTGATAGACCGCATATCAGGAAACACCATCCGAGAGAAGTAATAAGCACAATCTCAGGATTTTTTGCAACGGCTCTGAATATCCGGGACAGAACATATTTACT
This sequence comes from Candidatus Tepidiaquacellales bacterium UBA2330, assembly GCA_002344965.1. Lineage (GTDB taxonomy): Bacteria > Bacteroidota > Ignavibacteria > Tepidaquicellales > Tepidaquicellaceae > UBA2330. The sequence continues at coordinate 119,925 of DDUU01000037.1, read as the reverse complement.
CAACAAAAGACTGATTAGGACAACCAGCGCTCCTTTGACGAATGAGAATAAAATTAACATTACATCCGGACTTGCAAGATTTGCCTGAATGCTGAGAGCTATGATCGCCCATATATCCTGAAAAATAAGAATCCCGAGTGTCAGCCGTCCTGCAAGCGTATCAAGCTCAAGCTTACTGTACAATAGTTTTACAACAATTGCTGTACTGCTAAGACTGCAGCAGACAGCGAGATACAAAAGATCATAATTTCCATCTCCTAATGTAAAACCTAACAGAGAGAAAAAGCCCAGTCCGAGTGTAACGCATATTATAAACTGAAATGTCCCAGCAAGGAATAATGACTTTCCGGCTTCCTTTATTTTTTTAACATCTATCTCCAGCCCTATCATGAATAACAGGAGCACAAGTCCGATGTGAGAAATTGTTTCTATATCATGTTCATTAACGATAAACCCAAATCCGATTTTAGGACCAATAATAATTCCTGCCGATATATATGCAAGTAAAAGCGGCTGTTTTAAGAAATGAGCAATGAATGCCATTACAGATGCGGCGAGAATTGCAATACCGATGCTTGTAAGAAGAGTCTGTGAACCGGAGTCACCGCCTGAAGCAAATACACCGGAACCGAACGCAAGCAGAAAAATTATACTGAAATAAAAAATATAACTTTTTCTTATGCTGTTAATCTTCATTAACATTAATGCTTTTACTGTTAATATTATTCACCTCACAAATTACAAAATTCTGCTGTTGAATTAAACTCGAATGTAAAATTAAACAGCAGTACTGTTTCAAAACCGTCCAAAGCATTTAGAGTTTAAATTAAAGTTAAGCTTACCTTAAGGAACTGTTCTTATATGCCAATAAGAATAATTTCCCAAAAAATAAAAAAGCCGTGAATTTGATCTTCACGGCTTTGTATCAATAAATTAATTCTGAATTCTTTGTTAATTACTGTGATACACCTTTTGAACCTGATTTAACATTTCCATCAGACTGTATATCAAAAGATTTTCTGACAGGCGCTTTATTATTCTGCATTCTTTCCTGTCTTTGTTTCAGAACTTCGTTTAGTTCAATTACATTAATTTGCTGATCGTTTTCAGAAACTCCTTTTTCTTTCATAATTTTCAGATGCATTTCGTATTTAGTTTTTTCAGCTTCAGTACTGAATACCGGCGCATCATTATTTACGATCTGAGGTTCAGGAACTGCTCCGGGAGGGATAATTCTTGTAACTACATTAAATGCATTATTATCCGCAAGAGCATAATCAGAAAGATCAGAGAAGTTATCACCGTTTACGTCAGACTGCACATATCCGGAAACAAAACTGAACGCATCATTGTCAATGATTGTCAGATCTGAAATGTCAATTACACCGTCTCTGTTACAGTCTCCGCTGTAGTTAAACCAAAACGAAAAGTTCGGGACCTGTGTCTGATTTCCGCCGTAAACAATAGCATTATTATTTATCAGATCATATGCGAAATTTAAACCTCTGGTATAATTTGGTATTCCGGCATTCGTCCAGGTTTCAATTGAATTCCTGTGCTTAAATACCATATGATAACTACCGTTAAGAGCATTATTAAAGGTAAAGTTCTGACAGCCATAATTAAACATATACATTTTTGCAGAATCCACAGTTATATTCGGAAAATCCGTTCTCTTTAGATATACAGTGATAGTGTCCTGCACAACAGATGGAGGAGATGTTCTGAAGAAACCTTCAGGAGCATCACATAGAGAGTTTGAAACAGGAGCAGCTAATGCCTGCACGCAAATATTATCGACATATAAATTATTTCCGAATCCGCTTTCAGCTCTCAGTCTTACTCTGTTAGTTCCCACCGGTAAGGAATAAATTTTCGGCGCCCATTGCGATGATGTCGGGACAAAAGCATTTGTTGTAGCCGGTGCAGTATTCAGCTCGCCGCCGGAAGGGAATCTGCCGAGTAAAACAGCAAGCGTAGTGTAACTCGATCCTCCGTTAGTAGAAGATTCCACTAACAACGTATCAGGACCCGGAAAACCTGGGCCGTAAGGAGCATATGCCTGATCAAATGTCAGATAATAACCCGCCGGTACAGTCTGAAAATCTGTGATAAGCGACTGCGGAGTTCTTACATTATCGCTAAAGAAATCATACTTTACGCTTCCCGTACCTGCTCCGTATGCGCTTGGATTTTGTCTGCTCCAAAACTGAGTGCCTGAATACTCAAGGTGAAAATATTTTGGAGTAAATGCTGCGCTTGCAAAATCTTCACAGCCTGTGCATGGATTTTTCGGAAGCAATTCAACTTTAGCTGTGTAAGCCTGATATTGAAATCCGCCCAGTCTGTTATCTGCCCAGAATGGCCATATTCTCTGATTACCATTTACCGGATTTCCTTCTATTAAAGCAGAAGTAATACCAATATAATCACCCTGATATCCGCCTGCAACACCGGATAAAGCAAGTGAAGTCGGTCTGAATCTTGCGTCAGAAACTTTAATGTCTGTCCATGTTGTGCCGCCGTCCATTGACCTTGACATATATACTTCGTTGGTATCAGTATTTGTCGTTCCTCTGTTATCATAATATACAACGTTTACACCACCTGATTCATCTACTCTTACTGCCGGGAACCATTGTGATTTTCCGTTATTCAGAGCATCCTGATTTACTCTTATACCTGCTGACCATGATGTTCCTCCGTCAGTGGATCTGTGAATTACAATATCAGCATCTGATCCTGCCGGTGCAAGATTCCTTTGAGAAACTACAATATAAATCCATCCTGCTCTTGGTCCGCAGGTTCTGTCAACATCAATTCTCGGAAAACTGTTTACTCTTATACTTGTAGAAAATAAGGTTCCTCTTATTCCGTTCATATCAAAAATATTGTTATTAACTGTCCAGTTCACACCGCCGTTTGTTGATTTAGCAAACCCACAGTAATCTTCAGTAAAAGGACTGGAAGCTATTGGCGCTGCCCAGCATAAATAAACTTCTCCGTTTGGACCGGTTCTGAGATCAACTCCCTGTGAATAATGACCTGCGGGCGGAACATTCACATCGGCAGAAGCTGACCAGCTTACGCCGCCGTTAGTTGTATAAGAGAAAGCAATAGGAGGTAAAGATGCTGTGAATCTCGACCATGCAGTGTATGATCTCCCGTAATAAGGACTTGTCGGAGAATCGTCAGTTGTGGTCAGATTCTTATCCTGTGATCCTGATGTAATTGTAACGTCATTAGACCAATTCAGACCGTTATTGGTGGAATAATTTGCCTTTATACCTCCGCCGAGATGTGAAATAATAAATCTGCCGTCTTTATCAATCGTAATTCCCGGATCACCGCCGTGACCGGTAAGTATTGTACCGACAGTATTTTTCATCGTATCGCTGCCGAACCATGTAGTTCCGCCGTTAGTAGTAACATATGCGCCTTCAGAAATAAACAAACTTCCGCCTGCATTACTGATCGCATTTGACGATCCGTACATAATTAAAGGATTGCCCGGATGACGGGTAAGTATAACTTCAGTCTGATAGCTGAACGGAGACTGTCTGGGAAGAACTCTGATATTAGGGTTTACAACCGTTACGCCATTCGGCGAGTTGTAATACATCGGCTGATTATTCGGAATAAAATGGTCATGCTCCATTGGAAGCGGTGAAGACATTACCTTGCTTAAATCCTGAAGCTCTGTGGTTCTCTGATCACGGCTCCATTTTTCCGGCTTGTCTTCCTGAGACTGACCGGTAAAAAAATAAAACCCGACTGCAATAATCGGGAGGAGAAGAAACAATTTTTTCATGAAATTCCCTTTCGAAAGAATAATTTTAGAAATTTTTTAAAATCCTGAACAACTAAGGAAAACTCAATAAATTATTCAAGTCAGATTTGATATTGTATACATATTTATTTTTTCTTCATATTAATTGAATTAGAAAATCATTTTCCATAAATTGATTTTTACAATTCCCGTATGAAATTTAAAAATTATTTATTAACAGTGTTATCAGTTTCACTGCTGTTCATATTCTGCAGTAATGTTTTTTCACAGGAATACTGGCTCAGACAAAATACTCCGACTACCAAAAGACTTACAAATTGTTTTTTTATTGATTCGAATACCGGCTGGGTTTCCGGAGATTCCGGAGTGATAATGAAAAGCACAGACTCAGGTAGAAACTGGATCTTACAGAATTCAAATACTTTTCACGATATCATTTCAATGCATTTTATTAATGAAAGACTCGGCTGGGCTAATGCATGGATATTTAATCCCGAACCCGATGAATTTTACGGCACACTACTATTAAAGACAACTAATGGCGGCACTACATGGGAATCAGAAATTTATCCCGATACAAATGAGTTTTACGGTTCTGTATTTTATCTGGATTCCTTAAACGGTTTTATTGGTGGTTCTCCGCAGTTTATACTTTACACTGCTAACGGCGGCTTGTCCTGGATTGATGCAATTTCCGATTCAGCAGGATTTAACGGATTTCCGGTAAGCCATATTACATTTCTGAACAGGGATACCGGTTACGCTACAGGAGGTGTTCAGGATATTGCAGGTATTGTCTGGAAGACTGTAAACAAAGGTAGGAACTGGGTTCCGGTTCCGACAGGACCTGATGCGGTTAATGATATTTATTTTTTTCATCCAGATACATCGATCGGACTTACAGGAGATTTTAAATTCGGAGCAAGCTTTTACAGGACAAATAATAACTGGCTTTCATCTTTTAATGTAAATCTCGGATATGTAGGTATGGCTCTGTCAATTGATTTCAGAAAAAGAAATGACGGCTGGATCACGATAGGTTATCTGAGCAAGTTATTCCGGTCTGTAAATGCCGGGAACAACTGGACAAAAATGGAGATACCGGATTCATCTGCGATTTTTGATATTCAGTTCATTGATACAACTTACGGCTGGTGCGTAGGTGATCACGGAGCTGTTTACAAATACAATACTACTATGACCAATATTGTATTTGAGAATTTGAATGATATTCCGGAATATAAACTTTATCAGAATTATCCTAATCCTTTTAATCCGGTTACGAAAATTGTATTTGAAATTCCCTGGACTGTTAACGGACGGAGCGGTTTAGTTCAGACTGAACTGAAAATTTATGATATACTTGGCAATGAAATAAAGACTCTTCTCAGTGAGAAAAAATCTCCCGGCAGATATGAAGTTACATTTGACGCATCGGGTATTTCGAGCGGGGTTTATTTTTACAGATTATCGGCAGGCGGCATACATGTAACCGGTAAATCAATGTTGCTGCTGAAATAATTAAAGATTAGTTTTCTATTACACAAAAACCCTGAAAGATTATTTTCAGGGTTTTTTATTACTCCGAGCTGGTGAGCAGATTTGAACTGCTGACCTGCTGATTACGAATCATATTTATACCTTTAATAACGTTAAAATTTTGCTGTTTTCGCAGTTTATAGGTGTCCAAAATCGATTATTTTGTGCTAATATTTTGCCTAAACTGCTAACAAATCTGCTAACATATATAATAAGAAAATTATATCAATATTGGGGATAGATATGCAGCAACTGCATTGGCTAAAGAATAATAAAGACACCAGAACAGTTGCAGCTTATTTAGATACAATAATTAATCAATTTAGATCATATACTATTTAACATAGTCTTGGAACTTTGGATTAATTATATACTTAACATTTGGAAGTCTGTCTCCAGTTGATTTAGCGTTTTTGTACATACCTACTTGATCGGACTGCTTATAGCTAAAGCCAGTTACCGAATCATTTTTTCCTAGATTCTCACTCGTTTGAACAGATGTATAAACTATGCTATCTGGTGATTCAAACTTAAAATAGAAATTGCATTTGTTAGTTATAACTTTTCCAGTTGCATTTTCTAATACATCAATAATTTGGGGATGTGCTTGTTTCCAAAAATCTGAAAGTAAAATCTCATATCCCAGGAAATCTTTTACTACCAATGTTTCCATATTAATTTTATTTTAATTTATTAATAAAATACCTCCAAATAAAGCAAAGAAGGTCAACGAAACTTGCATCTAATGTTGCATCCCTACGAATTTTATAAGCTCGGGAATTAGTTTAAGTTTTATTGACCTTCTTGGTCGTGGAGACTTTATTACAATACAAAAATATAAAATTTGTTTTTAAAATCAAAATAAGAAATTTTAAAAAATTTTTACATGGGGTTTAATTTCCTCTAAATCCTTATTCAGTTTCTCCAATTCTTTTACAACTGCTTCTCGCACACTTCCATACGGGGTTAATCTTAATGCTATTTCTGCAGCTCTGATCTTTTTCAGTATTTCTTTTTCCGGTCTGATAATTAGTATTGGTCTTGGCATATGGCAATATAATAAAATACCATATATTAAACAGGTATTACCTTAATGACAAATTATATAGCTTAGCCAAAATTAAGGTACTACTGGAGTGATCATTGGATATATTTCGAAACCCATTCTCCATTAATATTTTGTAATACTAAAAAATAAAACCCTGAAATATTAATTCAGGGTATTTTATTACACCGAGATGGTGAGCAGATTTGAAATGCAGCTTATGATTAATTCAAAACTTATTGGTTAACTTTAAATGATCATGAAAAACTTGAAGTAAAAAATTAAATTAAGACAGGTAAAAGAAAACAGAATTCAAACCAGAAATGTAATAAGATCTACCTAAAATTATTTTGAAAATCCATTTTCCAGCGTACCAATATAATAAAAAACTGGGCTTTTAACATTTGTTAACTAAAGTTTTCGCCTTTCTAACCATTTCCTTCATTTTAACAGTGTCAGCAAGTTTTAAAAATCTAACAAAATCTTCTTTTGCGGTTTCTTTATCACCAAAAATATAATTCAGAATAGCACTTCCATATAGTAAAGCTGGGTCTCGAAGCTTGGCAAACTCTTGCTCAAAAAAATCAATAACTTCCATGTGAGAAAAGTTTATTTGATCTAACCATTCTAAATTTTTATTAAAAAATTTATCATAAAGCTTAAAAGCTCTTTTATAGTTTTTTTCACGAATCATCTTAAAAGCTAAATTTAATTGACAACTTGGGTAAGTTGGATCAATAAGGTATGCTTTTTCAATTATAGCATCTGCTTCGGAAATAAATCCTAGTGAATATTTGCAATAAGCCAAATTGCACAATACCCAAACAGAACTATGATCAATTCTGCAATAACTTTCACAATATTTCATTCCTTCTTTTACATTCGGATTAATCTTGCTTACAAAAGATCCAATTAATATTTCATAATTATTCATAAGATGTGGAATGAGAGAGTTTTTAAATCTATTATTGGGGTCAGAAATATTATTGAATAATCTCTCAAGGTAGTCTGTGCTTTCTTTAGTTCTTCCATACAGCTTTAGAGTTATTGCTAATATATAACTTGCCGAATCAAAAACGCTTTTAGAAAGTATTTGTATATCTGTTAATGAGTTTTTATCCTTGATGGGATTGAATTTCTGCAATTTCATTCTGGAAGATACGTCTAAATTTACAAATTTACCAATACGATTATCTTTATCATTCAAGTATTTGTATTGGAAGTTAAACTCTGGAATATTGATAAGTTCACCATTAATTTTAAGATCATCCGTACTAAATCTTCCCCAAATCAGCATATCTACATTTTTACTTAATAAAAACTCTTCTGCGTCTTTAATATTAGTAATGTTATAAATACCAGAAATGTCCACAATTTTATCATTTTTAAAAATTCCAGTTCTTTCATTTAATGAGTTGAATTGCTTTTTTAGTTCTGCAAAATAACTTTCAGTTTTTAGACCTTCTTTATATTCTAGAGAAAAAACTATTTTTGCATCCAATGGAAAAAACTTATACCTCAATTTTTTATACCATATCTTAATTTTTTTAAATTGTTTTATAACAAATACAATAAGTGCAATAAGTAGTCCAGATAAAAGTGGGTAGAAAAAATTATTTATGAAATTGTCAAACGAAGTAGATTCAATATTCAAGTTAATACATTAATTGACCAAAAATATGAATTTTGTTCGTTAATAAATATTTACATTAGTATTCTAATAATTAATTTTAACTAATATACGCTAAATAAAAAAATCCCAATCATTCCAACTTTCCTTTAAATCATTTTCACTTAACATTGTTTTCATAAAACCTACCGTACTAAAACAAAAAACCCTAAAGGATTAATTCAGTGTTAATTATTACTTCGAGCTGGAGAGCAAATTTGAACTGCTGACCTGCTATTACAAAAAAAGCAGAGCCATTATTGAACTCTGCATTTTTTTCCTGATGTATTTTCATCAAAATTATTTAACAAGCATCATCCGCTTCACATCCGTAAAATCAGCTGTCTCAAGTTTATAGAAATAAACCCCGCTCGCAAACCCGCTTCCCTGCCCTAGCAGGCCTGCATCAAACTCAACCTGATACGTTCCCGGACTTTGCTTTTCATTTACAAGAGTTGTTACTTCCCTACCCATAATGTCATACACAGAAAGTTTTGTATAACTCGTAACTCGTAATTCATAATTGATTTTTGTTGTCGGATTGAATGGGTTAGGATAGTTTTGCTTAAGACTGAATTGCTCGGGGACTTCAGTTGAAACAACTGTAATTCCAACTTGCGAGACCAGGCGTCGCAATACTGAGTAACCGTAAGTTCCTGCAAAAAGATAACCACTCTCAGCAGTTAGTAATGCACGTACAAAAGTTCCGGTGCCGCTTTCCGGTAATCCCGAATTCCACTCATTCCAGCTTGTACCGTTGTTTGTGGAGAGATAAACACCAAAACTACCTCCTGCAAATAAGTTGCTGCCGGAAATTGCAAGGGTGAATACATCTTGATTATTAAGCGCTGTCTGCGTCCAGCTTGTACCGTTATTAGTGGAGAGATAAACACCATGATCAATAACAATACCATTAACAACCCCAGCAAATATGTTAGTGCCGGAAATTGCAAGGGAGTATACATTTTGAGTATTCAGCGCCGTTTGAGTCCAGCTTGCGCCATTATTTGTGGAAAGGTAAATTCCATTATCAGTCCCTGCAAATATGCTGCTGCCAGAAATTGCAAGGGAAGTCACACCTTGATTACTCGGCCCCATCTGCGTCCAACTTATGCCGTTATTTATGGAGAGATATACACCATAAAAACTACCACTTGCAAATATGTTGCTGCCAGAAGTTGCAAGTGAAGTCACATGATGACCAGACAGCGCTGTCTGTGTCCAACTTGAGCCGTTATTGGTGGAGAGATAAACACCATTACCATCAGTGCCAGCAAATATGCTGCTGCCGGAAGTTGCAAGGGACCGCACATGTTGGGTATCCAACGCAGTCTGCATCCAACTTATGCCGTTATTGGTGGAAAGGTAAACTCCAATTTCAGTCCCTGCAAATATGCTGCTGCCAGAAATTGCAAGGGAAGTCACATCTTGATTATTCAGCCCAGTAAGCGTCCAGCTTGATCCATTATTGGTGGAAAGATAAACACCATTACCAGTCCCGACAAATATGCTGCTGCCGAAAGTTGCAAGATAGTATACATTTTGAGTATTCAGCGCCGTTTGCGTCCAACTTGCGCCATTATTGGTGGAGAGGTAAACTCCAATATTAGTCCCTGCAAATATGCTGCTGCCGAAAGTTGCAAGGGATTTCACAGTTTGATTATTAGGTCCCGTCTGCGTCCAACTTATGCCGTTATTGGTGGAAAGATAAACACCATAACTATTAGTTCCTGCAAATATGTTGCTGCCGAAAGTTGCAAGGGACAGCACAGTTCGATTTTCCAACGCTGTATGCGTCCAGCTTATGCCGTTATTGGTAGAGAGATAAACACCATATCCATAAGTCCCTGCAAATATATTGCTACCGGAAAATGCAAGTGAATTCACACTGTGAGTATTTAGCGCCGTCTGCGTCCAGCTTGTGCCGTTATTTGTGGAGAAATAAACACCATAATTATCAGTCCCGGCAAATATGTTGCTGCCGGAGAATGCAAAGGAATTTACACTTTGAGTATTTAGCGCTGTATGCGTCCAGTTTGCGCCGTTATTGGTGGAGAGATAAACACCATTACCATCAGTGCCAGCAAATATATTGCTACCGGAAGTTGCAAGGGACCGCACATTCCGATTATTCAGTGCCGTCTGCGTCCAGGTAGCGCCATTATTGGTGGAGAGGTAAACTCCAATATTAGTCCCGGCAAATATGTTACTGCCGGAAGTTGCAAGGGAATTCACAGATCTTCCTCCATAAATTCCGTTCGTCTGCTCCCACTGCGCTTTGCAATTTTCAATATTCAACGTAAAATGGAGAAAATAAAAACAGATAAAAACTGCAACAAATATGGAATTTCTCTTTCTCATAATTATTAATTTAAATTTTTTAAATGGATTTTTGAAAAAACTTTTTTGATTAAGAAACATCAATAATAAATAATGATAATGTTAATTTCTGAAAGTTATAGAAAAAGACTAAAACTTTTAAATTTTTGAGGAGAGCTTTTTCATTAAAAAATATATCCGTGTATTCTTTTATATTTTTCATCCTTCATTTATTTTTTGCTCAAAGCCGTTATGGAAGAAGAGCTGTTATTAAATATTTACAAAATTAAATTATTCTATTTCAATTGTAAATGTAAATTTCCCCCAAGCACCTTTTTTCTGGTATAATATCTATGACTAGTCAACTTTAAATTTTTAAAAGACCATGAACAAATATTTCGTAAAAATACCCTACAGTTATACTCAGTATGCAAACCTTTCTGGTTTCGTATATGCAGAATCTGAAGAAGAAGCTGAAGAACTCGCATGTGATACATTTAACCTGTATGAAGACTCACATGATGACACAGATTCATCCGATGACTCTGACTATGCCTATGATGACATGAAAGTGTCCCTGGAGGAATCAGATATTAATACTCAGGATATTCCTCAAAGAAATACAGCAAGTCATTTTAAACCGGCAGAACCTAATCTGCCAGATTATTTCCTTGAAGATCTGCCCGAACTTTCCGCTTTATAAATTTACAAACAGAACAAAATCAAATTATTCATAAACCTAAATCATAAAAGGAGTTAAAAAATGTGGGACCCAGAATCAGGTAACGGCACAGCTACAGCCAGTAAAACCTTTGTAAAATGTAATACAAAAGAATACGACGTAACAGACACAATCGGAATAGCGCTTGTAGAAAAAATAAAATCGATTGCCCGTGAGAATCAAATCGGCAAGTTTGATATATTCGATGCAGGCGGTAAGAATATCTCAAGTACTGAAGTTGAAAATGGAAATTATTCAGAGCCACTCTCCATTGTCCGCTACAATGTAGCAGCTGCATAAATGCACAACCTAAATATCCTCCAATGACTAATCCAACCGGAGCAAGCGGATCCTTACCTTGCTCCGTCTTTTATAAACTTTTAAGATCAACATGGAAAATATTAAATCATTTCTAAATAAAATAAATTCAAAAGACACTGAAGATAATTCAGAACTTGAAAATACTTTGGAAGAATCTGTTATTAAAGATCTCTCATTCAACGAAGTATATTTGAGGCTCTTGGCATCCAAGCAGGATACAATCAAAGTAAAAGAAATCATACTGGAGTCTGAAATTGATTTCATTAAATCCGCAAAGCAATTAAAATCAGTATTCGATCTTCAGCTTAAAGAGGCAATTGAAAAAGTAAATGATCTGTACAATAAAGAGCAAGTGAACCTTCAGACTCACTACAGGAAAAAACTTGCAGGCGAAGGCTTTTTGGATCTGATAAAAGCATTCAGTGATACAGATTTCTCATTGGTTATTATGAACTCGAGAATCTATGCTTATAAATTTTATAAACCATACCACGATGTTTACGAAGGTAGTTTTCAATCAGGTGTAATTTATGAATATGATGAACCTGTATGCACTTTAAAAGGCGTGTATGTAAATTTACTTCATCCGAGAATTACCGGCGGAACAGTTTTAATTTCTACAGATAACAGACACCCAAATGCAGACAGTGGTGGACTCTCTGAAGTATGCGTAGGAAACCTTGAAGGACGAGCAATTCCTTTGGAAAATACAACAGCTTTGATTGAGTTACTTCATGAAATATGTGAGACATACGAAAGTATGCATTTGGACTCTGCATATTTTATTCCGGAACAAAACTATGCGACAAGGGAGGGTAAATTAAAATGGACAGCATAAATTCATCACTTATAAATCTCTACGACAGACAATGCGGTATTAAAAGTTTTTCAGATAAAAGCGCCATGGTAATTGGTTGCGGTGGTGTTGGATCCTGGATTGCTTTAGACCTGGCTTTAATTGGAGTGGGAACAATAGTATTAATAGATCATGACAAACTTGAATCAAGTAATTTAAACAGAACTCTGTTCCGCTTAGGCCAGGTAGGTAGTTGCAAAACACATGCAGTGAAAGAACTAATCGCAGAAAGAAGACCGAATACTGTGGTCTTAACAATCGAAGAAGTTTTTCAGACGGAGTTCTTAGACAAATATAAAGTTGATTTCATATTCGATGCAACGGATAATTTATCAACCAGAAAAATGATACATGAATACGTAACAGAGTTAATAATACCCTACTGCAAATGTGGTTATGACGGTTTTCAGGCGACCCTGTCAGTAAACGATTTTGAAAGCGGTAGATGGGGAGACGATGGCAGTTACACTGTTGTACCAAGCTTTTTCGGTACTCCGCAAGTGTTGTCTGCTCTGGCTGTGATAGAATTACTCTTAGCTAATAATGAAATGTCAGATTCCATAAACTTCAATGTCAAAAATATTTTAAGCAAATTTAAAAAACGGCTATGAGAAATATATCCTGCACTACTGAGTCTTCAAAATCCTGGGACTCTAATCTGAAAGTTATTGATCACATGAAAATAATTGTTCCGTTAAAGTTACTACTGGTATGTAATTCCATAGTCTCAAAATTAGACGGAGAAGAGTTTTCAATTGTAACTCATATTAAAAGCAGAACAACTGATTCAATAACTTTGTCAGAAGACTATTATATACCGAAACAAATAGTTACAGCCTGGTCAATTAATTATCTGCCCGAAGACTATACACATTGCGTAATAATTCACAGACATCCTAACGGTCTGAATTCATTCAGCTCCACTGATCAGAGCTTCATCAATCAAAATTTCGAACTGAGCCTGCTGTATACTGCCGAAGAGTTTTTCGTTAACGGTGTTTTCAACATACGTCAGGAAGACGCAATTATCCCGATCCCGGCTAAAGCTGTAATTGATTATGGCATTGAAGAAATTGACATTACAAATATTGAAGTAACAAGAAATCCTGATAAAGCTCCCGTTGATAAATTGTCTTCTTTTAACACAGAGGAATATAATTACTTCTTCGACGATATATTCAGTGAAGTAAATGAAATGCTGTTTCGAATCGAAGCTCTGGAAACTGAACTGCTAGACATCAAAACACAACAACGATAAATTGAATTAATAAATCTAACGAAAGGCATGCAATGGTAAATATTATAAAAGGAATAGTGATGTTTTGCATTAGTGAAGCATTAGGAGAAATAATAAAAGCAATAATTGATTTAATTACCAAGAAGAAATAATTCAATAAATAAATTTACACAATATGGTAGAAAACATTTTAAACGAACCTTTGAGTTCAAATGGAATTTCTTTTGAAGAAAAAACTGGTATAGCACCTATGTCAGACAAAGAACTTTTAGAAGACTTCCTGAATGAGCTGGACACCGGTGATGGGATTGTCAGTATAGAAGAGTTAGAACCGGAAATACGTATTGATAAATTTCTTTGGATCATCAGGCAAAAGGAAAAGGAACTTAATAAATGCAAAGCTATACATGAGCAATCTATTAACATGACAGAAAACTGGTATTCAAAAAAAGAAAACACGATAACCTTAACAATAGAATTTTTAACAAGGCAAATGCAAAATTACCTGAGACAAAATAATATGAAGTCATTGTCATTGCCTAACGGAAGTATAGGGTTTCGTAAACAGGTTGATCTGATTGAAGTAACGGATGAAGATTTATTTCTTGAAAACGCAAATCCTTCGTTACTAAAACATACAGTAGAAACTTATGCACCAGATATTAAGGCAATTAAGGAATACATAAAACAATCCGGTGGAGATTTACCTAAAGGCATTAATTTAAAGTCACAGGATTCAAAGTTCTATTATAAATTAAACGAACTATAATAATTTAAAATTGAGGAGATAAAATAATGGCAAAAGATAAACTCGAATTACAGGTAAACATACCTACAAAGATTAAATTACTCCAAGCGGATCCAGCTACAGGTATCAATTCATATGGCGAATGGTTCCTGTATAACGTTGAGTGTGGTGAGCTTGAATATTCATACTTTGCCCCTGAGAAAGTGGTCCAGATTTTAAAAGCTAATAATGTAGGGAAAGATGATCAAGTTGTGATAACAAAGAAACTTGTGAAAGTTGGTAAGAAAAATGTTACAGATTATGAAGTGAATGTACTTGAAAACAACACACCGGTACAGACCAATAATTTTACAAATGGAAGAACGAATGTGGCATCAAATGGTAACAGCAATGGCCACTCAATGGTAGCCACCAATGGTGTGCATCAAAATGCAGTTGATACAGCACCTGCTATCAGCAGAGATTACAAAATGATGCTACAGTGCATGACAGACGCTATGATGATTCGTGATGAGCTTGGACATGATGTAGATGTTAATAAATTAGGCATAACACTTTTCTTGAGAAAAGTAAAACCCTGATTACGAAATGGACTTTTATGAAAGGACACGATGAACTAATTTAAGGGAGGTTACTGAACAAATACCTCCCTTATATTTTATAAATTTAAATTACAAAATACATGGCACACAATATAGAAATAATAAACGGTGAAGCTTCAATGTTTTATTATGGAAAAACACCCTGGCATGGTCTGGGTACTGATTTAAAAAAACCTGCGACTTCAAGTGAAGCAATCAAAGCAGCAAAGCTTGATTGGGTTGTAGAAAAACGTCAGTTGTTCCTGGATAATAATCAGCCTGTAAAAAATAAATTCGCGACTGTAAGAACGGACAGACCTGAAAATGTATTAGGAATAGTTGGGAGTACTTATACTCCATTGCAAAACACAGATGCATTTAAATTCTTTGATTCAATTGTTATTGATAACCAGGCAATGTATCATACAGCAGGGTCATTGTTGGAAGGTAAGGTTGTCTGGATTTTAGCAAAGCTACCCGGAGAAATAAAAATTACCGGGGAAGATATCACGAAAAAATACTTACTCTTAAGTAATTCACACGACGGCTCTTCCGCAGTTCAGATAAAGTTCACGCCGATCCGTGTAGTATGTAATAACACATTAACAATGGCTTTTGGTGACCAACAGTTTCTGTCTGTTTATCATCAGCGTGATATCAAAGCTAGACTCAATGATGTTCCAAAGCTCTTGAATATTATCAACTCACGTTATACTGAAATTGATGCTACTTTAAAAGAACTCGTTAAGATACAAATGACGGATATTACACTTGAAAAATATCTGCTCGATGTTTTCCCGGATCCGAAACGAAAAAAGGAAGAGAAGCTCTACGAATATGAACTATCAAGAGCTAAGACAAACCGTGAGTGGTCAAAATTTTTCTTTGAAAACGGTGTAGGTAATAAATTACCCGGAGTTTCAGGTTCTTTGTGGGCAACTCTCAATGGGATCACTGAGTTGATTGATCATAAAGTTACAAAACAATCACAGGATCGAAAGCTAAATACAATTTGGTTCGGTGATGGAGCGGCAGTGAAAGCTAAGGCTTACAAGCTGGCGGTTGGAATGGTTTCTGTGTAAACATAAAATGCCCGATCATTGGTCGGGCATATCATATAAACTAAGCCAATTATTTTTTATATTGAAATCCGTAGAAATCCAAAATAAAAAAATAATTTACAAGTTCTGATCAGAGTTTTACAGATACTAGAAATCCGAAAAGTTTGCAGTATTTGAACAGACCAACTACCGCTCTGGAGATTTCAAGTTTCTCAAAGTTCTGACTCAGTTTTGTTATCATATAATTTGTCAATCGCTATGCAAATTGCTCCGGTAATAAAATTATTGATTTCTTCGAATTCATTCAAACAAGGTTTATCCTCCCATGCTAACGAATGTGCAACAATATTACGAATGCCATATGTTACGGTAATTGATTTTTCAAGAAATTTCTCATTATCATTTTTTTTATCAATGTATTTTTTCAAATCTGAGTACTTATTAAACTTTTGATTTACCGGACATTTTACGAATCCAAGAGCTTTGAATATTTTTTCTTCTTTTAGAAAGCCACCCAGATTAAAAAAATGAGTATTATTGCGAGTTTTTTTTCCAATATCTGAATTCCTAATCAAACTTTCAAAAATCACACATCCTTTCAACCAATAAAGAATAAATGGCTCTGCAGTTCCTTCTGAAAATTTTGATAATTCCAGTAAAAGTTTTCTAGATTGATATTCATAAAAAAAAGAAAGTAGCGCAGTTGATACTGTACATAAATCAGTTCTATTTTTTAAAGATAGAAGAGTGATTCGATTCTTTATATCGTTTATAGAAAGCGTTGGACCTCCTAACTTTTCTATTTCCTTTAATTTATAATCCATATTTCTTTTAATACTTTTTACTATTTCAAGACCAGCCTGTTTCTCATTTTCAGTGTTTAGATCGAAGAAAAGACCGGCAGGTGTTTCTTTCAAATCAATTTCAGATCGTATATCTTCTTTAAATGCTGCATCCATATAATATACTGCTTTTTCAAAATCACCAGTTAGAAATGAACCCATTGAAAGAAAATAGAATGGTGTTCCTTTATGAATCACATTATACTTTCCCTCAAAATTTTCTTTAAGTAATTTTAAAACTATTTCATAACTCATCAGAAAACTTCCTAATTCAAAAGAGGATATATCTACTAAAGGGAATGAAAAAAAATTACTTGCATTTACAGGGGAATTGTCAAGCGCTTTAAAATCAAATAAGAACAGTTGTCGAAACTCACTGGTTAAAAAAATTTCTGCAGGATGGATCCCACATTTTCTGCATCTAATAAATAAATCCCTACTTTGAAAATGATCTATGCTATTCAAACTTCACCTCCGGCAATCCTTCAACAATATCCACCGTCTGCACACTTACATTTATTACACTCAACAGCAGATCCAGTATATACCTTGGATTACCAACTTCCTTCGCCCAGTCATTCGGATCATTTCTTATTCCGCTTTCTTTGTGTGTTGTTATCTGATAACGTTCCATTATCCATTCAATGGCTGACTTACCGTTTACTATATACTCGTATGCTTTCGCAGGAATGTTTTCAATTGTGATTTTACTGTTGAAAAGAATTGTGTCCTTCCTGTCTTTTGATAAGAAACGCATCTTCTCAACCGTGTAAAATTTTTTTTCGGCTCCGGTAACTTTCACTTCTTTATATGGCGGAACACTTTCATAGTTTATATGTAATTCTGCTAACGCTATACCGGCTTTGCTGAACTTCCAAAAATCTCTGACATCTTCAACAAGCGGAAGTCTTGGTAGCATCTTTTTAAAGTCATTGGCAAAAGTCTTTCGATACTCGGGACTGTGCAGAAATCCATACACGTAATAAAATATATCTTCCTTAGTAATAATCTTCCCGTATTGCTTCTTCGCTCTGTCTACTATAAAATCACTTACTCCATCTCGACGAATGTATTCTGAATCACCGTCTTCATCGAATAAATTTTGACTTTGCTTTTCACGTTGTTCGTAGTAATAGAGAGGGAAGCATTGACAACCTCCATCATACATATTTAGATCAGTAACGTTTTCAGTCATCAATGTCGCGAAACCTTTACGTTCACCTTTACCTGGAATAGTTATAAGTCTATTATAAAAATCATGTTTTGGGAAAAGTTTTAATTGTTGATATGGTCTCTGTATAAAGTTTCGATCAAAGTAAATATGATTTTTAAAGAAAGGTCTGTATAAACCAATCCTTATTTCATTGGGTTTGATGACAAGCTCAATATTTCTATAGCATTGATTTTTTAATGAGTCATTCCAACTAATTTTAGTTGAATCATTTGAAATGAAATCATTAAATTTAAGTTTATTATTGGTCGTTAGAGCAAGCCTATAAGCAAGTCTTTGTTGATTGTAAAATTCAATCATTCGAAATACATTAGTTGAGACTTCTTCGGTCGAAGAGTTATATACCCATGAATCTCTTGAGGATGCTATCCCTAAAGAATATGTTAAGAAATAGCTGTTAGAATTCAATTCAAATTTAACATCGGGATCAATTGAAATATAAGTTTCAAAAATATCATTTCGTTTACTAATCCAGTCACCATGAGAGTTTGACTGGATTTGTATCCATTTCAATTCATTGTTGTAAATTGAAATAAATTTATTTATTAAATTTAATTTTTCTCTTCTTGCAAGGTATTCCCCAATGTCAAAATAATTAATGGATGCTTTTCCAAGACTTTTAGTTTTTTTAATTAAAATTGTTATGGTTATACCAGTCATTATATCAAATATATTTTGTCCTTCTTTTTTTACAGAGTCACCGGACCTTCCTCTGATTGCTCCTCTTAAATTTAAAACATAAACTGTAGAAAATTCTATTTCTAAACACTTTCTAAATCCTGCGGCATCATTACCTTCTAACCAACCACTATTAGTAATGAAGGCAATAATTCCACCTTCCTTGTCTAATCTATCACTAGCCCAACGGAACGCTTTAAAATATGAATTGTACAAATCTTTTACAGAAGTTGCTTTACTTTCCTTAGCATATGTAGTAGCAATCCGACCATCTAGCTTCGCATACTTTTGATTTTGCGCATTGTCATTAGCAGACCTTTGTCCAACTGAATAAGGCGGATTTCCAAAGATCACTCTGAGTGGAGCTTTCATCTGCTTTTCTACTCGCTCCGAGTTTTGAGGAAACATTTCAGAAAATAATTTATCTCTATCATCGTTTTCTCCGAGCTGAAAAGTATCAGTAAGACAGATCCCATCGAATGGAACATACTCCTGTTTCTTTTTAGCTTTACCGTTTTTCTTCACTTCATAAATAATGGGCGAATGCATATTATCGTGATAAGCATTTTCAATATTTACTGCTGCGATATAATATGCAAGCAAAACAATTTCATTCGCATGAATCTCGTGCTTGTATTTTCTTTCAAGATCTTTTTTATGTATGAGATTACTTTGTATCAGACGCGATATGAATGTACCCGTCCCGGTGAATGGATCGAGTATGTGAACATTCTCATCAGATATGCTTCTTCCAAATTCTTTTTCCAATACATCACTGACAGAATGTATGATGAAGTCGACCACTTCGACAGGCGTATAAACAATTCCCAGCTTCTCCACCATTTTTGGAAATGCAGTTTTAAAAAACTTGTCATAGAGTTCGATGATTATTCGTTGCTTTCCTTCAGCGTTATCAATACCACTCGCTCTCATTTTTACAGAGTCATAAAACTTATTGAGATCCTCTGTATCTTTTTCAATTGTCTTTCCTTCGAGAAGATCAAGCATCTTCTGCATTGATATAGAAATAGGATTATTCTTTACGAATGAATATCCTTCGAACAAAGATTCAAAAACCGGTTTGGTAATTATGTGCTGACTCAGCATTTCCACAGATTCCTGCTTAGTAATACTGGGATTTATATTTTTCCTCAGACCTTCCAGAAAATTTTCAAACGCTTTCTGATGTTCTCCTTTATCTTTGATCAAACTATTAATCCTTTCGACTTGACGCTCCGCTATCTCGGCAACATTCTTTGCCCATTGCTCCCAGTATCTGCGGTCACCAACTTTTTGCACCATCTTTGCAAAGACTATATTCTGAAGCTTTTCAAACTGCAAAGCAAACTGTGTGATATCTTTTTGTGTTAGCGACTTGTCAGATTTTTCTCTTGTACTTCCCGTTTCGTCCTGATCAAAATAATTCGGAACACCGCCGATAAGTATATTGATGGGCTTCTTTTTATTTAACTCAATTTTGTTAATGGTTGCATTGAATCTATCATCGTGCGCGCGCAGAGCGTTCAACACAGTCCATACAACTTTATAACGTTCATTATCATCAAGCGCTCTCTCCGCCTCGACGTCTGATGGGATTACGACGGGAATAATAATATATCCGTATTTTTTTCCGGGTGCTTTTCTCATGACTCTTCCCACAGACTGAACCACATCTATCTGAGAATTTTTTGCCGATAAAAACATCACACTGTCAAGTGAAGGAACATCAACCCCTTCACTCAGACAACGAACATTTGTAAGAATTCTGCTTTCACCATTAGCTATGTCTTCCTTTAACCAGCTCAGAAGTTCATCCCGAAAGGGAGCAGACATAGTTCCGTCAATATGCCGTGAAGTAACTGAAACAATGTTTTCTTGTGTCTCTCCCGGCAAAGAATTTATGTAAAGTTCTCCGGCAGCATTATATGCTTCAGTGATTTTCTTGGAAACGGCAATACTCTGACAAAATGCAACTGATCTTTGCATCGGGTCGGGGTCTGTGGATTTAATGACTCCTTCATCTCCGAGAATTTGTTTTGAGAGAGCGTTAATGCAGCCGACAATTTTAGTTATGTCATTTGTATTTACTTCGATATCATTATCACGCATTATCGGCGGAATATCTTTATCGCTTAATGTAAGGATCAAGACTTTATAGTCAGAAAGCAAATCACTCTCAACAGCTTTACCGAAACCTATGCGGTAAATTTCTTTTCCGTATAATTTTTCATCATCCATTGAACACAACACTGCATCGGCTTTGGCAGCTTGACTCTTTGTGTCATCGCTGTAGAGACGCGGAGTTGCAGTCATATACAATCGCTTCCTGCTTTTGATGAAATTGTTATTATGCACTTTTATAAATGCTGACTCATCTTCACCTGATAATTTTACACCGGTGGTTCTGTGAGCTTCATCACATATTATGAGATCAAATTCACCAACGCCGTTTTTAATTAATTCTTTTTGAACTTTGGCAATGACATCAATGGATTGATAAGTTGAGAAAACCACAGTCATACCTATGCTGCTCTTAGACCTTGTGTGCTCAAACTGTTTAAGAATGTCTTTGGTTTTTGTTGAAGCAGGCAAGGCAAGATCAACAATGCTGAAGCTGTCAAATTCTTCATTAAGAATTTTCTTCCTTGAGATTTCCGGATCAGAGCAGATACAAATTGCATTGATAGGTACTTCAGCATCGGTAGTCCATTCACGCAAAGTCTGACCCAGCAAAGCAATTGACGGAACAAGAAATAGTATCAGACCTTTTCCATTTGTTTCCTTTTCTGCTATGCGGAGTGAGTTAAATGTTTTGCCTGTTCCGCAAGCCATGATCAGCTTACCTCTGTCAGCTGTTTTAAAATACTCGTGAGTCTTTTCTAAAGCTTCTGTCTGGTGAGGACGTAAAGTTTTCTTGAGTGTTCTCGCAACTTCGCCATGAATGCCGTTTTCTAATTTATCCCAATCGACAGGTGCTTGATGCAGGTCGGAAAGATTTATTCTTGTTACTGGAGGATATTGATTCTGTATGGATTCAGTAGCATTAGGTCCCCATTTGTTAGTAGTAGATATCCATATCCGATTAGAGAATCTTACAGTTTTAAATTCTTCGTTTCTAAATTCCCGACTTGAAGTAGTGATGAATGAATCAACAGCTTTTTTATCAATTGAAGTATCTTCATTAAAACATTTACATTGTATTGCCCAGAAATCTCCATCCTTTGTCAGAGCAACCAGATCGATTCCCAAATCTTTACCGCCTAAATCCTGTTTGCCAATAAATTCTTTCCAAAGCCAAACTTTTTTCAATTTGTATGAATACTTAGGATCCGATAATAGAAAAGCTTGCATGAGTCGTTCAAACTTTTCACCTAAGTGTCGGTTCGAATGTGAGTAACACCGATATTTATTTAAGATGTCCTGAAAAGAAGTTTTACTCATTTAAATTATAATTTTAAAAAATATACTTCCACTGAGACGAAGATATTTAAACCAGATAGTTCTTAATTCAAATTGAAAACAGAGAGTACATTCGCATGTTTAATGAACATAGGTGTGGACGGTAAATATTGATTCATTCATATTTAGAATATTTTTAAAATATAAACTTAAACATAAAAATGAAATATTTTAAAATTAACCTACTCACAAAATTCAAATCCGGGAAATTGTATAAACCCAAAATAATTTTCTAAAAATTTTTCCAGGAAATCGGACAGATCCAAATATATTTTCAGCCTTGAAGAGAGTGCAGGCACACCGGGCAGAAAAGCCCCCCACCAGTAACCCTTTTCGAATAGCAGGGAGCGGGTTAAAAAACTGTCACGTTATCTTTTAAATTTATATCTATGTAAGGGACAACCGGTGGGCTAGACCATTCTCTTTAGGTTCGATGAAAATTGAAGATATAAATCCATTTGGAATTTTGTTAATTAATTTGTCAAATGATATAAGATAGTATACTGATCAGCAGGATTCATTTTATCTTACATAGGAGTTTTGCTAATTAAGGTTAAAACACTATAATATTTTACAAACTAAATTAAATTAAAAAATGGAAAAGATTTCAAGATTTTTATTTGAGTTACAGCAAGAGCATACAGAAGATTATGAGTACGCAGGAAAATTGTTAGAAGAATTTTTAAATGTTGAAAATAATCTGATTGAAAAAATTAATTCCGGTGATAAAATTGATCCGGATGATTTAAAATACAGAAATAAGTTAAACAAGCTAGTTAGTGAAATACCTCCTTACGTTATTGGTGTTTACGACATAAACGATCAAATTAAAAAAAAGGAGGATCAGGAATGAGAGCAATTTTAATTACTGATGCAGATTATAAAAAATTGATCAAAGAGAAAAAAAATGAATGCCGGAAGGCTTATAAGAATTTCACCCGGAAAAAGAAAACTCATTTCACAGATAAAAAATTGACGGCGTTCTTACAGTATTGCACAGATGATATTAGCCCAATGTTCTATACCGTTCCTTTCAAGTGTTTTTTTTCATTTTATTTGTATGTATATCTAAAAAAACACGCAGAGCGTTTTGAATTCGAGGAAGGGAAGTATCAATTTTTATTTTCCAAACCGTTTGATGTTAACTTATCAAAGATCTCGAGATTGGCGGATGTTCCTTTGAATACTGTAAAGGCAGCCTTCAAAGAACTTGTAAGGCATGAATTCCTGCTTTATACGGAAACATTGTCTGAATCGCATAAAAATAAATGCAAGACAGCCATGCTGGCAAATGAATTCTTTGTTATCGGATATGACACATTAACAAAGAAGACTTGCTTCAACAACCGGCAGATGAAATTCGCAACGACAAATTGAAAACCTGTGTGGGCTACTAAAAGGTGGCCCACTTTAATTTATAACTTAAACTTGGTCATGCAATACTGAACAGATATGACAATGCAAAACATTTATAAAAACTAAACTAAATAAAATATATCGGTAGCCACTTTATAGTGGTTACTTTATTTTAAACCAAAGAGTATGCTATTAAAAAAAGATTACCACATTTTAGATGACCTGCCATTTAATCTAAAACACACCAGCAAACATCCGGTCATTACGAATATCGTTAAAGATATTTGGTCTGATCTTTCAATTGACAAATCAATAAAAGTTTCATTAAAACAAAAATGCCTTGTTTCAACGCTGCTGAATCTATGGATAAGTATGAATACCCGTTACTACATAAGATATTCCAGAAGGAAAGTATACTATGCTGGGATCCCGAAAAGATACAGGGTTGACTATTACACTTACAACATAATGGTAGGAATTATGGATAGTTTTAGTTCGTTAGGTTTGATTGAGTCTGAGAAAGGATTTTATAATCCGGAACAGGACTACGGACAATTAACAAAAATCAAACCAACAGATCTTGCCGTAAGCATGCTTCAGAATATCAAACCTGTATATGTTGAAGATATACGACCACCTGAATTTGTTATACTGAAAAACAGAGAGACAAAAACAAAAATAGATTATCAGGATACGAAAGAAATAATACAGATGCGAAATGAGTTGACTGATTACAATGACTTGAGGCAATCAACAACCTTTGCACTGAAAAACGTGACCATTGGTGAGGCTGTAACACACAACAGATTTTTTAAATTATTTGGAATCACAAGCAGTACCGATGAATGGACAATACGCAATCCTTATATCTACAGAGTATTCAATAATGATTTTCAACACGGAGGTCGGTATTATTCCGGGATCGAATCCCAAATGCCAAAAGAGTTAAGAGCTAAACTAACTATTAATGGTTCACCGACGGTTGAACTCGACTTTGGCTCAATGCATATTCGGATCCTGTACCAGCTTGAAAACAAGCGCATATCGGGAAATGTCTATGAGCAACTGTCGGATGGCAACCCGTTGCTTCGCGGTTTATATAAATTAATTGCGTTGGTTTCAATAAACTCAACAACATTAAAAAAGACATTGGAGGGACTCCGTAGCGATATCCTGACGAGGCACAGAGAGTTATTAGTTCTGTTTAATAA
The DNA here is from genome assembly GCA_002344965.1 of Candidatus Tepidiaquacellales bacterium UBA2330. Taxonomy (GTDB): domain Bacteria; phylum Bacteroidota; class Ignavibacteria; order Tepidaquicellales; family Tepidaquicellaceae; genus UBA2330. Next base: position 95,261 of record DDUU01000037.1, on the reverse strand, counting down.
AGTTACGGATGAAGAAATACTGGGGTATTTTAACCGTTGGAAAAAAGCGCACAAACCTATTGCTAAATATTTTAATTCAGACATTGGAGTCAAACTACAGAATTACGATTCCCAAATTGCAGCTGGAGTGATCCGGCACTTTACAAGCAAGGGTGTCCCAGTGCTGGTGGTTCATGATAGTTTCGTTATTGAAGATAAGTATAAAGAGGATCTTAAAGATATTATGAATTCAAAGTACTTAAATATTATTCACCATAAACCAATTATTAAATAATAATGTACATATACAATAATAATATAATAATAATAATAAATAATAATAATATAATTAATATGAGAGATAACTTATGTTCCAGTATGGGAACCTTTTGGATTAAAAAGTGCATAATTTTACCAGAAATGAAGTTTTAACTTAAAAGAGATGTAAAAAAATTATACTCTCTCTAAGGTCCGAAGGACTGGATCACATCTAAAATTAAGTTACTTATCCGCAGGGAGATTAAAAAATCGAAAGCTTAAACTTATTATTTCAGCAATGAAGCTTTACCTGGATGAAAATAATAATTGAGAATAACTGTATTTCTTCAACATTTTGGACGGATGTGATAAATATTTTTTCTTTAGTCCAATATTCCCCTTGACATATTTAATTCAAACATATATTTTGTACGCACTTTATAAACGCTCTTTGACGTATCGACTCTAAAATAATTTGATTTCAGCTGACTTAAGCTAATTATTCTTAGAGAGTTTTATAAATTTTGTATAAACGTTTTAATTTAATAACAAAACAAGGAGTAAGATTAGTAATAAAAGTTACAAAGTAATATCACACCTAAAAAACTACAGAGGATCTCGGTTATCTTAACAGTCGAGATTGAGAAGGGCAACAAACCGTTAAGACCTTATAAAAATCATTAAGAAATTAATGAGATAATCATGGTTCATGGCAATTCTTTCGGACCAAAAATAAACCACTAAAAACAAAACAATTAGTAGCTTTACATTAATTATTTATTCTAAGCGCTTAGAATACTTTTATGTTAGGCTTCTTAAAACAGTAATACAAATTTTTTTTTTAATTAAATAGAAAATTATGAAATAAATAAAAATCTACATGGAAAAATAATGTTTATTTCACTGTAGATGAGCTAGCACAAATACTTCAGTTAATATTCGTTTCACTTATATTAATTGGTAGGAAAGCAATTTCTTGATCTCTTAATTTTCTTGAATCAAAAGGATATATATAAATTAAGAATTTATAGATTCAGTGAAAATTTAGAAGATGAAGACTTTGTAAATTAAATTTCGTTAAATAAAAATCAACAATTAAAAAAGCTCAACATTAATTAGTTATTCTAAAGCGTGTAGAAAACTATTAATGTTAGACTTTAAAAACTTATTTTTAAAATTTTAATCAAATCATATGTTAAAAAAAATAACTCTCCATAGGAAGATAATATTTTCTTCTGTTATGGAAGATCTAAATAAATTAGATCAAAATTCTTCAGTTGATATTCGTATAACTGATGTCGACTTGAATGAAGGTCAAATAAATGATTTCTTAAATCTAATTGAATCAAAAAACTTAAATGTAAATTATGATTTTAGAGGAGCAGCAAAATTAGCTAACCAGATTACGCTGCGTAAATTTAGCAGTAGTGATACACAGGAAGCAAATGATGCTCAGACCGGATCAGAGGCAACTGATTAAAAAGTCCGTCTGAAATGAAGGTGAAAATATATCGGTAAGTCAATAGCCACTAGGCAAACAAATTGATAGCCGTAATATTTTTCCCGAGGATAAGCAAAATGGAATTGAACCGCAGGTAAAAAAAACCGGATACATTCGATGGTTGCTTGGACTTAAATCTTAAATATCGAAACATTCAAATAAGAAAAATGCTGCCTGGAGATCTACAGGTTGCAAATTTCTAAGAACCTTCAGTAGAAGGTGAATAAATTTCAAACATTTTTAAAAAATTTAAAATACATAAATATGCAAATCAAAAAAAATAGTAGTAAGCTTGTAAGAATAAAAAATGAAAATGTACCAACAGATAAAGAAAATAATAGAAAATCCCTGGAAATTCAAGATCTGCTAGCTAGTCTTGAAAGAAGTAAAGCAACAATGAATTCAAGGGTTGATATTATAATCGATCAAATTCAAGAGATTGCAGAGGAAAATTTATTACGCAATGCAATTCAGGAAGAAATAGATGAGTTGTTGAAAGAAGATCTGAGTGATCAGGAAATTCTAAAAGGAAAGGAGAAAAAATAATCCAGACGGTTTGGAAGAATCAAACTGTTAATCATTTAAATGTAAAACCCGGGTCTGAAAATCCCGGGTTTATCAATTCTGACAAACCTGTTCTAATTGAAAATAATTAACGCTGTGGTAAAAAACAATAGCACGGAACATATTTTAAAGTTGAAAATGGTATAATATATGAAGAAGATCATTTATAGAACTTATAATAATCAAACAATTACTAAATTAAATTTACAATTTATAAAAATTAATAAACATAAATCATATGAACACTAATAATGTTAAAAGATGGTAAAGAAAAAAGAAACAAGTGGTTCGCCGGATCAGGATCATCCATACAGGCTACTATCATTGAATGCAGTCAAAAAAAAACTTAGAGTGGGATACAATACAATTAAAAAATGGGTCCGTTATGGTCATATAGATGCAATAAAAATAGATGGAAAATATCGGGTCCCAAAATGCAAGCTCGATGATTTCATAACAAGAAATAGAACATTAACCTCCAGTGACGTTATAAGCTGCGAAGAAGATGAATTAAAAGCATTAGCAATAATTTCAAATCTAAAAAAGAAAATGTAAAATGGCATCATTATTTAATAACCGAAATAAATATTACATAGCGTATCATTTAAACGGAAAACGAATTACTAAGTGTACTTATCTGGAGTTTTCTCCAGTAAACAGAGTCAAAGCTGAAGCTCTCAAAAAGGAATTCGAATTGATTGAGAAAGATAACAAGATAAAAATAAAATACGGTGTGATTATACCAAAAAATACAAACACAAAATTAACGCTTGCCGATGCAGCGGCAACATATTTAAAAACAATAAAGAAAACTACAGCTAGCGGTAAACGAGACAATCACTCCAGAATTTTTGAAAATGTTATTAAGCAGTTTCAGGAAGATGTAAAATCGGATACTGAAGTTACCAAGATAAACAAATCAGATATAGAAGCGTTCATACTGAGAAAAAATAAGGAAAATGCTAACGCGACAGTTATTACGTATATCAGATATTTGAAGGGGTTTTTCAATTATCTGATTGAAGAGGAATACATTGATAAATCTCCAATTGCTAAAAGACATACACCTAAAGCAGGTACCAGGCAAATAAATACTTTTAAAGAAAATGATCTTGAGCAGATCCTGGCTCAGTCTGAACTGAAAAATAAGGAGTATTTTGTAATCTTTAAATTTCTTCTCTTAACAGGAATCCGTCCCGGTGATATATTTGAAATGCGTGCCGGGGATTTTGATCTCAAGTCGAAGATTCTTAGTTTAAAAGTTTCAAAGACTCAGGGATGTATTGAATTCCCCATTTACACTGAACTAATGAAATTTATTAAAAAAGAACTCCCAAGAATTAAAACCTTGGGGGTTGATGAAAAAGTATTTAAACAATTTAACGTTGAAAGGATTGGAAAAACTTTTAGAAAAATTCTAAACGAGTTAGAATTAAAAGGAAGTTCATATAATCTAAAGACGTTTAGAAAAACTTTTGCAACTACTTTTGCTAATAAAGGTTTAGCGGAAGGTGATCTAGCTGATTTACTTGGTCATTCATCTACTACCACTACCAGAACTTATTACAAAAGTAAAAACGCCGGAGCTATCCGGAGCAGGATGGAAGCTTTGATGAAATAAAATCGGCTTGAAAAAACTTCATATCCGTAAGCAAATATATTAAACCCTGACGAACACAAAGTTTATCAGGGTTTTTTTGTGCTTATATAAATCGAATAAATCAATTTTGAGGATTAAAAACTGCTAACATATCTGCTAACATTTATTATCAAAAAATACAACCCCGACAAACTCAATGTTTATCAGGGTTTTAAGAGCTGGTGAGCAGATTTGAACTGCTGACCTGCTGATTACGAATCAGCTGCTCTACCAACTGAGCTACACCAGCAAATCAATTCTCTATATCTAAAAATTTTGATTAAAGAATTGAGAGCTTATATAATTTTATATTTTAATATCTATACGTGTCGGATTTATAAGGACCGGCTACATCCACTCCTATATATTCAGCCTGTTCTTTTGTAAGTGTTTCAAGTTTTGCGCCGACCTTTTCAAGGTGCAGTCTTGCTACTTTTTCATCGAGATGTTTCGGCAATACATATACTTTATTTTCATAATTTGCATAATTATTCCAGAGTTCGATCTGGGCAAGCACCTGATTAGTAAATGAGTTTGACATTACAAAAGAAGGATGCCCCATTGCGCAGCCGAGATTTACAAGTCTTCCTTCTGCAAGAATTATGATCTCTTTTCCGTCAACATTATAAAGATCCACCTGCGGTTTTACTGTATCTTTTGTATTTCCGTAATTTTTATTCAGCCATGCCATATCTATTTCATTATCAAAGTGTCCGATATTACAAACGATAGCTTTATCTTTCATTCCTTTGAAATGTCTGTCCGTTATGATATTATAATTACCGGTTGCAGTTACGAATATATCAGCCATTTTTACAGCTTCATCCATCGTTACAACCTGATAACCATCCATCGCCGCCTGAAGAGCACAGATCGGATCGATCTCAGTTATCAGAACTCTTGCGCCTGCTCCTCTTAATGACTGAGCCGAACCTTTTCCCACATCACCGTAACCCGCGACTACTGCTACTTTTCCGGCCATCATAATATCCGTAGCTCTTCTGATAGCATCCACACATGACTCTTTACATCCGTACTTATTATCGAATTTAGATTTTGTAACCGAATCGTTAACGTTAATCGCCGGAACGGGCAACGTACCTTTTTTCATTCTTTCATAAAGTCTTAACACACCGGTTGTAGTTTCTTCGGATAATCCTTTGATATCTGCAATGAGTTCAGGATATTTATCAAACACCATATTTGTAAGATCGCCGCCGTCATCGAGTATCATGTTCAAAGGTTTTCTGTCTTCACCGAAAAATAATGTCTGCTCAATACACCAGTTAAATTCTTCCTCATTCATTCCTTTCCATGCATATACCGGAATTCCTGCTGCTGCTATTGCCGCTGCAGCGTGATCCTGTGTTGAGAAAATATTACATGAAGACCAGGTTACTTCTGCTCCCAGATCTTTAAGTGTTTCAATTAAAACCGCAGTCTGTATTGTCATATGCAGACATCCTGCAATCCTGGCGCCTTTCAGAGGTTTCTTTGATTTGTATTCTTCTCTTATTGACATTAATCCCGGCATTTCCGCCTCGGCAAGTCTTATCTCCTTTCTGCCCCATTCGGCAAGGGAAATATCTTTTACTTTATAAGGAAGTACTTTTGTATTATCTAATGTTGATGTGCTCAAATTATAACTCCTTTTGTTTTTTAATTATAAGTTTACTATTGTTTTTGGACTGTAAAGATAGCACTTATATTTTTTTAAATAAATCGATTAATTCTTATATTTTAAGTGAGCAGGAAATTGAGAGATCCTTAAACCGGGAGGAACTCTTCTGATTTTTTAAATATAAATTAAATGAACAGTTTGTATAATCAAGTAATATTAAAGGTCCGAAAGTACGGATTTATTTTCGATAGCAAACTTGATCAGACTGTGACTTCCCCTTAAATTAAGTTTGTTACTGATATTTGTGCGGTGATTTTCAATTGTCCTCGGACTCAGGAAAAGATCTCTGGCAATTTCCTTACTTGTTTTATTTTCAGAAATGAATTTAAGAATCCGCTTTTCAGTCTGCGTCAGACTTTCAAGCGAAGGCGTATTGCTTTTAAGTTCATTAAGGCGTTTTCTTCTGTTAACTGCAAAGTTTGAAACGGAAGGGCTGATAAAATAATTATCCTCCCAGACTGACCAGATACATTTTATTACATCATTAACGGCACTGTCTTTGAGAACATACCCTTTGACACCGAGATTCATAGCTTCGTCAAAAATATCTTCTTCGGCATACATTGTAAGAAAAATTATTTTTGTTTTACTGTCTTTAAGTTTTCTAAGTACTTCAAGACCTGTCATCTTCGGCATATCAATATCAAGCAGTGCAATGTCAGGAGACAGTTCTTCAATCATTTCCAGTGCTTTCAAACCGTTGTCACACTCACCTTTAATAACAATATTCTTATCAGTTTCTATTATCTGTTTCAGTCCGTTTCTGAAAATAGGATGATCATCTGCCATGATAATTTCAAGCTGCTTTTCCATCTGTATAATATAAGTATTGATTTGAAAAATTTAAAATTAAAATACCTACATCTGTTTAATTCTTCAATTGTTATTTTTTGCAGTGAATCAGGATTAAAATAATTTTGTATTATCATCAGACTATCGGCAGATAAATGTTTTAGAAGTGTCTGATAAGAGAAGGTGTTTCAAAACGGCACTTTAAAATTTAATGTTGTTCCTTCGCCCGGAACTGATTCAATATTCATTTCGCCCTTTATCAATCTGATCCTTTCGAGCATACCCTGAATTCCGAAACCGTACTTCCCTTTTTCGGAAATCAGTTTATTTTTATCAAATCCAATACCGTCATCGCCGATCAGTATAGTAATGAAATTTTCTCCTCTGTTAATATTTAGAATTACTTCATTTGCTCCTGAATGTTTTATAATATTTGACATACATTCCTGAATTATTCTGTAAATACTTATTTCAGATTCCGGCAAAAGTATTTTATCAATATTATCTATACTGCAGGTAAACTTTATATCTGCAGTTCCTTTGAGTCTTTCGATTATTGAGCTTATAGCTTTTGATAAACCGAGACGTTCGATCTGATAGGGATGAATAGAATATGAAATTTCCCTGACATTTTTCAGAGCATCGGTAATTACATCCGTAACTTCATTAATATTTTTAAAAACTATTTCACTGTCATCCGGATTATTCAGACTTAGCAGGAGTTTATTTTTTGAAATGAGAAGATCCTGCCCGATACTGTCGTGCAGTTCGCCGGCAATTCTTTTTCTTTCATTTTCCTGTGTCTCAAGGAGTTTTTTTGTAAACTCTTCCTGAGCTTTTCTGTCTTTCCTGAGTCTGTTAATCTTATTCTGATAAACGCTGCCTGAAGCTGCGATAAGACTTAATGCGCTAAGTGATTTAAACCATTTAGTTTTCCAGAACGGAGGAGTGATGTTAATTTTAATTGATTTTCCTGTTGTATTCCAGATCCCGTCATTATTGGATCCGATGACATTGAATTCATATTCACCTGCATCCAGATTTGTATAAGTAGCGAATCTTCTGTTGCCGGAATTAATCCATCCGGAATCAAATCCTTTCATTCTGTATGCATACATATTTTTTCCGGGTATATTGAAATCCAGTGATGAGAACTCAAAAGAAAAAACACTTTCTTTATATGTCAGGTTTAATTCATCCGAAACAGAAACAGATTTTGAAAGCGGACTACCCGCAACGCCGGGTATTACTTCCTTATTAAAAATTTTAAAATCCGTTATAATTATTTCGGGAACATATTTATTGTCATTAATTTCATCCGCTCTGAAGATATTAAATCCGTTAATACCTCCGAATACCAGATCGCCGTTTTTCATTTTAATACAGGCCCATGGATTAAATTCATTACTTTGCAATCCGTCTCTCACATCATAATTTATTATTTTATTTTTTTCCAGATTAATTTTTGAAATGCCTTTATTAGAGCTGATCCAGATATTCCCAGAATCATCTTCCAGAATTCCGTTAATTGTATTATTGGGAAGCCCGTCTTTTGTAGAAATTTTTTTAAAATTTTTTGATCCGTGCGGTAATATGTTTAATCCTGAATCATAGGTTCCTATCCATAAATTTCCCTGTCTGTCTTTCAGAAAATCTGTAATAAAATTACTGCTGATACTTCCCGGATCTTTCGGATTATTTTTAAATCGTCTGAAATTCTTCTTTACTTTATCAAATATCAAAAGTCCTCCGGTAGTAGATCCGAGCAGCAGATTATTTTTGAAGCCGGGAAGAATTTTTCGTATTCTCTTGTCACTGTCGTCATTTGCATTATCAGCATTTAAACTATACTGAACAGCTTTTTCACTGACAGGGTCAAATCTATAAATACCCTTACCTGCTGTACCATACCAGATGAAACCTTCTTCGTCAGAATAAAGAGAAAAAATATACAGATAATTTTTTGTTGAGTCGTCACTTCTTTTAAAGCTGTAATTCCGGATTTCATCAGTGATGGGATCATATTTTACAAGTCCGGAACCGGAAGTACCTATCCAGTAAAAACCGTTTTTGCATTCTTCAATACAGTTGATCATATTTTCAGTTAATGCATCATCTCTGTTAATTAATGAGCATCTTTTGAATTTATAATCTGCAGGATTAAGAATATTGAACCCTTTATCTGCGGTACCAATAAGCAGATTACCATTTTTGTCTTCAGCAAAGCATGAAATTTTATTACTGCTTAAACTATTCCGGTCAGATTTATTTTCAAAGAAGTGATAAAATTTCTTAGACCGGTTCTTGTAAATTCTCAGACCGGAGCCGAAAGTCCCGAGCCAGATTATACCTGAACGGTCGCAGTATATATCAAGCACGGAATTATTTCCAAGACTGTAAGGATTATCCTTATCATTTTTAAGATGGTAAAATCTGTTTTTATCTCTGTCATAAATATTTATTCCGCCTTCTTTCGTACCGATCCAGAGATTTCCGTTTTTATCTTCGCACATTTTAGAAAGCAGTCTGTTACTCAGAGAAAATTCATCCGCAGCATCGTGCGAAAAACGGTTAAAACCGTTTTCCCCCCTCCCCATCATGTTCAGACCGTTTGTCGTCCCTACCCACAGATTACCTTCCATGTCGCAATACATTGAATCAACTTTATTCTCCGATAAACTTCTGTCATCATCCTCTTCATTTATATATCTCCTGAATACATCACTTCCGCTTTCAAGCTTATTCAATCCCTTTCCCCATGTACCTATAAAAATTGTCCCCTCTCTGTCCTGTACTACTGAAGATATTCTGTCACCGCTTATACTTGTATTATTTTCAGGATCATGCTTGAAACATTTTACAAAATTTCTTTCTTTATCCAGACATATCAGTCCGCTGCCGTAAGTTCCTATCCAGAGTCTTTCATCTGTGTCTTCAAAAATAGTTTTTATTATTACAGGTCCGGATGTTTTAAGCTGATCTGAAATTTCTGTCTTTCTGAAATTGTCCATTTCCCTGTCATATATATTCAGTCCGCCGTCTGTTCCTATCCATATCTTCCCTGCTTTGTCCTCACAGATTACATTTACAAAATTATTTATCAGACTAAATTTATTCTGAATATCATTCCTGTATATTTTGAAATCATAACCGTCATATCTGTTTAACCCGTCCTGCGTTCCAAACCACATTAATCCAAGACGATCCTGAATTATGCTGCTTACTGAACTGTTGGAAAGTCCGTCTTCTATGGAAAGTCCGGAAAACTTAATTTCAGTAAGTCTTTTCATTCTGTAAATTAACTAAGATAATTATTATGAAGAAACCCGGCAAATAACCTGCTGTCTGATTAGCAGTTATAAAGCCGGCTTTAATTCAGATTTGTAAAATACATTCTTTCTTATAAATAACACTCAGCTGAGATCAGCTCAGCAAATTTAAGTTAAATATTTCAAACTCATCAGATATTTCTAACTTTAATTTTCAGGTTTCAAAATCCTGAATTTCCGTATTTACTTTTTTTGGCTTATCTCAATTCCCAGTTCGTCGAGCTGTTCCTTACTGACTTCACTCGGGCATTCATCCATCAGCGAAGAAGCTTTTAATGTTTTGGGAAAAGCGATTGTGTCTGTAATGGAATTCAGCCCGCAGAGTATTGCAATGATCCTGTCAAATCCTACAGCAGCTCCTCCGTGCGGCGGAGCTCCGTATCTGAACGCTTCAAGAATGAAACCGAATTTCATTTTCGCCTCTTCATCGCTTAATCCTATTATGTCAAAAACTTTTTTCTGAATTTCCGGTTTGTGTATCCTGATGCTGCCGCTAATTACTTCATGTCCGTTTAACACCATATCATAACAGTTCGCGCGTATGCTCTCAATTTCTTTTACATCACTGCTGTCGAGATATTTTAAGTATTCATCTTTTGGCATCGTAAAGACATGATGCTCTGCATAAAATCTTTTCTCATCTTCTTCATACCTGAAAAGCGGAAAGTCAATTACCCAGACAAACTCATATTTCGATTTGTCTGTAAGCTCAAAATCTTCAGCAAGTTTAAGACGCAGTTGTCCGAGAGTCTGAAACACCTTCATCTTTTCCCCGCTTAAAATAAATACAGTGTCTGAGCCTTCAGCTGAAAAATCCTTTCTGATATTTTCTATAATATTTTCATTCAGAAATTTTACAACCGGAGACTGTACCGTTCCGTCAGAATTAAATTTCAGATAGCCCAGTCCTCCGAATCCGGATTTTTTTACAAACTCAGTAAGACCGTCAATGATTTTTCTGGAAACTTCTTTTGAAGTTAATTTTATTCCGGCGACGATACCGCCTGATTCAATTGCGTCATTAAAAACCTTAAACTCTGAGCCTTTAACGGTTTCAGTTAAGTTAACAATTTTCATATCCCCTTTGATTCTAAGGTCAGGTTTATCCGTGCCGTATTGGCTCATCGCTTCATCGTATGACATTCTTCTGAATCTTACCGGCAGATCAATTCCTTTTATCTCTTTCCATATTTCACAGAACATACCTTCGACAATTTCAAACACATCGTCCTGATCCACGAAGCTCATCTCAAGATCTATCTGAGTAAATTCCGGCTGACGGTCAGCTCTCAGATCCTCATCCCTGAAGCATTTGCAGATCTGAACATATCTGTCAAATCCTGATACCATTAAAATTTGTTTATAAATCTGTGGCGATTGCGGAAGCGCATAGAATTTTCCGTTATGCACTCTCGAAGGTACCAGATAATCTCTCGCGCCTTCAGGAGTGGATTTCATAAGATTCGGAGTTTCAACTTCTATGAAATTATGTTTTTCAAAATATTTATGAACAATCTGATACGTCTTATTACGGATTATAAAATTATCCGTAAGTGATTTTCTTCTCAGATCAAGGTACCTGTATTTCAGTCTGAGCTCATCAGTCGCTTTTACATCATCTTCAATTACAAACGGAGGCACTTCCGATTCATTTAATATTTCTATGCCGTTAAGTTCTATTTCGATCTCGCCTGTCGGAATATTTTTGTTTACGCTTTCTCGCTTTAATACCTTACCGCTTGCCGAAATGACGTATTCCTGACCGAGCCTCAGAGCAGTATCGTAAATATCCTTATTTTCCGGAATCACTTTAAGCTGGGTAATTCCGTATCTGTCCCGAATGTCTATAAACAGCAATCCCCCGAGGTCTCTTTTTTTTGAAACCCATCCGTTCAATGTTACTAATTCATTTTCATTTTTTAAATTCAGCTCTCCGCAAGTGTGAGTTCTTTTCCTGAAATTCATTAATTGTTTTATATTATTTGAAAAGGGCTTAAATTTTTCTTAAGCCCTTTGATTTTTAAATTTATTATTTACTGATCTGATTTTTTTTCAATATCACCAAAAAACAAAATTTTAAAACTAAAAAATTCGTATTTTAAAACTCGTAATTCGAAACTCGTAATTCGAAACTCGTAATTAACTAAAGGGTTCCTCTCAGTTCCTGTTCTCTTTCAATCGCTTCAAACAGCGCTTTAAAATTTCCTTTGCCGAAACTCCTTGCTCCTTTTCTTTGAATTATTTCGAAGAAAACCGTTGGTCTGTCTTCTATCGGTTTTGAAAATATCTGCAGCAGATAACCGTCTTCATCCCTGTCCACAAGCACACCGAGCTTTTCCAGATCCGAAATATTTTCATCAATCTTTCCTACTCTTTCTTCAAGCTCTGAGTAATATGTAGTCGGAACAGTCAGAAATTCCAGTCCTCTGCTCTTAAGTTCATTAACAGTTTCAAGTATATTAGCTGTTGACATTGCAATATGCTGTGCTCCTGCTGATTTGTAAAAATCCAGATATTCCTCGATCTGAGATTTCTTCTTTCCTTTTGCCGGTTCATTGATCGGGAATTTAATTTTACCTGTGCCGTTCTGCATTACTTTACTCATCAGCGCTGTGTAATCCGTAGATATATCCTTATCATCAAAAGAAATAAGCTGATTGAACCCCATTGTATGCGCGTAAAATTTTACCCATTCATTCATTGTGCCAAGCTCGACGTTTCCGACAATATGATCTACAGCTTTCAATCCAGTTTCTTTGATTCCTTTAACCGCTTTGTGCTCAGCGCTGACATAACCTGGCATAAACAATCCATTGTAATTCTTTCTTTCGACAAATGAATGAATTGTATCTCCGTAAGTCTGAATAGCTGACCTGATAATAACACCGTTATCATCTTTGAATTCAGTGGGTTCGAGAACTCCCTTTGCTCCGCGGCTGGTAGTTTCAAAATATGATTTGGTAGCATCATCCACTTCCATTGCAATATCCCTGACACCGTCACCGTGTTTCTTATGATGCTCTGCTATAAAATTATCGTCTGTAAGCGGTGAAGACAAAACAAATTTTATTTTACCCTGCTCCAGTAAGTAAGAAGTCTTTTCCCTGTTTCCTGTTTCAAGTCCGGAGTAACCTGTGAGTTTAAAACCCATTACATACTGATAAAAAAATGCAGACTGTTTTGCATTCCCGCAATAAAACTCAAGGTGATCAATTCTTTTCAGGGGCAGAAAATCTTCGTTTTTTTTATTTGCATCCTGAACTTTAACTTCGGTTTCATTTATAGTTTCCATTTGAAAATTGATTTGATTGTCTGAAAATTTTTATGAATTTAAATAAATTATGTTTAAAATTTAATGCAATATACAAATAAAAATCCCGGCTTAGTACCGGGATTTAAATTAAATTTATATGTGAAAAACTAAATGATCATTTACGGAGTTAATTTGACAATAAAATTTCCGGCGTTATTTTCAGCGATTAAAAGATCGCTCAGATCTACTAAACCGTCCCTGTCAATGTCAGTATCATGGTAACCGTGCAATAAATTACTTGCATCATTATCTATTCTCAGAAGGTCAGACAGATCAATATATCCGTCTCTGTTTACATCACCGCTGTATATGCAGTAAATACCGTCTATCAGTTTCAAATTATTTCCGTATGCCTGAGAGGCAGATGATCTGAAGTCGTAATTAATTATTTTTCCTGATTCAATGTAAGTTCCGCCGCTTTTACTCCATGTCTCAATTGTGTTTTTACCTTTTATCACAAAATAATAAGTTCCCGTAGTCAATGCTGACGTATTGAAACTTCCTGTAAAATCAAGTGAATCAATTGTGATCTTTGCAGAATCCCTTATCTGAAACGGGAAGAAGTTATTTCTAATATAAATTGTAAAAGTATCAGACAAATTTAATTTTTCCTCATAAAGGTTATACAATCCTTCCGCTGAAAGTTTTATATTAATGTATGTCAGGGGATTGTTGGTAATCGGGAAATCGTGAAATGAATACGCTCCGATACCTTTATTATTTCTTAAGAAAGGTCCGAGATATACAACAGAATCCGTATGAGTCCATACTGTCGGCAGATAAGTCAGTTTTGTTGCGTTACTGCCGGTAAAAAGTTTTAACTTTATAGTATCGCCGGATTTCAAACCTAAGGAAACTTTATTTGTCTGTCCGTCAAGATAAAAATAATTTTTCATGCTTTGTCCGAGAGTATCAGCAGGCCAGTATGAAACTGAAGAGTTATTAAATAATACTGCAATTTCATTTTTCTGAGCATTGGTGTAAAATGCAGTTCTTACGTTCGGACCGCGCATTCCGTTAGTATCTATTGGCGAATAAAATCTTTGGCTCACATATCTGAAAATCACAGTACCGATATTTTTGTAACCGAGATACTGATAATGACATCCTCCGTAATATGGAAGACCTGATGTTGATAATACTTCGAGATCTGAAATTGATTCAGGTAATTTTCTCTGGACTTCTCTGAGCTGACTCGCATACTGTTCCGAACAGCTTGGTCTTGTCTGAAATACATAAGTATATTCAAAACCCGGATAGTTTTGACTCCATTGATTATATAAAGTGTGAAAATTTTGTTTATAATTCTGCCAGGAGAGAGACCCGTTTGATTCACCCTGAAACCAGATTATCGCTTTGACATTATTTGTAATTCCTGCTTTTTGTGATCTGTATAAAAGTCTGCCGTAAATAGTATTGATATCTGTATGATTGTTATTATTTCTCAGATTGTTTTCAATGGTGGAAGCGGCAGCGCCTCCGTTGATTATTGCAGTGGGAATGCCGAAATTTTCCTTGATCATTCTCTGCAGTTCAAGTCCCCAAATCCCAACATTATGGGGTCCGCTGAAAACTCTTACCGCTCCGTCAGCTTTGGAAAGCCCCCAAAGAGTATCGGCAGGATTATACGGAAATGAGTTATAGTTAAGTGTCTGAATTCCGAAAGATCTGCAGAATTCATTTTTATAAGTCATCTGAGCATCGGTCGGATGAGAATTCGACTGACCTCCGATTAAAAAGATATCCCCGCAGACCACGCTGTCCGCTTTGCTGATCAGAGTGCTCGCAGTACCTGTTTTCACATACAGTTTAAAATGATACTCTGAAAGTTCTGCATGTATTTTTTGTTTCAGGTCAAATGAAGCTGAACCGTTTGCATATATTAATTTAGAACTTTTCCTATTCCAGATAGAAGCATTCTTAAAAACTTCCACATATACGGAATCATATCCTGCGGTATTTATTTTACCGGAATATGTAACTTCAGCAGAGTCGAAATTATCCCTTGCATAAAGCTGAAGATTTCTTGGAAAATTGTATAATGTATGTGCAGAAGTGATTCCGGTTGAGTTGGATTGTGATACCGGATCAGCGTTTGATGAACTACTGAAAAGAAAAGTAAGTGCAATTAAAATATATGAAACACCAATAGAAAAAATTTTTTCTGTTTTCATACCTTTTATACACCATTGCTATTTCTATTTTGGGGTATAGAAAAAGGAAATTTAATCTGTCAGATTAGATAACTCAGAAGTAAAGATAAAAATCCATAGAAATGATATAATAGAATCCTTTCGTTTGATTAATAAAATTTTAAGTCAGCTAAAATAAAAAAAAATTTTTTAAATAAAAACTTATTTTATTAAATGTTTTACTTTAATATATATCTCTATTTATCATAATAAACAAGCAATAATCTGAAGGTTATAAACTTTAAATATATATCGCATACTAACTTGCTTAAAGTAAGTATGCTTATATTGCAGAGGTAATGTAAGAGATTCAGGAATTAAAGAGGTAAAAAATAAAAAACGGAGTAAGTAAATTTTATTTAGCTTTTAAAATAATTAAAGTGATATCATCATGAACTTCAGAATAACCGATAAATTTATTTATTTCTGACAGAAATATGCTTTTCAGATCTTCAGCGGTTCTGAAATAATTACCGCATAATATCTCCTTAACTTTTTCAAGACCAAACTCTTCTTTCAAACTGTTCATACTTTCAGTAAGTCCGTCGGAATAATAAAAAATAATGTCACCAGATCCCGCTTCAATTTCTATTTCTTCAAGCGCATTGTCAAACAGTTCACCCTCGCAAAGTCCGACAGCCATCCCGTTCTGTCTGATCTCGCGGCATATACCGGCGGATTTATCAAAATAAATCACAGGCGAATGCCCTGCTCTGCATATTTTAAGTTTATTACGATTGACTTCAGTTAATACAGCACTGAAATAAAGTCCTTTTTTTATATGCCTGAAAACGTTCTCATTGAGAGCTCTCAATATAAGTTTTGGATTTTCAATCTGATCCGAAAGCTGTCTCATCAGAAGTCTCACCTGAATCATATACAATGCCGCCGACATTCCTTTGCCTGAAATATCTCCTGTGGATATATAATAGACACTATCGTTCTTTTTTATAAAATCTATAAAATCACCGCCCACTACTTTTGCAGTTTCATAATAATAAGATACTTCAAAAAAATCATCTACGGGAGGTTCTTTGGGAATAAGACTGATCTGCAGATCTCTCGCTACTTTCAGTTCATCCCGTGAAGTAAGCTTTTCAGCTATTTCGTAAATCAGTATAAAATTTAGAACTATAAAAGTAAGCACGGCTAAATTCCAGTTTTCTGACAGCCATGCAAACAAAAACGCAGCTATAGCAGCAGAATAAAAAATTCGTATAACAGGTGAGAGCTTTACAAGAAAAGCTTTTGTAAATGTTTTTACTTTGGATAAGATTCCGCTCTTGCCGGTGTGAATATCTCCGGACTTTTCCAGTTCTTTTAAATAATATTTATATCTGACCGGCGTCTCTCTGAATAGTGTGTTTTCAAGTTCTTTAGAAGTTAAATCATCAGAATAAAAATCGTAAATTTTTTTTATCAATCTTTTCTTTTTCAATTTTTCAAATGACTTAAATACGAATGAGTTTTTATTAAGTTCAAATTATCTGATGAGGAATTATTTTAATATCCATTTTTTACGCTATTAAAAATTAATACATAGCACAGATGTCTTAAAAGCTACAACGGGAGAAGCACAAACATTGTCGTATATATAAAGATATAATTTATATAAATTATAAAAAAAATTAATGAAAGATTTTCGGGAAAAATTTTCCGTAAACGGAAAAACAGTTGAATTAATTAACAGATATTCTGATCCTGCTATGTGGATCGTCAATGTTCTTAAAAAATTTTTCATTTTTAAATCCGTCGAATCTTCACACTGGTTTAACAGCAGGAAAGACGCTGAAGACTTTATAAATGATTTGAAATTAATTAAATCCTCTTAACTCATTTTCATCCTGTTCATTTCATACTTCCCGCTATAAATGCCTTTTTATATCTTTAAAATTCTATACTTCATTTGTATATTGATTAATGCAAACTAAATTTTTTACTATAAACGGCAGTAATCTTACTGTTGAAAATTCAATTCTGATAGTTACTTCCGGTCAGAAGATCAGACTGCAGCGGTCAGCAGAAAAAAATATTAAAGCGTCTGCTGAAATGGTGAAAAGCTGGATCGCAAACAATGAAGTCATCTACGGTGTTACAACCGGTTTCGGCGAATTTAAAGATGTCAGGATATCACAGAAAGACTCAAAAATTTTACAAAGAAATTTAATACTCTCACACTCTGCAGGTGTAGGAAAATTTGTTCCCGATGTAATAGCAAGACTTATGCTGCTGTTCAGAATAAATTCTCTTGCAAAAGGTTTTTCAGGCGTAAGACCTGAACTCATCCAAAGATTGATTTCAATTTTTAATTCCGGCATAATCCCTCTGATACCTTCAAAAGGTTCTGTCGGTAGTTCAGGAGATTTATCTCCTCTGTCACATCTTGCACTTCTTTTAATAGGTGAAGGTTTCTGTAAGTTAAACGGCAATATTATAAAAAGCAGTATTGCTTTGAAATCAAAAAAGCTGCAGCCTTTTGAACTTTCAGCCAAGGAAGGTCTTGCTATGATAAACGGAACACAGATGATGTCAGCATACATATGTAAATCAATTTTTGATGCTGAATATATTTCAAAGCTTGCAGATATTTCCGGAAGCATGTCACTAGAAGCTTTGAGAGGCACTGACAAAGCGTTTTCTGAAAAACTTCAGTCTGTAAGACCTCATCCCGGTCAAAAAAAATCCGCCGCAAATTTAAGAAAACTTTTAAAAGGCAGTGAGATAATGAGATCTCACAGAGACTGCGGAAAAGTACAGGATGCTTATTCTCTCAGATGTATGCCGCAGGTGCACGGCGCAGTCAAGGACACTATCTCTCATTGTAAGAAAGTTCTTGAAACGGAAATAAATTCGGCAACTGATAATCCCCTTTTATTTCCCGAATCAGGCGAACACATTGAAGGAGGAAATTTTCACGGGGAACCGCTTGCGTTTATAGCAGATTTCCTGGCCATTGCCGTAAGCGAACTCGGTAATATCAGCGAACGCAGGACTGCAAGACTTCTTGACGGAAGTCTGAGCGGACTTCCGAGATTCCTCACAAGTAAAGGCGGATTAAATTCAGGTCTGATGATAGCACAGTATACTGCTGCATCTCTTGTCAGCGAAAATAAAGTATTATGCCACCCCGCTTCCGTAGATTCTATTCCTACCAGCGCTAATCAGGAAGACCATAATTCAATGGGGTCAGTCTCTTCTATAAAATGTTTTGATGTTATTAATAATGTTAAAAATATTATATCTATTGAGTTTTTATGCGCAGCTCAGGGAATGGATTTTTTAAGACCACTTAAAAGCGGAGCAGGAACAGAAAAAGCTTATTCCTATATAAGAAAATTCTCAAAACATATTAAGGAGGATACAGTTACAAGCGAACAGATCCTGAATTTTAGCGGAATTATCTACAACTCCGATTTTTTGTCTGAAGTCGAAAATAACTGCGGTAAACTTTTTTGAGAATGAAAAAACTAATTGACCGGATCAAGAAAAACAAGTATGCTGAGAGAATTATTTATTATTCCGACAGACTTTTGTATAAATTTGATCATGATCATATATGGATAATGTCTTCCGGTATATCATTTAATATTCTGATCTGTCTTATTCCTTTTGCGCTGCTCATATTTACTTTCTTAGGCATTTATCTTGATAGTGAAACTGTTCAGAAAAAATTGGTTGATTATATCAACAGCATCATCCCGCTTCCGGGACAGTATAAAGAACGGATAATATTTGAATTGATAGATAAAACAAAAGAGCTGACAGCAAATACATTTGTCACCGGTC
This sequence comes from Candidatus Tepidiaquacellales bacterium UBA2330, assembly GCA_002344965.1. Classification (GTDB taxonomy): domain Bacteria; phylum Bacteroidota; class Ignavibacteria; order Tepidaquicellales; family Tepidaquicellaceae; genus UBA2330. The sequence goes on along the minus strand of DDUU01000037.1, from coordinate 76,227 downwards.
TGGTTAGTATTATAGGTATATTCTGGACTGCGAGCGGCGTATTCAGCGCTTTAAGAGAAGTTTTAAAGAAAGTTTTTAAAGTCGAAGCCGAACTGAGTTTTTTTAAAGAAAAGGTCAGGGATTTTTTTCTTGTAATAGTTTCACTTGTTTTGCTTCTGTTATCCCTTGCGATCACAGGAATAGTGCCAATCATTGAAACTTATTCTCAGGGTATTTTCGGTGAATATATCGATCTTAGTTTTTTTCAGAAAATGGTCCCCGTCATAATTGGATTTATAATTTCTTTTACTCTCTTTTATATATTGTATCTGTTTGTTCCTTTCTGGAAGATCAACAGAAAAGTTATATTTTTTTCGTCATTCGTTACCGCAGTATTTTTTGAACTGCTAAAGTATCTTTTTGGATTTTATATCCTGAATGTTGCAAGTTACAGCAGGATCTACGGAGCATTTGCTACAATTGTAATCAGTATCTTTTTTATTTATTATGTTTCACTCGTGCTCGTGGTTGGAGCGGAGATGGGCGATATATATATGGAAAGGAATAATCTAAAGAAATCTTTAAATACCAAATAATAAAATTTTTATAAAACATATGGAGCAAAAAAAACTATTCAGAACAATTGAAAACATTGTAAAGGAAGCGCCTAAAATTAATAATGACAAAGAGCTTCTCACTTACGTCCTTGAACAGATCATTAAAAACGAGGAAATAAAAATAATCGGAGGAAGATTATGGATGCTTAACAAAGAAAAGACTTCTTATTCGCTATTCGAACAAATGGGAGATGTGGATCTGATAGAAAAGAATTATGAACTGAGTGTTAACCAGTATCCTATGTTTAAAGATGTCGGACTGTACAGATCGGTAATCGCTCAGGAAACAGACGAATATCTGATTGACAAAGGTATTTATCATTACTCTGCAACCGGAGTCGGTGAAAGATATAAATTCAAAGATGATAAAGATCAAATTTTCTATCTTTATGAATATCTTATAGCTCTCAATGCAAAATTTATAGAAGATGATCTTTTAAATACTCTGAATATCATTAGCATGACGCTCAGCTCCATAATAAGGAGTAAAGGAATTGAATCTTCAGCTAAAGAAAATATACTTGAACTAAACAAAGCTCGTGAAATTCAAAAAAGCATTCTGCCTGATCATGAAATGAAATTCGGTAACTTTGAAATGTTCGGTCTTTCAATACCCGATAAAATAGTAGGAGGCGATTTTTTTGATTATATAGAAAGCGAAGACAAGGAAAGAGTCGGTATTGCCGTCGGAGATGCGGCTTCAAAGGGCATATCAGCTGCAGCTCAGGCACTGTATGTTTCAGGTGCTTTAAGAATGGGAGTTGAATTTCAGATCAAGCTTACTACTATGGTTAAGAAAATTAACAATCTTGTATATGAGACATTTCCTTATGAAAGATTTGTTACACTTTTTTACTGTGAACTTATAAAAGACAGAAAAGGACTTTGCCAGTATGTTAATGCAGGTCAGAACCCTCCTGTTTTTTATAACTCAGAAAAAGGCGAGACAGAATTTTTATCAGCCACAGGTCCGGTACTCGGTCCTGCCCCCTATCAGAAATATTATTCGGACAGCATAAATTTTAAAAAAAATGACATACTTCTTCTTTATACAGACGGAATTGTGGAAGCCACGAATGAAGATTTTTTATTTTACGGAGAAGACAGATTGAAACAGATTTTGATGAAAAATAAAAATTTTAGCGCAAAGGAAATTTGCAGTAAGATCATACAGGATGTGAATAAGTTTTCTGTTAAGGGAAAATATTCTGACGACAGAACTCTTGTCGCAATAAAAAGGATCAAGTAAATATTTTATAAATTCAATATTGCATTTCCAATAAATTTAGTTTTAAAAAAATATTTTAATTTTTGATTGAAAATTGTATATTATAAATAACAAAAACGGGATTAAATAATATATTACAATTGCCATGAAGTATAAAAAAAATTATCTGTCTTCTGTAATAGTTTCCCTTTTAGCCGGGTTCATTTATTATCAATTCAATACTATAATTGAAAACTCTTTCGATAAAGTTTTCACCGCAGATGAAATGGAAATTAATGTACCTTTGAACGGTGATGATGCAATTTCAAATTTTAATAACCCTCAAAAAGTTAATTCAGTTAAAAAAACATTCCGTAAGTCAATTAGCAAAACAAAGACTTTAAAATCATTTTCGGAAAGCGCTACATCAGATATCAGTAAAGATAATCAGGCAAAAACAGAAAAGCCTGTACCTGATTTGAATATTGACTTTACTGCTGAACTGAATAACCTTTTAAAGAAAAATAATAGAAATTCCGGGATCAGAAAAAGTAAAAGTCTGAGTAATTTAACTGCTGAAAATAATGCGAATCAAAACTCTCAAAGATCAGTTATCAACAAGGAATGTTTTTCAGCAACTGTAAATAAAGATTTTGTTAACGGTAATGGTTTTGAATTTAATCATGTAATTTCTAAGGATTCAAAATTAAAAAATAAGAGAAAGACAAACAAAAAGGATTTTTTAAAATCCAATACCGGATTTGAATCGGATTCCAAATACACAGATGAATGTAAAAGTTCTGATAAAGTTAATCTAATCAAAGCAACAGAGCATTCAGAAAATCAGAATAAATACTCCCGAAAAAATAAATCTGAAAGAGAGTTTAATATTAATCAGGATAAGTATGAAAGTCTTTACACCAGTACAAACAAAAATTTAAATATTGTTATAAATAAAGAAATAAGAGAAAATTCAGACTGTAAAAAAAAATCAAAGAAAAATCAAAAAAAGTGAAATTAAAATAGAAAATAATAAGTTAGCGGATGTAACTCCAAAATAATAAATTTATATTTTTTTAATAACCAAACAATAACAAAAATGAAAAAGAAACTTATCTTAATTGCTTCACTTGTTGTAATCGTTGCTCTGAGTATTTTTTATGTTCAGAACAATAATTTAATTGCAGACGATAAAGACAAGAAAGACTGCTCTTCAACCTGCACAAAAACAGCAGGAACCACAGAAACTAAAAGCGATTGCTCCGGAGATAAAATGAGCAGCGCAAGCAACACTTCCGATGATGATCTATCCGGTTTTGCTGCTTACGAATTCGTTACTGATAAAATTCATTGCGACGGCTGTAAAACTGACATGACAGGAAATCTTATGGGAATCAGCGGCGTGAAAGAAGTTGTTTACGGAGAAACATGCAGTGTTTCCAAAATGACAAGCATAAAAGTCATGTATTCAGGCGAAGAAACAAATCCTGAGATCATCGCAGCTTCTGTTAAGGAAAAAGGTCTTCAGGGTAATTGTGAAGACGGTACAAAATGCGATTCAAAAAAGAAGAGTGATAAAAAATCCTGATAGGATTAATTATTAATAAAAAAAACCCGGTAACTTAACTGTACCGGGTTTTTTTGTTTAACTAAAGTTAGTTTCACTAAAAAGGATCATCTGATTTTACATATCCCGGAATTTCAATAACAGGATGATATTCCTGATTTTCAAATTTTGCATACTCATTTAAAAATACAAGTTCAAAATCATCTATCGGACCGTTCCTTTGCTTGCCTATAATAATTTCCGCTTTTCTCAATTCAGTAAGATAATCCGGATCATCCCTGTTAAGACTTTTACCCATTGCAGGTCTGTGAACAAATATAACAACGTCAGCGTCCTGTTCTATTGAACCTGATTCTCTCAGATCGGCAAGCTGCGGTCTTTTCTCTTTTCCTCTCTGCTCAATAGATCGGTTAAGCTGTGCGCATGCAACTACCGGAATCTCAAGTTCCTTGGCAAGAGCTTTTAATCCTCTGGAAACATATGCAACTTCAAGATCTCTTCTTTCTGCTGATTCAGGACCTTTTACAAGCTGTAGGTAATCAACAATGATCATATCAATGCCGAATTCTTTTTTCATCTTCCTGGCTTTTGCTCTGATCTCAAGTATGGAGAGTTCGCTTGTATCATCAATAAATAAATTCGTCTTCAGTTTATGAAAACTTTTAATAACCCTGTTCCACTCATCTGTTGTGGTCTTTCCCGTTTTAAGATTTTTACCGTTGACTCTCGCTTCACCTGAAAGCATTCTGAGAATTAGCTCTCTGAAAGACATTTCAAGACTGAATATAGCTACTGATTTTCCGTGATCAATCGCGGCATTCCGCGCTATGTTCATGGAAAAAGCAGTCTTTCCGTGTGAAGGTCTTCCCGCAATTATTATTAATTCCGAATCCTGAAATCCTGCAGTCAGATCATCCAGTCTTGAATATCCTGTCGGAATACCTACAAGACCGCTTTTGTTTTCTTTCTGCTCAGCCAGCATGTTTATAATATTGTCAATCTCATCTTTGACTGAAATTACTTTCTTCTTGGAAAGTGATTCGGAAACATCAAGTATTCTCTGTTCGGCTTCGTCAAGTATCGAAAAAGTATCGGATTCAGGATTAAAACATTTGTCAGCTATACCAGAAGAAATTGAAATAAGATTTCTAAGTAAATATTTTTCCAGTACAATTCTTGAATAATATTTTGCGTTTGCAGATGTCGAAATAGAAGAAGTAAGATCTATTATATACTCTATGCCTCCGACTATATCCAGTTTACCCGTTAACTGAAGTTCTTCTTTTAATGTACTCGGATCAATAGGTTCTTTCTTCTGATCCAGGTTTTTAATTGCATCAAATACATATTCATTCTTTTTCCTGTAAAAATGTCTGGAGTCAATTATTTCAAAAACATCATTGATTACATTGTTATCAATAAGAATCGAACCCAGTATTTTTGATTCAAGGTCCAGAGCATTCGGAGGGGTTTTCCCGGTATGCTCAACTTCCATTTCTTCATTGACCGGCTTATCAAGCAATAAAGTTTTGTTTTTATATTTAGTTAATTTTTTCAATTTTGATTTTAAATTTTTAATTTTCAGTTTATGTTTTTATCATATTGTCATATTCCGCCCTCAGCATTTTAACGTCTTCCCACGTAGGTTTTTTCCATGCCGGATTTCTCAGCAGCGCTGCCGGATGATAAGTTACCATCATTTTAACTCCCTCATATGTATGAAATCTTCCTCTGAGCTTTCCTAACGGCTCCTTTGATCTCAGCAGTGTCTGTGATGCAAAAGTACCGAGAGCAAGGATTAGTTTTGGTTTAATAAGTTTTAACTGATTATACAAAAAAGGTTCACAGTTTTCAATTTCATCCGGCATCGGATTTCTGTTTTCAGGAGGTCTGCATTTCAGAATATTACAGATATAAACTTCATCTCTTGAAAAATTAATAGCTTTAAGAATATCCGTAAGTAATTTTCCGGCTCTGCCGACGAAAGGCAATCCCTGCTTATCCTCATCCGCACCCGGAGCCTCGCCGACTATTACCAGATCGGCATTTTCATTTCCGCTTCCGAATACAACATTGTTTCTCAAATTAGAAAGCTCTCTGCATTTAAAGCAATTGCTGATTGTATCTTTAAGTTTACTTATTTCATTAAAATCCGGAATATCTGTTTTAAATATTTCCTTTGTAATTTTTTTCACTTCGTAGTTATCTGTAAGTTCATTCTTAAAATCTTCATTAATTTGCTTATCAAAATTTACAACTTTTTCCGATACAACATTCGAAGCCCGGCTGCTCTTTTCAGAAGAATATATTTTCTTTTCAACGGATCCTGAAATATCACTCGCATCAAAATTTTCAAGACTCTTAAGTGCTTCAGTTAACATTAATCCGTCATTATGCAAAGGAAACAAATTATATCTCTTCATAAACTCAATGTGCTCAGAAATATCTTTTATAATATTTTGACTAACCCGCTTCATTTCATCTTAAGATATTTATCAAGTATTGCATTGCCAACTTCATACTTGCTCATTTGAGGAAGACTTTCTGTGTTTTTTGAAGTAATAAAATTTACTTTATTCGTATCAGTACCAAATCCCGATCCTTCTGTGTCAGGATTATTGGAAACGATCATATCAAGATTTTTTTTCTTCAGCTTCATACGTGCATTTTCAATTTCATTTTCTGTTTCAAGAGCAAATCCTATAAGTTTAAAATTCTTTTTCCTCTCTCCTAAATATTGAAGTATATCAACAGCTCTTTTAAATTCAAATACAAATTTTTCCTTTTCTTCTTTCTTTATCTTTCCTCTGACTGAATTCACAGGAACAAAATCTTCAACTGCAGCAGACATTATTACAAGATCCTTATTTTTAATATTTGACTTCACGGCATTGAACATTTCGCCGGCTGTCCTTACATTAATTCTTTTTACTCCCTGAATATCATTTAAAACGACAGGACCGGTCACTAATGTAACAGAAGCGCTTCTGTCATTTGCCGCTCTTGCAATTTCAAATCCCATCTTTCCGGTGGATGAGTTTGTGATAAATCTTACCCTGTCTAGGAATTCAACTGTCGGTCCCGCAGTAACAAGAATTTTCTTTCCCTTAAGATCATTTCGCCGGCTGAGAAACTCTTTTATTATTTCAAATATTTTTTCGGGTTCAGCCATTCTTCCTTCGCCCGTAAGTCCGCTTGCCAGCTCTCCGTATTCAGATTCAATTATATTGTATCCGTACTCGCGTAATGACTTTAGATTATTTTTTGAAACGGGATTTTTTATCATATCATCATCCATTGCCGGGGCGAGAAAGACGGGACACCTTGCAGCCAGCACTGAGGTTAATAAAAAATTATCGCATATACCGTGATTGATTTTTGCAAGTGTATTTGCTGTTGCCGGAGCGATTACAAAAACGTCAGCCCATAATCCGAGATTGACATGCCATGTTTTGGTTTCCGCTTTTTCAAGTTTATAAGTATTCTCATGCGGTGAGAACATATTAATGATAACTTCATTTTTAGATAAAGCGGACAGTGTTACCGGGGAAACAAAATTAACTGCAGAAGGAGTCATGATAACTTTTACTTCCGCTCCTTGTTTTATAAAGTATCTTACAAGATAACAGATTTTATAAGCTGCAATTCCGCCTGATATACCTATTAAAATTTTTTTACCTTCCAGCATATTTTCCGATAAAAAAAATATCCCGAAAACTCCGGGATATTAAAAATGATTTTAAAATTATAAAGATCTTGCTTACTCGCTGTCTTTTTCGTTTTTGAATCTGTAATTAAGACGGTCTTCCATTAACTCATGGACAGACTGAATTGTTGGTTTTTGTCTCACTTCAAACTCAAGCGAAATATTAAGCTTATCCTGATTCATTATAGTATCATCTTCCGTTTCCTTTGCGATAATCGGTTCAAGTTTCTGATTTAATTCCAGTTTCATGGAATCATTAATCTGTCTTGATCTCATTGATGCTACAACTATAGATTCATAAAGATTTGCCGTTTTCGACTCGAATTTCTCCAGGTCTAATGTTTCTATTGCCATTTATTATTTATTTATTTTACTTAAAATTATTTGCTTTACTTCAGCAATTGCTTTTTCAAGATTTTGGTTTAGAACAATATAATCAAATTCTTTGGCTTTTGCGATTTCTAAATCAACCCTTTTTATTCTTTCATTTATCTGTTCAGCGCTTTCTGTTGCTCTTTTTTTAAGTCTTTCTTTCAATGTATCATTGTCAGGAGGTTTTATAAATATAAGAACCGAATCATCTCCGTATAATTTTTTAATTGCCAGAGCGCCTTTTACATCAACATCAAAGACCATATTTATTCCTTTCATAGTATTCTCTTCCACCGGTTTCCTTAATGTTCCGTAATAATCTCCTTTGAAAATAATTTCATACTCAACAAGCTCATCCTTTTCAATCATATTCTGAAATTCTTCTTTTGTAAAAAAGAAATAATCCACACCTTCCTTTTCATTTTCCCGTTTTTTTCTTGTAGTAGCCGATACAGAAAATACAAGCTCCGGTATCTGATTCAGAATTTCCTTAACTATAGTTGTTTTACCCGCTCCGGAAGGAGCTGCTATGACAAAAAGCATTTAAGATTTATTCGACGTTTTGTAATTGTTCACGGATTTTTTCAAGCTCCTCTTTTATTACAGCGCTTTTCTGAGAGATTTCCGCATCCAATGATTTTGATGCAATTGTGTTTACCTCCCTGTTAATCTCCTGCACCAGAAAGTTCAGTCTCCTTCCGGACAGCTCATCGGATTTTATGTTATCGGTAAAATATTTCAAATGACTTTTTAATCTAATAAGCTCTTCGGTGATGTCAATTCTTTCTGAATATAAAACAATTTCTGTTTCCAGTCTGTTTTCGTCAATTAATTTCTTATCGGATAAAATTGAATTTATCTTCTCCCTTAACTTTTTCCTCAAAAGATCAGCTTTTCCTTTTGTTAATGCGGAAATCTTGTCTGATTCCTTTTTTATAAAATTAATTCTCTCGCTTATATCCTTTTTTAATGAATCACCTTCTTTCTTTTTCATTTTGTTAAGATCATTCACGGCATTTTCCAGAAGCCTGAATAAAAATTTCCTTTCGGAATCATTAGTCTCGGTTATAACTTCAGGACTGAATATTGCCGCCAGACTTATTATATGTTCAAGTTTTATTTTTTCATCCGAACCGACAGCTTCATTCATTTTCTTTAGATCCGAAACATACTTTTTTAAAATGCCGGGTTCCATATTCATAATACCGGCTGACGAATCCTGACTTTCTGATATTATTGTAACGCTGATTTTTCCTCTTGAGATTTTTTTTCTGATTATCTCTTTCAGCTCAGCATCATAAGGAGCAAATTGTCTGGGATATCTAATGCCAATATCGCTGTATTTGTTGTTCACAGAACGGATCTCTGCATAATATTTTCTGCCTTTGAAAATTCCTTCTGATCTTCCGAATCCTGTCATGCTAATGATCATCTTCTTACTTTGTTAACATAATTTTTTGTTAGCTCTTTTGTTAAATAATCGAAAGCTTCCTTAGGAGTATTTACGAATTTAAACAGCTTCAGATCCTCAGGAGAAATTACATTCAGCTCTGCAAGCATTTCCATATTTATAATTTTATCCCAGAATTCTTTACCGTAGATAACTACAGTAATTTTTTTTCTTAACTTCTTTGTCTGCACCAGAGTGAGTATTTCCATCAGTTCATCCAGAGTACCGAATCCTCCCGGCATAATAACCAGAGCTTTAGCGGGATACGCAAACCAGAATTTTCTCATAAAGAAGTAATGAAATTCAAAATTTAAATCCGGAGTAATATACGGATTAGGATACTGTTCAAACGGAAGAGAAATATTAAGACCTATTGAAAGTCCTTTTGCCTTCATAGCTCCTTTGTTTGCAGCTTCCATTATACCCGGACCTCCGCCTGAGCAGACCACATATTTGTGAGGTTTTCCGAGTCCCATTGCCCATTCAGTCATCATTTGCGCGAGCTCGACAGTTTCTTCATAATATTTTGACATCATTAGATTTGTTTCAGCGTTCTTAAGTTCACGTTTAAGTATTGTACTTATCTTTCCGGCATTCTTTATTTTTGTTTTGACCTCTTTTAAATTTTTCAATGCAGTCTTTCGAGGTAATGTCCTTGCAGATCCGAAAAATACCACCGTATTAAAAATTTTTTGAACTCTGAATCTTTCAAGGGGCTCTTTATATTCTGTCAGTATTCTGATGTCTCTTGCCTGAGGGGAATTTAAAAAATTCAGATCATGGTAAGCTTTTGGTGACTTGTTTAAAAATTTCATCAATTATTTTAAGTTAAAAAATGTTTCCGGATATAATTTTAGAATCATATTCACAGACTTTTACCTCCGTCAACAGTAAATGTCTGACCGGTAATATATTTGTTTTCTAATGCAAGATATTTTACAAGTGAAACTATATCCTCAGGATCAGCAAACTTACGCATCGGATACTTATTTATATTTTCAAAGTCAGCATTCCTTTCATCTTCCATTTCTATCGTACCCGGAGCAACAGCATTTACAAGTATATCAGGAGCAAGTTTTTTACCGAGCTGTTCTGTAAGTTTAATAACTCCGGCTTTCGCAAGAGAATAAGGAATAAATCCTGTCCAGTTTTCAATCGCTCCGAGTGAAGCAATGTTTATGATCCTGCTTATCTTATTATTGCTCTTCATCATTAACTTTGCCGCTTCCTGACAGCAGAAGAAAACTGCTTTCAGATTCGTATCAAGAAAACTGTCATACTCCTTTTCCGTTGTCTCCGTAAATTCGGTTCTCCTAAATATGGCAGCATTATTTACAAGCAGGTCAAGTCTTCCGTATTTCTTTTCTACAACTGCAAACATTCTTTTCACTGCAGTAACATTTGTAACATCGCATTTTACCGGTGTGACTTTTACTCCTGCATCTGAAAATTCCTGCAACACTTTTTTCAGTTCTTTCTGTGAACTCGAATTGTAATTTAATATTATATCAAATCCGGATTCAGCAAGTGAAACGGAAATATATTTGCCAAGTCTTTTTGCGCCTCCGGTTACCAGTGCAACTTTATTATTGCTGCTGTTCATAAATGGTCAGATGAATCAAATTTCAGTATGAAATTATTGTGCCCTTGGGATGACTCGAACATCCGGCCCGCAGTTTAGGAAACTGCTGCTCTATCCACCTGAGCTACAAGGGCGTTATGAAAATTTAATTGTTAAAATACAAAAATTAAAAGTTATAAGCAGGAGATTAGTATTTCAGAATAGATTTAACGGAATCTAAACACAATGAATATTTTCAGCGGTATAAATTGAAAATTATTTTTTTTTAAAAAAATTCACCTATACTCATAAATATTCCCGATGAACCGAAATTACCTACAGCATAATCTACTGCGATATTTGTTCTTGAATATTTATCAAATTTAATTCTAATTCCTACTCCGCCTGCAGGCTGAATTGCATCAAAAATTTTCAGATTACTGTCAGGATCGCTTGCTGTAGTGGCATTAGCAAAAAGAGCCAGTCCAATAAATCCGTCAGATGTCAGATCTATTCTGTTCTCAATCTCTCCGTATAAAAATTGTCTTCCTCTGAATCTGCCCTGAATAAACCCTCTTCCGGATGTATTGTATTTGTCCCATCCGGTAGATGTGAGTGAGAGATACGGAGGCAGTCCGTTCAAAACCCAGTTTCCCATAAACCATACAGCAACCTTATTTGAATTTTTTTCATTGAGTGACTTGTATGCTCTTGCGTCAAATGTGATTTTCTGCCAGTTTGACTGGCTTCCGAAAAAAGTATTGTAAAAATAATATTTAAAATCAAAGACAAAACCTTTATATGCATTTACAGTATTATCCCTGCTGTCAAAATAAATATTAAATACAGGTCCGGAAGATATGCTTTTGGTACTGTCAAGTCCGTGCCGCTTACTGTAAGTATTGTTATGATTTGGATACAAAAACATACCGCTGCTGTCAACAGTTGATATTTTATAGTAATATTCAAAACTGTATCCTATTCCAAGAAATAAATTCTTTGCAGCATTCAGCAGTATATTCTCATTAAATCTGATTAAATTAAAATCCATATCCTGAATATCAGCCGGTTTAGTCGCCGTTCCGAGACCATAAGTATTTTGCGCAAACAGCCAGAGTCTTGCGTCTCCCTGAAAATTTATTTTATTATCGTTAGTAAAAACATTTTGCTGTAAAGAAAACTTGAACTGATTCTTTGTTGTGTAAGAAGCTGAAAGATTTGCAGATGAATTGTTTGTATTTTTTGAAGTTCCAAGATACCATGCTTTAGTTGCATTGAAACCAATTACAAATGCCGTGGCAGGATTATAACTTACACCGGGTAAAAAAGTAAAAGAAGGCTCACGCTTATCTGAAAATTTTAATCTCGGATCAATTGAGTCTTTCTTCGAACTAAACAATTTCCTAATCACATCTTTTAAATCTTTTTGTTTGGAATAATCTATATTTTCCTGAGAATACAAATTTCCTGAAGTAAGAAATAATACAGTAATCAATACATAAATGGAACCTGCGAAGTAAGTTTTCAGCATAACTAGCGTTAAAAAATTTTAAAATTTATTTTGATTTTCAATTTGAAATATATCCTTAGCTTTTAGTTTATTTAAAATTCTTTTCAGGATGTATTATAATCAGTTATTAACTGTTTGAGTAAATATTAAAACCAAATATATTGATAGATCAATGAATAAGTCGTAAAGTTACCGCCGATCCTGGTAGTGACTCCTGTGTTAACGGACGCTTTGACTGAATGTGACATTGATAACGGAACTGATAATGTAAAACCGGACCTGACATTTCTTTGATAGTCATTTTTTTCAACTCCGTTTATCTGAGAATCACCGCCGCCTGAATATCCTACATTTCCTGAAACCCAGATCTTTGAAGGGAATAAATAACTTATATGCCCCTGTAAAGAAAGTATCGGATCCTGTGTAACCGTATTTGTTTTTAAAAATTCTGAATTCTTTGTGAACATCCATACACCTGTGAAAAATTCAAAATAAAACGATCCGAGTTTATATGACATTCCGATTTCCGGTTTAAACCCCCACCGGTTTGAACCTATGTTAATTAATTTTTCATCAAAATACTGTCCTGTCGGAACTGCTATTACCAGGCTTGTTCCCAATACAAATTTCTCCGAAAATTGCATCATCTCTTTTGGTTCCATTGCCGGAGAGCCTATAAGATTAATGCCGAATTTAATTTTAGAATCCGCAAAACCGTTTCTTGTGCCGGAAGTATCTCTTCCGTTAATTTTCAGATCTCCTCCAAGAAAAATAAACGGCACTACCGCCTGAACTCTTGCCAGCTTTCCAAATAAACCGAAAGTTCTGACATAACTTGCTACAATTGTATTTGAAGTTAATTCCAGATCTTTTACGGGAGAATTCGCATCTGAAACTATATCACCGGATGAATAAACATAACCCAGCGCCGCAGCATTCAATCCTATCGGAAGAATTGAATAGTTTCTTGGCTCAAGATCCTGTGAAATAAGTGTTTCCGTTAACATCAGACTTATTATCAGCATTAAAAAATATTTCATATATAAGTTTATTTTTTAGTAATTCTTAATTTTAATACAACAGAATATTTTTCTGTCTGTATCTAAGAAAATCTGGAATAATATTCTTGATTAAAAACATTAAAAACTATTTGAGTTATACGTTTGGTCAAAATATATACAACGGATGAATTTTAAAATTCTTTTTAATTTATTTATCAATTTATTTATACCGGAAAACTGATTATTAATGCACGTTATTGCTTTCACAAACTTGTATCTCCTGTAATAGTTTACTTAAAAACTTCTTTGAATATTTCAAATGCATTCGTCTTTACTTTATTTTTTTATATCCTGTCACTCAAAGCAATAGTCAGTAATAATGATCTCTGTTCAGAGCTTTTAAGAAATCTTTGCTTTTTACCGGGTTATATTTATTCACGACTTTCCTGTTCCGTATTCAGAATTTTAAAATATTACTATTTTATATACTGAAGCACTGTATATATTAAGCTTCACATTTTATTCTATTTGTTTCGCTTCGTTATCAGTTTCTGTATCATCCGGCAGAAAAGCAGGCGGAATTTCCTTGTTGGATTTCAATCCGAGATTTTTCAGCTTCAGCGCCTGACCTACCAGATGACCGCTTCCGCTTTTAAGAAGCTTAACCGCTGTAGAATATGACTCCTGCGATTTGTCAATATGTTTCCCGACTTCTTCAAGCGCAGATGCAAAACTAACAAATTTTTCATAAAGCAGCTCGCCTCTTTTTACTATCTCCATTGCATTTTTACTCTGAAGCTCTCTTTTCCATAAGTTCGCCATCAGCTTCAGACATGCAATTAGATTCGTAGGGCTGATCAGCAAAATTCGTTTTTTGTATGCATAAGACCACAGATGCTGATCCGTCTGAATTGAAATAAGATATGCTGGTTCTATAGGTATGAACATCATTGTGAAATCAAGCGATGCCTCAAGGTTATCATAACTTTTACTCTGCAGATCATCAATATGCCTGTAAACTGATTTCAAATGTTCTTTCAAATGCATTGACTGTTCTTCAGGCGTTTCAGCTGATGAAAATTTATCATAAGAGACCAGTGAAACTTTTGAATCAATTATTATAAGCCTGTTATCAGGAAGCTTTACAAGCACATCAGGTCTTAAGTTCCTGCCTTCATCATCTTTAATTGTCTGCTGCAGAAAATATTCCCTGTCTTTTACAAGTCCCGAATTCTGCAGAATGCTTTCCAGTATCATCTCGCCCCAGTTCCCCTGCTTCTTTGCCTGACCTTTCAGCGCATTAGCCAGATTATTAGCTTCGCTGCTGACTTTGTTTGTCTGCTCTATCAATTCTCTTACTTTTTCTTCAAGTGAAAATCTTTGTTTGGATTCCTTGTCGTATGTTTCTTCAACTCTCTTTTTAAAATTGTCAATATTTTCACCAAGAGGTTTCAAAAGAGCTTCTATGTTTGATTTATTTGCCTCAGTAAACTTACCGGATTTTTCTTCAAGTATCTGATTGGCGATTTTTTCAAATTGTAATTGTGATGTTTTCTGAATCTCAATTATTTCTTCCTTTTGAGTCGATAGTTTTTCAGTTAATGATTTATTGTTTGCAGATAAAGCGCTGTTTTCCGTAGTAAGTTTGTTTAAATTCTCTGTAAGCTGATTTATGATTTCATCTTTTTTCTGATTTACCGCTCTCTGATCTTTCAAATTTTCAGATAAAGAATTATTGTTTGCTTTTTCTTCAGCTAACTTTTCCTTCAATAAAATCGGTTCGCTTTGTAAAGAATTTACAGATTTGATCTGTTCATCCGAAGTAATTTTCAGCTCACTTAATTTTTTCTCACTGTTTAAAAAATTACTTTCAAGCGCAGAAGATTTTGATTGAAGACTGCTGAGTTCTGATTCTTTTGATTCAAGTCTTGAGCTGAGCTTTATATTTTCATTTTGCTGAGTTAAAAGTCTGTCCTGAAATATTTTCAATTCAGTATCAGCTTCCTTAAACTTTTCATTCAGCGAATCAAAATCCTGCTTTGACACATTGTTTGTTTTGTTAAGCAGATAAAAAATTATATATGATATAATAATACCTGCAGCCAGTCCTGTTAAGATTGATACAATATCCATAGTCTGAATTTTTATTTGAACCCACATGCCGGGAGCGGCAGATGAATTTTCGTCCGATTCATATTTTAATGAACACAATTTATTATCTTATTTTATCATAAGAAATTGCAATTACTCTCCTTTTTTCCTGAACCGAAAAAATTTAATCGGCTCAATCCAGAAAGTAGAAGCGAATGCAGTCATTACAGGAAGCAGAAATTCGTCCGCCTTTAATGGCGACATGTCAAACAGATTATTTAAAAAAGGAACATTCAGAATCAAAAGCAAAAATAAAAGAGACAATGATATAATCAACGGAATCAGTTTGTTTTTCCGCCTTATCGTTACAAAGATTGTATTGGTAAAAGAGCGGTTAAGAAGCGTAAGAAAAATATTGGAAATGATTAGCGTACTGAATATCAAGGTCCGGATTTTTACATCGTCAAATTCCATATAACTTCCGTAGAAACCGATTAAAACGCATCCGAGAGTTATCATTAAACCCTGAACTATAGTTATCAGCAGCTGTGATGTTTTTAAAAGATTTTTATTTGCCGAATCAGCCGGTTTCATCAGCTCATCTTTTTGCGCCGGTTCGTTTTCATATATAATGGAACAGGTAGGTCCCATTATTAACTCGAGAAAGATTACATGAATCGGAGTAAATAAAGATTCGGGCAGCCACCATAAAAATATCGGAAGCATAACAAGCAGAATAATCGGAATATGAATTGAAATAATATAACGGATCGCTCTGATTAAATTTTCATTTATTCTTCTTCCCAGGAAAATTGCGTCTGTCATTTTTGAAAGATCATCACCTGATAGTATAAGTCCGGCAGCTCCTTTTGCAACTTCAGTCCCTCTCTTTCCCATTGCAACTCCTATGTGAGCGGATTTCAAAGCCGGCGCGTCATTCACTCCGTCACCCGTCATTGCTACAATTTCTCCTGATTGCTTCAGAGCATTTATTATTCTTAACTTTGTCTCCGGATTTACCCTAGCAAAAATATTCACGGACCTGGCAGTGTTTTTAAGTTCTTCATCTTTAATTTCAGAAAGTTCTATTCCGGTAATTACTCTGTCTGTCTTAATACCTGTATTGCCCGCAACCGCGACTGCTGTTTTCAGATAATCTCCCGTTATCATTTTCACATCGACACCGGCTTCATAAAAGCTCTGAATGACTTTAGGAATGTGAGGGTCCGGCGGATCATAAAATGTAATTATTCCGAGAAACTTGAATTTTATTTCTTCCTGTGACCCGGGATATTCCTGTTCAGTCCACTCACCTTTCGCTACTCCTAAAACTCTTAATCCTTTTTCTGCATATTCTTCACTATACTTTAAAATTTTTGATTTATCTTCTTCAGACATACTGCATAATTTCAAGACACCTTCCGGAGCGCCTTTACAGCTCAGTATAAAATCTTTTTTATTATTCTGATAGATATGAGTCATCACCGGAGGAGAGCCTGACAGAGGAAATTCTTTTACCATTTTGTAATTTTTTCTTTCATCTGTTTTATACAATTCCGAATAAAACTGATGAATGGATATTTCCATCGGATCAAAAGGACTTTCCTCGCTTGCCCACATTGCATACTCCAGAATTTCTGATGCCTTAGGAAATTTATTGAAATCTACTTCCTCTCCGGAAAACACATCTAATGTATTAGATACTTTCATTAGATTTTGCGTAAGCGTTCCTGTCTTATCAACGCATATAACTGTTGCTGAGCCGAGTGTTTCGACAGCTCCTGGACTTCGGGCTATCACACCGGCTTTCAAAAGGCGATAAGCTCCGAGCGCCATAAATGTGGACAGAGCAACCGGAATTTCTTCGGGAAGCACTGACATAGCCATAGTCAGTCCGTGCAGTAAACCGTGAATCATGCTTCCGCTTTCCCACCAGTAATAGATCCATACAAAAGCAAATGCCGCACTGCCTGCGATTACCATTATCCTTACAAAATTTGCAACTTTGATCTGCAGCGGAGTTTTATCCTTGCCTGTACCTGATACTAATTCCCCAATCCCGGAAAGTGTGGTTTTAATTCCTACGGCAGTTACTCTTGCATGACAATATCCTCTGACTGCAAGAGTTCCCTGTAAAATTTTATCTCCGGAAAATTTCTCAACGGAAACAGATTCGCCAGTAAGTATAGCTTCATTCAGGGAAAAATCACTTGAAGAAATAATATCAGCATCGGCAGGAATTATATCGCCTTCTTCACAAATAATAATATCATTAGTAACCACCTCTTCAAAATCAATATGCATTATTTCAGAATCCCTTAAAACTTTTGTTTTACTTTTTGTAATCCTGCTTAACGCTTTAATTGCTTTCTGACTCCTGAAATTCTGGAATATATCAATTCCGGCTACAAACAAAAGCGCTGCAAACATTGTAAAAGCTTCGGATAACTCATTCAGAATAAAGTAAATGCAGCAAGCTGCAAGGAGCAAAATAAACATTGGTTCAAAAAAAACAGACTTGAGATTTTCTAAAAGCAGGTTCTTAGGCTGGGCTGATCTGTTAGCGCCAAATAGCTCACGCTGCTTTAATACTTCTTCTGAGGATAATCCTGTGCTTTTATTTTCTGTACCGGTATCAATACTTTCCATTTTTAAATTTAAAGGAAAATTTCAAAAATTATTCTGAATAATAAATTTCCGGAGTAAATTCACATTGCCTGAAACTAAAAAAATTTATATATAAAAATTTTTCCGGTAATTATGATTTCATTCAATGACTGATGTAGATGGTTTAGGTAATGTCAGAAAATAAAATGTTACAAGAACAGTAACAGATGCTGAAGTTACAAATGCCGCAGCAGCGCCGAATAGATGCCAGATCAGCCCGGTCAGCATGCTTGCAATCAGTGAACAGACGCTTTGAAATCCTGAATATGAACCGATTGCAGTTGCCGTATCTTTTTTATCCGTTATATTGGAGATCCATGCTTTTGAAATTCCTTCAGTAGCTGAAGCGTAAATGCCGTATAAAAAAAACAGACCGAATACGAAAAAAAGATTCGAGCTGACAGCCATTCCGAAATATACTGCTGCAAACATTATCAGTCCGGAGATAAAAATTTTTTTTAATCCGATCCTGTCAGCAATTATTCCCGCAGGAAAAGCAAACAATGCATAAATTAAATTATAAAAAATATATGCGCTTATCACTAAAGTGTCATCCATTCCGGTTTCTTTTGCTTTAAGCAGCAGAAAGACGTCAGAGCTGTTGAACAAAGAAAACACAAGAAATCCTGTTACAACTTTTCTGTATTCCGATGGACTTTCACGCCAATAGCTTAGGAATGAAAATAACGGTGCTGAAACTTTTACCGTCTGTGTTTTAATTTTATTGTCTTTTAGATAAAATGAAGCTGCAACAGCTAGAAAGCCCGGTATAAATGCTAAATAGAAAAGCTGGATATAGTTGCCCGGATAAAAGTAAAGATAGACTAATGCAGACACCGGACCAATAACAGCTCCTAAAGTATCCATCGAACGGTGAAAACCAAAGACTCTTCCTTTAGACTCAATTACCGCTTCATCCGAAAGTAATGCATCTCTTGCGCCTGTTCTGATACCTTTTCCAAATCGGTCAACAGTCCTTGCAAAAAAAATCCAGAGCGGATATATAAAAAACGCCATCATCGGCTTTGACACAGCGCTTAATGCATAACCGATCCGAACAAACGGGACTCTTTTACCTGATATGTCAGAAAGTTTTCCGAAATATCCTTTACTGATTCCTGCAGTCGCTTCTGCAATTCCTTCAAGTATCCCAATAAGCAGAATAGAAAATCCGATGGACTTTAAGTAAATCGGCATTACCGGATACAGCATTTCGCTTGCCATATCAGTCAGAAGACTTATTATTGATAAAATCAAGACTGTCTTAGTAATAAATTTCAAGTTCTGCCTGTGATGTTTGGAAATTAATTTACTTTCAACTCTTGCAACAGATCATCCAGATCCAGCGATTTAGTAAACATTACAACAGTACCGTCAGAATTGTAAGACCATTCTTCTTTAGGTCTGTCTCTGTATAATTCAACACCGTTATTATCAGGGTCATTAAGATAAATAGCTTCTGAAACTCCGTGGTCGCTTGCTCCTGTCAAAGGATAATCCGCTTTTATTAATCTGTCAAGAATTACAGCAAGATCTTTTCTTGTCGGATAAAGTATTGCGGTATGAAACAATCCCACGCCGTCTTCTTTTGCAGGCGGAGCGTTTTTGCTGTGCCATGTATTCAGACCAATATGATGATGATAGCCACCGGCTGAAATAAACGCCGCCTGACTTCCGTACATTGTCGTAAGTTCAAAGCCAAGCAGCCCGCAGTAAAACTCAAGAGATTTATTAATGTCAGAAACTTTCAAATGAACATGACCTATTTGTGTCTGAGAAGGGATTTTATATTTTTGTTCCATATAAATTATTTTAAAATAATAATTTCAAAAAAATCTGATTCCAATATTATAAAATAAAAAATAAGCAGGTCTGATTAGTCAATACCTGCTTATAATATATCCGGAATTTTTAAATCCTGTTATTTCATAAGAAGCATTTTTTTTGAATCTGTAAATTTATTATGACTTAATATGTAAATATAAGCGCCGCTTGGTAAGTTTCCAGCGTTAAAGTTTACTGTATAGTAACCTGCAGTCTTCACTTCATTCAGTATTACTGCAACTTCCTTTCCGGTAATATCATACAATTTAATGCTTACTGATCCGTCTGATGGCAGCTCATAATTTATTTTTGTAGCAGGGTTAAACGGATTCGGGTAATTTTGCGACAGATTAATTTTATCCGGCTTACCGATTTCAACTTCAGTTGCCAGATTGTAATATTCAAAATTTCCGTTAAAGTCTAATTGCTTAAGTCTGTAATAGTACTTTCCTGTATTCAATCCGGTATCTGTAAAAGAATAATCTTTCACAGAATTAACTGTACCATTGCCTGTAACAAATCCGATTTTTATCCAGTCGCTTAAATTCTGAGAATTTATTTCTAACCGTTCTATTTCGAATCCGGAGTTGTTTAATTCGGAAGAAGTTGACCAGTAAAGCTCCGCTTTTCTTCCGCTGACTGAAGAAGTAAACGAAGATAATTCCACAGGCAGAGGTTTATCTAAAACACTGATCAAAAAATCCTCTGAATAATTCCACAGATCATTATCAGAAGAAAAATCATTATCTACCGAATTAGAAGCTGCGAAAATTGTATCTGTAACATTTGGTGTCGAAGGTGCTACATATTTGAAAATAAACTCTAATGTATCGCCTGTAAATAATTTCGGATATCTGTGCGTAAGTTCAAAACCTGCGCCTGCAAATGGTTCCTGTCTTCTGAGAGACGTATCATTAGATGAAATTAAAAGTTCTCCCAGACTTGTTGATATATCACACCCTCCGGCAATATCAGGACCACCTGTCAGTTTTAATTTATAAGTAACGGTATCATTAACAAAAACATCGGAAGGTCCTGTAACTGTTACAGTTACTTTAGGACTTGGTCTGAAATCATGACAGACACATCCGATATCCATGCCGTTCTTTTTAGTAAGCCCAACTATCCCGGTATCGAATGCAACTAAATTCATATAAGTAATTATCCCAAAACCTAAAATCAGTAAAGTGCATATAGTTTTTTTCATAATTTATTTGTTTAAGTTTAGACTTAGATTATTTTTCAAATGTGTAATAAAGTATATCAAGAAAGTCATATTGCGGAATGATAAAAGAAGCTTACACAAATCAGAACAAAACATTTCATTTCTCACAGGAAGGTATATATTGTCTTGTCTCCGGGGTGTGAATTTAACAGGTATCAAAATAAACATGAAACACTTTAATTGTTAAAAATACTAACCTGAATTATTCTAATCTGAATTTGAATTACTTAAAAATACTAACAGATGTTTATACAAAAAATGTATAAAATTTTTCTTAGCGATGGGTTATTTGTTACCTTTAAATTATTTTTTCAATTGTTTCAATTATAAAACTTGATCTCTCTTCTTCAGACATATAAGGAACATCCGTCACATAATAACCAAGCTCTTTATATATTTCCTTAACATTAAATCCGAATTTTTCAGCGGCTTTATAATTCATTTTCCTCTCATCATCAGTTGTATAAATCTCTTCAATACCGTTAAACATAAATACAATATTATTATATGAATAAACTTTTGCTGCATTCATATAAATGTTTTTATCTATTCCAAATAGATCAGCATAAGCAATCATGTCAGGTATTCCCCTGTCAAAGACTACAGTGTCTTTATAATCGGCGTTTGATTGAAACAGGTGAACAGACCGGGAAAGCATAAGCTGACAGAACAGCTCCGGATCTTTTTCCGGAACTCCCTTTCCTTTAATTCTTCTCTGTTCTTTGAGTATTTGTCTTGCGGGCTCGTCAATGCACTTAAAATTATTTTTACGGATATGTTTCAATACAGCTGATTTTCCACCGCCCATTGCGCCGGTTAAAACGAAGAAGTTTTTAATTTTCATTTTACTCCATCACTTCGTAGATACTTACAGGATTGGATTTATTTTTTAGTTTTACTTCTCCGCGTTTTAGACAATTAAATGATTCCTTAATTTTTTCATAAACTCTTTCGCTGATAAGTATCTGATCCGATGCTGCTGCTGACTGCAGACGTTGCGCTGTATTTACCACATCACCGATCACTGTATAATCAAGTCTGCGAAGACTAGCTGAACCGATATTTCCGGAAATCATTTCACCGCTGTTTATTCCGATAGCAACTTTTGGTTTAAAAGAAATATTTTCTGATGACACAGGAATGCTTTTAATTTTTTCCCTGACTGAAAGACAGGCATCAATAGCTCTGTCTGTATGATAATCATCTCTGAAGACTGCCATAATCGCATCGCCGATGAACTTATCAATGTATCCGCCTTGAGAAATAATTTCTTTCACGATCACATCAAAGTAACTGTTAAGCAAATTAACAACTTTATCCGGAGATTCATTTTCACTGATTGAGGTAAAGCCGCAAATATCAATAAATGCCACCGTAGCTTCTATATTTTCACTGACCATTAAAGAAGATTCATATTCATGACCGCTCATGAAGTTAATCACTGTTTCATCTACATACAACTTCAGAATATTATTCTCCTTAATCGCTTTCAGAGAATCCTTTATTTGTGAAACATATTTCAAAGTCTTTTCAATTGTTGTAGAAAGATCTTCAAAATTTATCGGCTTTGTTATGAAATCAAATGCTCCGCGATTCATGGCAATACGTATATTTTCCATGTCTCCGTAAGCTGACACAATAACTGATTTTATAAGCGTATTGGAATCGTTCAGTCTGCTTAACAATGTAAGACCATCCATCTCCGGCATATTAATATCACTCAGTAAAATATCAATGTCATTGTGTTCTTTAATTTTTATAAGCGCATCATTACCATTCACTGCAAATACAAATTGATACTCCTTATCTCTTATCTTCTGACGGAATTTCTGCTTTATCAGCATCTCGAGATCGGGTTCATCATCTGCTACTAATATTTTTGCCATTAGCTTTTAATATTTAATTTTTCTTTTAACAAAGTGAAGTCAACAGGTTTGGTTAAAAAATCATCTGCTCCCAGTTCTTTCGCAATTCTTAAATTCTCCCCGTCGCCGTATGCAGTGATCATCATAACTACCGGCGGAGGTTTGTGATATTTTTGTTTTATCTTTTCTAATAATTCCAGACCGCTCATCCCGGGCATATTAATGTCGGACAAGATCAAAATTGCCTCCTGCTCATGAGCATGATCGTTAAGATAAGCAAGTGCATCTTCCCCCGAAAATGTAAAAATAAACTCAACAATCTTTTCTCTGATTTCTTTTCTGAAACGCTGTTCGAAGAGAATCTGAATATCTCTTTCGTCGTCAACTACTAATATTTTCATATATAATTTAATTTTATTTAATCATCTGAATCACGGATTAAACTGATTTAAGGATTACACGGATTTTTTTTGTCAGCATATTCCTATCAATCCCTTATTCAGAAATTATAAATCCGTGAAATCTGTGCAATCCGTTCAATCCGTGATTCAAACTTCTTTAATCCGTGAAATCTGTGTAATCCGTCCAATCCGTGATTCTGACTTCCTTAATCTGTGCAATCCGTTCAATCCGTGATTCAAACTTCTTTAATCCGTGAAATCTGTGCAATCCGTCCAATCCGTGATTCTGACTTCCTTGTAAATCATCTGAATCACGGATTAAACTGATTTAAGGATTACACGGATTTTTTTTGTCAGCATATTCCTCTCAATCCCTTATTCAGAAATTTTAAATCCGTGAAATCTGTGTAATCCGTCCAATCCGTGATTCAAACTTCATAAATCCGTGAAATCTGTGTAATCCGTTCAATCCGTGATTCAAACTTCTTTAATCTGTGTAATCCGTTCAATCCGTGATTCTGACACTCTTTATAAAACCACTCTCTTGAATGTTAAACTTTTACTACCAAAGTTTATCAACAATCCTACTTCAATTTTATACGCTTTCAAATAATTTAGAATTTGAGCTAAATGAACATCTTCCAATTGAATAATTGCTTTTATTTCAACCAGTACTTTATTTTCCACAATAAAATCAGCTCTTCTTGTTCCAATCGATTTCTCATACTCTTTATAAAAAATTTCCTGCTCAATTTCACGAACAAACTCTAATTCTGCTTTTTGCATTTCTAAAGCTAATGCTCTTTGATAAATAACTTCTTGAAAGCCATTACCTAAAAATTTATGTACTTCAAATGAACTTCCGATAATTTTCTCAGTAATATCTTTAAATTTTAAATCATGTATCATAATAATCAATTTATAAATTATCAAATCATCTGAATCACGGATTAAACTGATTTAAGGATTACACGGATTTTTTTTGTCAACATATTCCTCTCAATCCGTTATTCAGATATTATAAATCCGTGAAATCTGTGTAATCCGTCCAATCCGTGATTCAAACTTCTTTAATCCGTGAAATCTGTGTAATCCGTCCAATCCGTGATTCTGACTTCCTTAATCTGTGCAATCCGTCCAATCCGTGATTCAAACAATTGGCAATGAAATCACAAACTCCGCACCTTCACCTTCCTTAGTCTCCACTTTCAGCTCACCCCCATGAGCTTTGATAATATCATAACTCAAAGATAATCCCAAACCCGTTCCCTGTCCGGTAGGCTTTGTTGTAAAGAACGGCTGAAATATTTTATCCAGAACTTTCTTTGGAATTCCATTACCATTGTCTTTAACTCTGATTTCAATTCTATCACCGGTCTTTTTTGTACTTAACGTTACAGTCGGCACATATCCATCAGGATTCAAATTCTTTTTCTCCATAACTGCATAAAATGCGTTTGTAATTAAATTCAAAATCACCCTTCCGAAATCCTGTGGTACAACATTTACTTTCCCGATACTTTCATCAAAATCAGTTTCCATCTTCGCATTAAAAGTTTTGTCCTTTGCTCTCAGTCCGTGATATGCAAGTCTTAAATATTCATCAGCCAATATATTTATATTCACGGATTCCTTTACCCCGCTGCTGGAGCGGCTGTGCTGAAGCATTCCTTTTATAATTCCTTCGGCTCTCTTTCCGTGATGTTTTATCTTCTCTTCATTTTCCTTAATGTCCTTAGCAATCAAGGCGGCTTCATCAAAATTTCCTTTCTCTATTTCCTGATTAAGTTCATCTATCAGCTCTGTGTTAACTTCTGAAAAATTGTTTACAAAATTAAGAGGATTCTGAATCTCATGAGCAATGCCTGCGGTTAATTCTCCAAGCGAAGCCATCTTTTCTGAATGAATGAGCTGTGTCTGAGTTGCGCGAAGTTCCGTAAGCGCTTCTTCGGCTCGCTTCTTCTCGGTCTGCAGTATAATGAGATCGAGCTCCGCCTGCTCTGCATGCTTTTCTGCAATTTTCAGATCATTGAATCTGGTAAAAGTCAGATTGAAAACTGCAGCAAATCTTTCGAGAAGTTTCACTGTCTCCTCGGGCTGCGGATCGGGTGATGCCATTCCGATGAATCCCTTTGAGAAGTATGCGATTATCTGCACTCTCCTTTTCTGCGAAAGTCCTCCTTTAAATGGAACGTGCAAGACATCACCAATATAATGAAGATATTCTTTCAGTTCCTTTCCCTGCATGTCAATTATGACTGAACTTTTCTTTTCCACCCAACCTTCATACATTTTCTTCACTGATGCATTTGCGTTTATATAAATCATAAACTCCGTGCTGACTCTGGAACCGTCTTCGTCTGTAGCCCACGCTTCAATCTGCCCTCTTTCATCATGGATTATTCCTATGAATAATCTGTTAGGCTCAATTCCCAGATTTATTAACTGTTTAAAAACAATCGCAGCCGTTTCAGCAAGCTCATTGCTGTTCTGCATAGCAAGAGTCCTGCTCCGGACTCTTTCCAGCGCAGCTTCGATCTGAGCTTCTCTTGCCTGCGCTTCGGCTTTTTGAAGATCGAGAAAACGTGTATAGGTTCGTTCAAACTCAACTGCAAATCTGCCGAGTATCTTTTTTTCATCCATACTCAATTCATTTTCAAGCATAACACCAAAGCAGCCATATTTCATGAAAGCTTCTGTATAATTTAATCCGTAGGAAAAGAGTTCGGGTTTTAAATTTTCCGTACCGGCAAACAATTCAGCCCACGTCGCAAAGTAATTTTCAACTTCACCGGGCTGTACAAAATATGAATGAATGGACTCTTCACTATTCCAATCTATAAGACATTGTTTAGTAGCCGGGTCATTCCGGTCGAGAGGATATTGAACGGATTTACATTTCAAAATTTTTTTGCCTTTGATTTCTTCTTCCCAGATAACCCAGAAAATGTGCAGATCTTTTTCTTCATCCGGCAACCATAAAAATGAAAATGCCGAATTAATACCAAGCAATTGAACCTGCTGATGAAATACACGCAATGTATCATCCAGTTCATTTGAATGCTGCATAATCATGCTTTGTGTTCTGGTACGTTCTAATGCTGCTTCAATCTGCGCTTCCCGTGCCTGAGCTTCGGCGATTTGCAAATCACTAAAGCGGGTGTATGCAAGAGAAAAAACATTGGCAGCGCGTTTCAATAAATCCCAACTTTCTGCCGATATATCGCCGGGTGATGCAGCACCCATATAGCCGTTTGAAAATTTATACAAATGGTATGTACGGTCAGGTATTTCATCTCCGTAGAAGCCAACTAAAACTTTCGAATGTCCGGCGCAATAGTTTATCCATTCCTTTCTCACAGCACCTCGCATTACAATTGAAGTTTGCTTCTTATCTGACCTGTAAAATTTAAGCATCTCTTTTCCAACACGTGTATCATGCAAATCAATCGTCATGTGGTCAGACACTAATTTGTTTTCCTTCTGAATGGCATACCAGCATTCTGTTTGTTTGGTTGATTCGTTAAGTATATAAATGGAGCTTGTTTCCAATTCCTCCACACCAAGCAAACCCATTTCTTTACGCAGCAGTTCTGCCACTTCAATAAGTTCATCAGGCTTTTGCATTGCCATAGCTCTTGAGCGTACCTTTTCCATGGCTGCTTCAATCTTTGCTTCTCTCGCCTGCGCTTCGGCTTTTTGAAGATCAAGAAAACGTGTATATGTCTGCTGGAAAACTTTCCCGAATCGCATGAGAATTGAGTTCTCTTCATCTGTAAATGAAGTGCCCGAAAAATTTTCTATGTATAACGCTACATTATCTAACAAGACTGTGGAAAATGCCAGACCGGGACAGTTAAAATAAAATTTCTTTACTTCTTCTGTCAGTCCGGGTACATATTTAAAAAGCTTTTTATAAAAATTATTTTTTTCTTTAAAGCTAAGTTTGAGGGTAAAGAAATTTTCTCCCTTCTGTTTAGCTTCATTAAAACGATTGTAAATCACATTATCAAAGTATGGAATTATTACCTGAAAGGGAATCCTGCGAGGATCAGCTATCCAGTTATTAAAATCATCCCTTGTCTTATAATCCATAATAAATCCGGCATGTTCTGTATTAATTTTTAAATGAACGAATTGTTCATACACAATTTGAATCACTTCTTTCAGTTCTTCACTTTTCTGCATTCCCATTGTTCTGCTTCTTACTCTTTCCAGCGCTGCTTCAGTCTGAGCTTCCCTTGTTTGTGCTTCAGCTTTTTGCAGATCCAAAAAACGCGTATACGTCAGATCGAATACGGATGCGAATCTTTGCAGTATATCAATTGTCTCTTCCGGTCTGTGTTCACTCATCCCGGCTATGAGCATTCCGTGTGTAAAGAAAGCCATATACAATATCAGTTGAGCTTTCGATCTGTATTTTTCAGGAAATATTTTTGTACCAATTGCATTATTTCTGATCTTATTAAAATGAATCAGATCTTTCTCTTTAAGTTCAAGTATAAGAGATTTTTTTCCGGACTTCCAGCACTTATATGCTTTGCTCATTACTATTTGCTCATCAATGCTCAGTTTAAATGACTGATTGAACTTGCCGAATGATACTTCAAAGACTCTTTCTTTCTCATTGATAATATTGATTGTTAATCCGCCAACTGTACTGTCAAGATGTTTGAATTGATTATATAATTCCAGAGAAACAAGGAGAAGTTCTTCACTTTTCTGCATTGCCATTGCCTTTGCGCGGACTCTTTCCAGTGCAAGCTGAATCTGGGCTTCCCTTGCCTGCGCTTCTGCTTTTTTAAGATCAAAATATCTTCTGAAAGTAAGGGCAATAATGTTTTTAAATCGTTCAAGTAATCTTATCTCTTCGTCTGAATATTTTTTTTCTGACCACGCAAAAAGGAAACCTTCGGGAAACATCAGCCAGTGTCCGTATTCCATTTGGTGATAATCTTCTTTCTCGGCAAGAGTTGTAAACATTCTTGATGACAAAACTTTGTAGTATTTTTTAAGTTCTTTACCGTTTAGTGCAGCAAAATAATTTTCCTGTTTTAGCCAGGCATCGTATTGCTTTTCAAATTCAGGATGCCCGGTCATTGTCATGCTGCCCGCATGCAAAAGATTGTCTCCGTCAGCAGTTGACGTTGTCGAATATCCCTGCATTATGCGTGTCTCTTTCGAAATGATCCCTACTCCGGACCGGATTGGTTTGATGCCGAGTTTCTTTAATTCCGTAAAAACCATTGCAGCTGCCTCAGTAACGTCACTGCTGCTATGCATTGACATAGCTTTTGCTCTGACCCGTTCTAATGATGCTTCGATCTGCGCCTCACGCGCCTGAGTTTCTGCCAGTGTTACATCAATATACCTGCGGTATGCAAAATCAAAAACATTTCTGAATCTCTTAAGTATCTGTTTTTTTTCATTTGTAATGGGACCGAAAGTTGAAATCCCGATTGCTGCTGTTCCGACTGAATAAAAATAATAATGAAGAGCTTTTGCTTTCTTTAGTCTCGGATCATCTTTTTCCCCCCTGCTTTTTCTGAATTTCTTCCAGTCAGCCAGATCTTTAATCCTAAAGACTGTCTCTGTATATGCATCTCCGGATTTCCTGACCTGCTTAACCTGTTTTTTAATTATAGGATGAATATTGTAATATAAAGGAGTGATGCTTTTTCCGAGCGTATCGGAAAAATCATAATTTATAAAAGTTTCGTTATCATCATTAAATATGTTGATCATTGCATTTCTCATTTCATTGAAACCAAGTAAATGCAGTTCTTTAAACAGAGTTTCACAAATGTCCGGCAGATCTTCCTGCTTCTTCATGCTCATTGAAACTGTTCTTACACGTTCAAGTGAAGCCTCGATCTCCAGCTCGCGATTTTTTTGAAAAAGCTCTGATGTCTTTTCAGCAATTTCTTTTTCGAGCCCTACTGTCCTCCGTTTCAATTTATTAATTTCACGGGATTCTAAATTAATTAAATTTTTCTTGGAAGGAGATTTATTTGATTTAGCAGAAAGATAAAGTTTCTTGGACATTAGATTTATTTATTGAAATTGTTTCAAAATAACTAAATTAATTTTTTAATTAACTGTAATGTTAAACGCAAATTCAATAACTCTACCGGTATAATTAAGAATAGAATTAATCTGATTGATAAGAATGTTTTAAATTACAGATTGAAAATATTCAATTGATGAAATCATCAATTTATACTTGTGAGAAACTTTTTGAGGAATATAAATTAACAGGGTATAAATCGAAGTGATAATGCTAATTGCTAATTGCTGTCTCTATTGCTTGTTTTAGTGACATCAATTTTCCGGCTTCATAATTTTCCAAAAAATCCTTTTCACTCAATTTCTTTTTCAACTCCATTATAAATTCATCAATGACAAACTGATCTGTTTTTGGAAATTTTATTTTATTCGATTCAGAATAATTTTTGAATACAAACCCAAGCAGTTTTACAGCTTGAATATTTTGTCCTGCAAAATTCTGAAATTCAGCCAGTCTTATTAAATTTAAAACAATGTCTTTTCTATTCCCGGTTTCATGATAAATGTTAAGACTTTCATAATAATATTCGCGTGCTTTTTCCTTTTCCTTTTTCAGAAAAGCAATACGGCCTAAAAAGTACAGACAAATTGCTATTTGTGATTGGGATCCTATTTCACGGTTTATTCCTATGCTCTCTTCAATAAATTTCAATGCCTGCTCAGTGTCTTCCTGTTCCAATGCTGCTTTTCCCAAATTGCACAGCGAATCTGCAGTTAATGATTTATCTCCTATCTCTCTGCAAATTTTCAGACTCTCCTTATAGTAATTTGATGATTTCAAAAATTCTCCCTGATTATAAGCAGTATGTCCGAGGTTTAATATTGAAATGGCAATACCGTTTCTGTCTCCAATGCTATGCCGGATTTGCATACTTTGGTTTAGCAAATCATATGCCTTTTCATACTCTCCCTGTTCAAAGGCAAGAATTCCAAGATTATTGAGAGTTATGCCAATACCAAGTTCATCTTTTAACTCACGGCGGATTGCCAGACTTTCTTCATATAGTTTAATTGCTTTAGTGAAATCTCCAAGATTTGAAACCACATTACCAAGATTGTTTAAAGATACTGCTATACCTTTTTTATTTTCACTCTCCCTGTAAATTTTAAGATTCTCTTCATAATACTCGGCCGCCTGCTCATATCTCCCCTGATCAAATTCATTAACTCCCAGCGAGTTAAGTGTATCTGAAATTCCCCTTTTATTTCCCACTTCACGCCAATACTGCAAACTCCTGTTTAAAAAAATTTTTGCCATTTCAAAATCACCATTTAATCTTGCAAATTTTCCTCTAAAGTAATTTACTCTGCAGAAATATGAATCCATATTTTCCGGCTGTTTCATTAATACAATTTCAAGCCATCTTATACCTTCGGATATATTCCCAAGTATAAACCAATACTGTGCAATTGATCCGACTATTCTCGCACTGATTTCATTTTCATTACTATCCAATGACCAGATCAATCCTTTCTCTATATTCTTGTATTCACTGTTTAAAATATTTATCCAAATTGCAGTTTCACCTCCCCTTAAATTTTTATTTGCAGTTTCAGCAAGTTCCGTATAAAATTTTAGAAACTTATCCTTAATAATTTTATATTTATTTGATTTTATCAACTTATCATGCCCGTATTGCTTAATAGATTCAAGCATACTATACTTATTATTATCCTGAATAAAAATTACTATTGACTTATCTGTTAAATTACCAAGCAGATCCAGTATCTCTTCTTTTTTAATTATCGTCAGATCCGAACAAATGTCCTCTGCTGCATCTAAATTCCATCCGCCGGAAAATACAGATAATCTGCTCCAAAGTATTCTTTCTTCATTTGACAATAAATCATAACTCCAGTCTATAAGTGCTTTTAAAGTCTGCTGTCTCGGTAATGCAGTTCTCTGTCCGCCGATAAGTAATTTGAATCTGTCATCAAGTCTTTCATGAATTTTTTCAACCGACAATATTTTTATTCTCACAGCTGCAAGCTCAATCGCAAGAGGGATTCCATCCAGCTTATGACATATTTCCGCAAGCGCCGGCGCATTGTCATTATTTACTCTGAAATTTTTATTAACACATAAAGCTCTTTCAATAAATAATCTTACAGCTTCATATTGAGTAAGAAGCTCCGGAGATTCCTTATCTTTTGGATCTGGGGTCTCAAGTGACAAAATCTTATATGTCTGCTCTCCTGAGCATTGCAGAGCTTCCCGGCTTGTAGCAATAATTTTTATTTTTGAAGATTTCTGTAAAATCTTTTCTGCCAATACTGCACATGCTTTGATTATATGTTCGCAGTTATCAAGTATAATTAACAGTTCTTTATCCTGAAGATATTCAATTAATGTATCTTCAACATTTTCCTTCGGCTGCTCTTTTATTCCAAGCGTATGCACAATAACATTCGGAAGCAGCTCCGGTTCGATTAAAGAAGCCAGCTCGACAAACCAAACTCCGTTTCCAAAGTCATCAATTATATCTGCCGCAATCTGAAGTGACAGTCGTGTCTTGCCTGTTCCTCCCGGTCCGGTAAAAGTTAAAAGTCGTTTATCTTTCAACATACATTTTATCTGCTTCATCTCTTCCTTTCGTCCTATAAAACTCGACAATTGAACCGGTAAATTATTAGGACGTGCATCAAGTGTTTTTAAAGGAGGAAAATCTTCACGAATACCATTAGCTACAATCTGAAATAATCGAACCGGCTGGATTAAATCTTTTAACCGTCTTTCGCCCAAATCTCTGTATGAAAACTGTGAAGTAATATAATCTTTAATCAATTCAAATGTATCATTTGAAATAATTATCTGCTCTCCGTAAGAAGCCGACATTACCCTTGCTGTACGGGCAAGCGTAATATAACCCATATAATTTTCGCCGTTCCATTCTGCCGCACCGCTGTGAATTCCGATCCTTGTTTTAATTACAGCATCTTCCCACTTTTCAGTTGCAAGATTTTTCTGAGCAATTACAGCTGACATCACGGCATCTTCCGGTCTTTCAAATGAACAGCAAAAAGCATCACCTGTATTATCAAACACAAAGCCATTGTTTGATTTAATTGCATCATGCAAGATCAAATGATGATTGTCAATTGCTGCCTGGATTGTATCCGGATATTCCTGTGATAGTCTGGTGCTGCCTTCTATGTCAGTAAAGAGAAATGTTACTGTTCCTGATGGAGGATTTTTCATTTTCCAAAATACAAAAAACCTTAGCAAAAGTGAATATCTATATATTCTGTCATTTTAAAACGCACCTTTAATATTAAAATTTTTCTAAATCGAATGAGATAGTTAGTACTTACCGTAATATTTTTAATGTGTATAATTCATTCAATTTTTTAAAAGTAAAGTAATATTATATCAATCTGTTTAAATCACCCGCCTTAGAAAATTTACCGGAAGAATTTATGAACAATTGCAACAATAAAATATCCTTGTTTGAAAAATCTGCAAAGCAATCCTGAGCTGGATATTTTACAGCAGATGTAAGCCGAAATTATTTCTCCGAAAAAGAATTCCTTTAATATGTCAATAAAGGAAATTTATCTTTGGTACATTCATCCTTTCCCCGTGTGCTTCTGCGGAGATCTTTCAAAAGGAAGTTCGTTCAATGCAATACAACTTTAAATTTTAAACCAAGAGGTTAAGAAAGAATCGGATAATATGAAATCCCTCCTTAATGTTCGATATTCATTTTATAAAATATAATTTGTAATTTGTAATTGAGTGAATATTCATAAAAATTTTTTCTTCAATCTGTATCTCGGTAAATTCTTCTTTCCGCAATGAGTTTTCAGAGCATAAAAAACAATGAAAAGCAAACCAACCGGTCCGGTAACATTCCTTTTCACTGACATAGAAGGCAGCACAAAGCTGTCACAGGATTTTCCTGATCAATATCCTGAAGCTTTGCTGAAGCATAATAAAATATTGCAAAATGCTGTAGATTCAAACAATGGTTTTGTATTCAAAACTGCAGGCGATGCTTTCTGTTGCGCCTTTCATACCGCTGACGATGCTGTGAATGCGGCAATTGATATACAAAGGAAGCTGAATGCAGAAGAATGGAACGGTATTTTTATAAAAGTCCGAACAGGAATTCATTCCGGCAGATCAGAATGGAGCGGCTCCGATTATATGGGATATATGACTCTTGCAAGAACTGCAAGAGTAATGTCTTCCGCTTACGGCGAACAGATAATAATTTCAAATGATACATTTAAATCTCTCAGCATAAAAGCTGACTCAGACAGCGGTAAGAAGATTTCATTCCGTGATCTTGGTGAAAGAAGACTTAAAGATGTAATTCAGCCGATTAAATTATATCAGATAATATCTCCGGGACTTCGGGAAGATTTTCCTCCTTTAAAAACACTTGATGCAAGACCTAATAATCTGCCTGTTCAGATATCCAGTTTTATTGGAAGGGAAAAAGTATTAAAAGAAGTAAAAGATCTTCTTTACGGTTCCAGATTACTTACATTAATCGGAACAGGAGGCGGCGGTAAGACAAGACTTGCAATGCAGACAGGCGCTGATATGATCGATGAGTTTGTAAACGGCGTATTTATTGCTGAGCTTGCTCCTGTTACAAACCCTGAGCTTATTGCTCCTGCCATTCTGAATTCGCTGGGATTGAAAGAAGAACAGAATAAAACACCTGAAGAAACAGTTACGGATTTTCTGAAAGGTAAAGAACTTCTTCTTATCCTGGATAACTGCGAACACCTGGTACATGAATGCGCTGTCTTATCCAATAATTTATTAAGCAATTGTGAAAAACTGAAATTAATAGTCACGAGCCGCGAGGCTCTGAACTGCACCGGCGAACAGATCTACAGACTTCCGTCAATGTCTCTTCCCGAACTTACTGCAGAGATCACTCCCGAAAAGCTTGTTAAATATGAGTCAGTCAGGCTTTTTATTGAACGCGCATTATCGGTCAGTCCGGATTTCCGCGTAAATGAAAAAAACGCACACGCTCTTGCCAAGATATGCAGCCGGCTTGACGGAATTCCGCTTGCGATAGAACTTGCTGCAGCAAGAGTAAAAATACTGACCATTGAAAAAATTTTTGAAAGACTTAATGACAGATTCAGTCTGCTTACCGGCGGCAACCGCACTTCTCTGCCAAGACAGCAGACTTTAAAAGCACTTATAGACTGGAGTTATGATCTGCTGTCCGATAATGAGAAAATTCTCTGGAGCAGATTATCAGTATTCAGCGGAGGATGGACGCTGGAAGCTGCTGAAGAAATTTGTTCTGATGATATTATCAGTAAAGATGAAATTCTGGATCTTCTGAGTCAGCTTACTGAGAAGTCAATTATAATGTATGATGAAGAAAATGAAAGATACAGGATTCTTGAAACTATTAAGCAATACGGCGAATCAAAACTTTCTGATAAAACTGAAATGAAAAGAATTGTTTCCGGGTATCTTGACTATTTTTTCAATAAAGCAAAGAGTTTAAGTTTAGGTGGAGCCGATGCAGAGTACCGGATTTTAAAAATTGAAGCTGATCATAATAATTTAATGTCTGCGATCGAATCTAATCTCAGCGATGGAGATATTGAAAAATGTGCAGCTCTTGCAAACCGGTTAGAAATATTCTGGGAGATAAGAGGATACTACTCGGCAGGCCTGCGGCTGATCGAATTAATATTAAATAACCGCGGAGGATTAAGTGAAAATACGGAAGCAAGACTTTACAGTACTGCTTCGACGTTAAACAGACAACTTGGAAATAATGACAAGTCAAGAGAATATAGTTTGAAAAGTCTTGAACTCTTCAGGAAAGACAATGATAAGTCTGAATTAATAAATTCCATTATCGGACTGGCAAATACTGAAGCATCCACGGGAAATTTTGATAAAGCTGAAAAACTTTACAATGAAAGTTTAGCATTAAGCCGCGAGATAGATTATGTCAGCGGCATTGCATTCTCATTAAATAACCTCGGAAACATATCACTTGTAAGAGGAAATTTAGACAAAGCTGAAAAAATAATTCTGGAAAGTCTGGAATTCCATAAAAGATCCGGAAACAAAAGGAATATTTGTTTCGCTCTGGATTCGCTCGGCAATATATATATGGATAAGGAAAATCCTGAAAAGGCAAAATACTATCTGAACGAGAGTCTTGAAATCGCCCGTGAAATCGGTGACAAAAGCGGAATTGCTTTTGCGCTTCACAATTTAGCCGCCATTATGTTTTCAGGAGGAAATTTTGATGAAGGTTTGAAATATAATGAAGAGAGTCTGAAACTCAGGACTGAAATAGGAGAGAAAACCGGAATTGCTTATTCGCTGGATAACATCGGCAGAGCATATCTCATTCAGAAAAATTTTTCCGAAGCGCAGAAATATTTTAACGAAAGTTTAAAGCTTAGAATAAAATCAGGCGATATGCATGCAATCCTACTTTTATTTAAACCATATATCCGGATTTTTATAAACTCAGGTCAGAATATCTCCGCCGTAAAACTTCTCGGTGCTGTTGAATCCGGAATAAAGACACTTGGAATTGCAGTGAAAAGTGAAGAATTAACAGAGTATGAAGTGATTAAAAATGAAATAAAAGATAATTTTAACACTGAAGAATTTTTGCAATACTTTGAGGAAGGGAAGCGAATGAGTATCATTCAGGCAGGGGAATTAATTCTCAAGGAAAAATAATCTCAAAGTCATGTTCCGTACAAGGATCTTTTCGCTTTGATAAACATTCAAAAAAAATCCGCAGCGTAATTCACTTCACGGATATTTAATTCTTAGTTATTCAGATGCTTTAAAATATTCAAACTGTGTATTTATAGTTTACTGTTAATTTTTAAAATGTTCGCAATACATTATAGATGTGTTCAATATTCAATTTATAAATTATAATTTGTAATTTGTATTTGATCAGGTATGTAGCGCTGTTTTTGCTTTAAATTTAAAATCATAGCGATATATGTTCCAAATATTTTCTGATGTTTTTAACTAATAAACTGCGTTTATATTAGATGAATAAAATTCCGGACGGGAACGTTACTTTTCTCTTTACCGACATAGAAGGCAGCACTAAACTGTCACAGGAATTTCCTGATAAGCTGCAGACTTCCCTTGATAAGCATCACGCAATTTTGAGAAATGTCTTCGAATCTTACAGCGGGCAGATTTTTGAAATTGTAGGAGACGGCTTCTGCTGCGCCTTTCAAAATGCTGATGATGCAGTAAGAGCTGCTGTTCAGGTTCAGTCGGATCTCACTAATGCAAACTGGGATGACGCAGTCATAAAGATCAGGATCGGAATTCATACGGGAGAAGCTCAATGGAACGGCGTTCAGTATTTGGGATACATAACTCTTGCAAAGACAGCAAGAATAATGTCTGCAGCTTACGGCGGACAAATTTTAATTTCAGAAGATACTTACAAATCTCTAAAATTATTAAAAGATCCAAAGACTCAAACCATTGATTCCGGAGATTTACCTTCTGAAGTAAATATGAACTTTGATAAAATTTCTTTCCGGGATCTGGGCGAAAGAAGACTGAAGGATGTTTATCAACCGGTCAGATTGTTTCAAATAATATTTCCCGGACTGCACGAAGAATTTCCTCCTATAAAAACTCTGGATGCAAGACCTAATAATCTTCCTTTTCAGATCTCAAATTTTATCGGCAGAAAAAATGAACTAAAGCAAATTAAGAATTTATTATTTCAGTCACGTCTTGTAACTCTTACCGGTATGGGCGGATCAGGAAAATCGCGTCTGGCGCTCGAGACAGGAGCTGATATGATCGATGATTTCGCTAACGGCGTTTGGTTTGCCGAACTCGCAGGCCTGCTCAATAAATCTTTTTTAGTTCATGAAATTATTTCAGCCGTCGGAGCACAGGAAGTTAATAAAGAATTTCCTGAAGATACTTTAATATCGTTTCTGAAGAATAAGGAAACTCTGATAATTTTGGATAACTGCGAACATGTAGTAAGTGAATGCTCAAGGATATCCGAAAAACTGCTCAGCGCATGTCCGGGGTTAAAAATAATCGCTACAAGCCGTGAAGCATTGAAGTGTTACGGTGAAGTGGTTTATAAAGTGCCTTCATTAAGCTTCCCTGATAAAAAAAAATCTCATTCAGCCGGAGATATTATTAATTTTGAATCCGTAAAACTATTTTATAACAGGGCAGTTGCTCATAATCAGGATTTTTCCGTTAATGAAAAAAATGCTCCGGCGGTTTCTGAAATTTGCGTAATGCTCGACGGCAATCCTCTGGCAATTGAATTAGCAGCTTCCTTCATAAAGATTTTTTCACCTGAAGAGATTCTTGATAGATTGTGTGACAGGTTTTCTTTGTTCAGCAGCAGCAGGAAAACCGCATTCAGACGTAATCAGTCTTTATTTGAAATGATAGAATGGAGTTATGAACTTCTGAACGGGGAAGAAAAAATACTGATCAGCAGACTTTCTTTGTTTTCCGGCAGCTGGACTCTTGAAGCCGCTGAATACATTTGTTCGGATAAAAAAATAAACAAAAATAATATATTAGAATTAATAAACTCTCTGATTGATAAATCCTTTATCGGAACAGTTGAAACCGGATTTGATAACCGATATGCCATTCTTCAGATAATCAGACATTTCGGATTAAAAAAACTCGATGAAACTGAAGACAAATCAGAAATTCAAAAAAAGTATTACGGATACTATCTTAAAATTGCACAAGAGTATGATTTGAAATTAACAAAATCCACCGATAAGAATTTACTTGATATGTTTGAAAGAGATATTGATAATTTCAGGCAGGCAATAAATTTATCCATGAATAGTGATCCCGTTACTGCAATAAAAATTGCTGTCGCTATGTGTAACTTTTGGGTTATGAGGGGATATTATCTTGAAGCTTTTAATACTTTAAAAAGGGTATTAAAGAAATGCAAAGGAACAGAAGACAATCTGAGAGCAAAGCTGCTTTCCAATGCGGGTTATTTTGCATGCGAACGGGGTGAATTCAGAATCGCAAAATTATTTTTAAACAAAAGTCTTAAGTTATATAAGAAGGCAAACAATGAAAGCGATACAGCAGCTCCGCTAATCACACTCGGACTATTGAAATTTTATAATAACGAATTTGAAGAAGCGAAAGTGATTTATGAAAAGGTCCTTTTAATAAGCAGAAGATCAAACAGCAAAAAAGAACAGGTGAATTCACTTGTAATCCTTGCATTAATAGAATCGAAAGTTAAAAATTATGACAAATCAGTTAAATTATTTCAGGAATCTCTGATACTTTCAAGAAAACTTAAGGATAAATATACTACTGCAAGAATTCTTACTAATCTCGCCTCCATCGAACAT
This sequence comes from Candidatus Tepidiaquacellales bacterium UBA2330, assembly GCA_002344965.1. Classification (GTDB taxonomy): domain Bacteria; phylum Bacteroidota; class Ignavibacteria; order Tepidaquicellales; family Tepidaquicellaceae; genus UBA2330. The sequence continues at coordinate 37,764 of DDUU01000037.1, read as the reverse complement.
TATAATTCAAATTTTAAGAAAGCGGATTTATTTTACGAAGAAAGTCTTAATATTCTAAGGAAACTCGGTGATAATCAGGGAATTGCGCACACGCTTGCCAATTTAGCAAACAACGCTTTTAAGATGAATGATCTTGAAAAATCAAAAACATTGAATGAGGAATGTCTTGTCATCAGCAGGAAGTTTGACTATAAAAATACAATGATGGTCTCGATCATGAGATTAGCTGAACTATCCGGATTAAATAATGATCTTCAGGCAGCAGCGAATTATTACATAGAATATTTAAGTTTATTCAGAACATCGGACGGAAAAGAAAATCTCGCATCCTGTTTATATGAACTTGGATTAATAAGTATCGCACAGAAAAATCACAGAAGGGCGGTAAAGCTTTTATCCGCAGCGGAAAAACTATTTAACACTGAAGGTATTAAACCGGATGATATCAGAAACAAAAACTTTCAAAAGTTTTTCGATACTTTAAAAAAAATCACAGGAGAAGATATTTTTGAATATGAATTTGAATACGCTAAACAGCTGACATTTGATGAGATTATTGAATTTGCCGCAGAGGATTTTAAATCCTGAACAATCAATAAATAGTATCGTTATTTTACAAAACTAAACCTAAGTGAAAATTCTAAGCTCAGAATTTTAATTATTAATTTTCAGGCATTGATCCCCCACTCCGGAAAAATCAGAGTTTACTATTAATATTTTTTAACAGCAGCAAAAAAATATTATCGAAAATAGATATCATAATTTTTTACTCTTTTATCTGTTCAGAGCGCTCATCGATGCCGGAGGATATCTTTCTCCTGAGGCAACACCGGGAGGAGTGACTTTATCTATTTCCGCAAGCTCTTCCTGTGAAAGTAAAATATCAGCTGCCGCTGCATTTTCTTCAAGATACTTTCTGCGCTTGGTTCCGGGAATTGCCGAGTATCCTTTCTGAAGAACCCAGGCAAGCGCGAGCTGTGAAGGAGTAATCCCTTTCTTTTCCGAGATCCTTTTTACTTCCTCTACCACTTCAAGATTCTTCTTAAAATTATCACCCTGAAAACGCGGGTTCTGTCTTCTCCAGTCATCAGCCGCAAGGTCGTCAATTGACTTTATTTCTCCCGAAAGGAATCCTCTTCCCAAAGGCGAATATGCAACAAACCCGATCCCGAGTTCATTAACAGTGTCAAGTATTCCGTTCTCCTCCACGCTGCGCTCAAATAAAGAATATTCCGTCTGCAATGCAGAGACCGGATGAACAGCATGAGCTTTGCGTATAGTCTCCGGACTTGCTTCGCTTAAACCAATGTAACGTATCTTCCCTGCTTTTACAAGTTCAGCCATTGCTCCAATTGTATCTTCGATCGGCGTATTCGGATCAATTCGATGAATGTAGTAAAGATCAACATAATCAGTTTCAAGATGTTTAAGCGAGCGTTCGATAGCTTTTTTTATGTATTCAGGTTTTCCGTTAACTCCTTTATATGTTCCGTCATCATCCACTTCTACGCCTGTCTTAGTTGCAATGACATATTTATCCCGCTTACCTTTAACAGCTTTACTCAGAAGTATCTCATTTTTAAACGGACCGTAAATCTCAGCCGTATCGAGAAAATTTATTCCCAGATCAAGCGCAAGTTCAAGCGCAGCGAGTGATTCCGACTCGTTAGTTTCGCCATAGAATGCGCTCATTCCCATGCAACCCAGCCCTAAGTTGGATACTTTCAGTCCGCTGCTCCCAAGTGCTGTATTTTTTATTCCCATATAATAATTTTATTAAATATCAAATTAATGTGCAAATATAGTTATTATAAATTTAATTTTATTGTAAGTAATATCAGCGCAGGAAGTGCAATATGCTATATCCGGAACAAGTCTGGTATTAATAACAAAATGCAGCTGAAATGTTTTTAAATATTTCTAAATATTTTTAATTTGTTAATCTGATTTTGTAATTTATAATTAATTATGAATAACATTCCCTCAGGAAGCGTCACTTTTCTTTTCACCGGCATCGAAGGCAGCATTAAATTGTCACAGGAATTTCCTGATGCTTATTCTGAAATGCTTGCAAGACATGATGAAGTTTTGCAAAATGCAGTCGGATCTAATAAAGGTTTCGTTTTTAAAATTACCGGCGAGGGGTTCTGCTGCGCATTTCAGAATGCGGAAGATGCTGTGACTGCGGCAATAGAAGCACAGCTGAAACTCCGGTCTGAAAATAATAATGAACTTTTAATCAAAGTCCGAATGGGAATTCATTCCGGTAAAGCGGAATGGAACGGAACGGATTATACGGGATATATGACTCTTGCAAGATCAGCGAGAATAATGTCTGCAGCTAATGAAGAGCAGATCATTATTTCAAATGACGCTTATAAAATATGCTGTGAGAAATTTAATGATGTAAAATCAAAGAAAGTTACTTTTCGTGATCTCGGTGAAAGAAGACTTAAAGATGTAATTCAGCCGATTCGCTTGTTTCAAATTTTATCCCCGGGTCTCCGGGTAGAGTTTCCTCCTTTAAAAACTCTTGATGCCAGACCGAATAATCTTCCGGTTCAGCTTTCAAGTTTCATTGGCAGAGAAGAAGAAATGAAACAGATAAAAGAGCTGCTGAAACAATCACGGCTGCTGACAATTTTCGGATCAGGCGGCGCCGGGAAGACGCGTCTGGCAATGCAGACAGGCGCGGATATTATAGATGAATTTGCAAACGGAGTATTCATTGCGGAACTTGCGGAGGTATCTGAACCTGAACTGATCATACAGACACTGATGAATTCGCTCGGATTAAAAGAAGAGCAGGGAATTTTACCTAAAGAAATTTTAACCGGATATCTGAAAAATCTTGAGATACTTATTATATTAGATAACTGTGAACATCTTGTTAACGAATGTGCGGAATTAGTTACATTTCTGCTTAGAAACTGTCCCGGTTTAAAAATAATATCAACGAGCCGTGAATCATTAAACTGTCCGGGTGAACAAACTTTCAGAGCTCCTTCGCTGTCACTGCCTGATAAATCCGAATTTAATATACCGGAAAAGCTGGCTCAGTGTGAAGCCGTTAGACTGTTTACGGAGAGAGCGTTATCGGTCAATCCGGAATTCCGCATCACCGGTGATAATGCACAGGCGCTTGCTGAGATTTGCATACGTCTTGACGGAATCCCGCTTGCAATTGAACTTGCAGCAGCCAGAATAAAAATTTTAACTTTACAAAAAATTTGTGACAGATTGGATGACAGGTTTAAATTACTGAGCGGCGGAAAGAGAACTTCATTACCGAGACAGCAGACTTTAAAAGCTTTGATCGACTGGAGTTATGATCTGCTTACGGAGAAGGAGAAATTATTATGGAGAAGGCTGTCTGTTTTTACCGGTGGCTGGACGCTTGAATCAGCTGAAGATATTTTTTCTGATTCTAATATTTCCGTGGAAGAGATAATTGACCTTCTAAGTCAGCTTGCTGATAAGTCTGTAATAATTTACAATTCAGAAACTAACCGTTACTTAATGCTTGAAACATTGAAACAATACGGGGCAGAAAAACTAAAGGATGCCGGAGAAGAAAAAAAATACCGTTCCAAACATCTGGATTATTTTACAGAGTTTTCAAGGGAAGCCGAACTTAAACTCAAAGGAAATGAATTGCATATCCGGCTTGATAAGCTTGAGTCCGATCACGGAAATTTACAGTCTGCAATTTCATGGGCAGCCGGCGAAGGAGACAAAGAGAAAGGTGCGCAGCTTGCCGGACAGCTGGCTGGGTTCTGGGAAATTCACGGACATAATACAACAGGAATATTATTGCTTGAAAGTATTCTCGAAAGTTTAAATGGAAATGAACAAAATATAAGTAAAAAATCCCTGGCAAAAGTTCTAATGTCCATCGGCATTCTTGCAAGAAATCTTGGTAATTTTGAGAAATCAAAAACCTGTTTAACGGAAAGTCTTGAAATATCACGGGGGACGGGAGATAAAGAAAGCGTTGCCGGTTCTCTCATAAACCTGGGTATTGTAGAATCTGATCAGGGCTTTTATAATAGTGCGCTTATATTTTATGAAGAAAGTCTGGATCTCGGACGTGAGATAAATGACAAAAGAAGCATCGCCGATTCATTAATAAATATGGGCACAGCCGCATATCATCTTGGAAATATTAAACTGGCTCAGAATTATTTAGAGGAAAGTCTTTCATTAAGTCGTGAAACGGGATATAAACAAGGAACCGCAATGTGTCTGAATAATCTCGGATCTCTTGCCTTAAGGCAGGATAATCCTGAGAAAGGAGTAAAACTTTACAATGAAAGCCTGGCGATTGCAAGAGAGATCGGCGATAAGACCGGTATAGCTATGGGACTCAATAATCTTGCGGGACTTTCTACTGTCCGGAAAAATTACGAACTGGCTCAGAGTTATTTAGAGGAAAGTCTTTCATTATTTCGCGGGATCGGTGACAGACTGGGAACTGTCATGACACTTAATAATCTTGGTATGCTGGAATGCAGTTATAAAAATTATAATAAAGCGATTGAGCTTTTTTCAGGGAGTATAAAATTAAGCAGAGAGATCGGAGACAATATAGGAACCATAGATTCACTTATCGGATTCTCTGCAGCTTTGGATAACGGAAAACACTTTTCCCTTCAGATAAAATTACTTGGCGCTGTAGATTCCGCTTTACAGAGACTTGGATTAAAACTTCATGTAAAGCATTCTAAGTTATATGAAAAAATATCGAAACAGCTTCGTGATATTCTTAGTAATGAGGAATTTTCAATATACTTTGAGGAAGGGAAAAAGCTGACACTTGAAGAAGCGTGTAAGTTAATAATTACTCAGATTGAATTACGAAATTAAAGTTACTTTAAAGAAAAGTTTTTTTATTCTTAGATAAGACACGATCCTGTATTAAATTTTTAAATAAAAAAATTTAACATAAATTTTAAGCAACAATAAAAGAATTAATGGTAATATTTTCATCCCTGATCTCAATAACAGAATTATCAGGAACTTCCCGCCATGTTTCCTGATAGTTACCTATTGGTTCAGAAACCAGACAGGCTGCAAAGTCTCCGAACTTATCTTCTATATTCGGATTAAGGCGGCTCAGCTCTTCAACACTGGGACTTATATAGAGAGATGGACCTGAGTCAACGCTTCCGTATCTGAAACCCCACAGACTCTTGCCGTCGGATATTGCAAGTGACATCCATAAATCACCGCTTACATTTACTTTCATTCCTTCCGACTTTATTACTTTTACCATTTTTGAAATTGCCGAAGTCACATTTTCTTCCAGACCATAAGTAAGAGCAAGATAAAACATAACTTCAGAATCAGTAGAACCATACAGATCATTGAAATATTCAGGTGAAATAAGAGATAATAATTTTTGCCGGAGAAATTCAAACTGCGCGATCTGACCGTTGTGCATAAACAGCCAGGTATTATATCTGAACGGATGGCAATTGGTTTCCTGAACGGGAGCAAGTGAAGACGCTCTTACGTGAGACATGAATAACGGTGATTCGATATGGGAAGCCAGGTTGTGAAGGTTCATATCATTCCATGCCGGACGTATGCTTCGGAACAAGCCGGGATAAGGCTGCTTGTCATACCAGCCGAGTCCGTAACCGTCGCCGTTAACAGGAAACCGCTGTTCCTTAGCATGAATACTCTGATGAATAAGATTGTGCTTGGGCTTAATGAGCAGCTCGCTCATTAAAATAGGACCTCCTGTATAAGCCAGCCATCTGCACATATTTTTATTTAAATTTATTATTCATGAATTTCAGGATGGTGATAAAATTTTAAAAAAATTTTACTCAGATAGATATTCGTTTTGAAAAACATTAACAATTACCAAATACTTTTTTTGTCTTGAATTTAAAAGTACTATATTTAATTTTCCATAAACTTTTCAGTCATTATCATTTATCGCGTAAATAATTTCATACTAACCCCAAGGTTTGGATTATTTACTTTTTCCGTATAAACCGGAAATAGTGATTATTTAATTTTTATATTTACATAAGTTTAAAAAATATTTTCCCATAATTAAATAAGCAAAATGAAAAAACTATTATTTGTTTCAGCAATATTTTTTTTGTCCTTCGGCTCAGCAGTTTCACAATGCGTGAACGTATATAACTGCTGGATCAAACATTATAACGGAACAGCAGATAATGCAGACAGGCTAAATGATATTGAAGTCAGCAGTATTTCCGGGAATGCTTTTGCAACAGGAGAGACCCGGAATGCTTTCGGAGCACATTCTGATTTTGTAACAATAAAATATAATCCTGAAGGAGATACTCTCTGGACAAGGATTTATAACGGTACGGGAGACGGTCCGGATATTGCTTATTCGATTGCAATTGATAATCAGGAAAATGTCTATGTAACCGGAGAAAGTAAAGGGACAGGTTCTACCGGACAGGACTTTGTTACTATAAAGTATAATTCTGACGGAGTCTTACAATGGTTAAGAAGATATAACGGTATTTCAAGTAATGCTGATATTGCAGTTTCAATCTGTCTTGACGCCTCTCAAAACATTATAGTTACAGGCAATTCTCATCAGGGCGGAGGCGGCGGATATGATTTCTTTACAGTTAAATATAATCCAGCCGGGACTGTGTTATGGACCAGATCATATGATTTCGGAGCCGGAGATTTTCCGAGTAAAGTAATAACTGATAAAAATAATAATGTATATGTAACCGGATACAGCATAAGCACTTCCAATACCGGACATGATTTTCGGACTATAAAATATGACAGCTCAGGAAATTTATTATGGCTGAGAACTTATGATCAGTCAGGAGGACATGATGAGCCGAATGATATTGCGGTTGATGATTCCGGTAATGTATTTGTAACCGGTAAAGGATCGGAATTTAACGAAGTAAAATTTCTGACGGTAAAGTACAGTTCTGCAGGAGTCCTCAGATGGAATAAAACATATGTAAATATCGGAGCCGGAAATATAGCGAGAGCTATTCTTGTAGATTCACTCGGAGGAGTTTATGTAACAGGTGAAAGCGTCGGTTTTCAGTCAAACGATGATTTTGCAACAATAAAATACAATTCACTTAACGGTAATCAGGTTTGGGTATCACGTTATAACGGTCTGGGAAACGGAGCTGACAAACCTACTTCTATTGTGAGGGGGAAAAACGGAAAAATCTTTGTTGGCGGAGGTAGTTTTGGATCAGGCACTAATACTGATTTTGTTGTCGTAGAGTATGATATGACAACAGGTGATTCCTGTTTTGTAAGCAGATTTCATGAAACTTCCGCAGAAAATATTACTTCTATGGCTATAAATTATGAGCAGGGATATTTATATGCATGCGGGACTACTACTGAGGGGTCAGGATTTACAGACGGCATGACTGCCCGATATTGTCTGCTCGGAGTTGTAAATTCTTATTTCAACATTAAAGTTATAATAGAAGGATTCTATAATCCTTTTACCGACAGACTGAATATGAAAGATACCGTAAAAACTTATTTAAGAAGGATCACTTCTCCGTATTTATTAGAAGATTCTTCCAATGCGGTATTGGATTCGGCATCTCATACTATGACCAGCATTTTTAACAATTCACAGTCAGGCTCATATTATCTGGTGCTTAAACACAGAAATTCTCTTGAAACCTGGAGCAAAGCCGGCGGTGAACCTTTTATCTGCGGGACTGAGATGAATTTTGATTTCAGAACATCAAGCACTAAAGCTTACGGCTCTAATCAAACTCTTGTAGGAATTTTCCCGGTAAGATTTGCTATATACAGCGCTGATGTAAATCAGGACGGAGTTATTGATTTAACAGACGGAAGTCTGATTGATAATGATATATATAGTTTTAACTCCGGATATATTCGCACTGATGTTACGGGTGACGGCATAACTGACGTAACTGACGGAGTGTTTGCTGACAATAACGGATTTAATTTTGTAACCAAAAGCACTCCCTGATGAACTAAAACCTTTTCCTTAATTATCCGGCTGATATTTTCGATTTATATCACAATGAATGAATCCTAATATCAGCCATTTTTATTTGGATGTTTGCAGTCTCTTTTTAATTTTCCGTTCTGAAGTTGAAACTCACAAATTCTAAAGTAAATTTATTTATATTTATTAAAACTCCCGCGGCAGTTTTTTGATTTCCGCATAAGTAAATACGGGTCCGTCCTTGCACACATACACATTTCCTATATTGCATCTTCCGCATTTCCCAAGTCCGCATTTCATTCTGTTTTCTAAAGTTGTATAAATTTCCTCATCTTTAAATCCAAGTCCGGTCAGCACAGGCAATGTAAACTTTATCATTACCGGCGGACCGCAAAGTATTACTACAGTGTTTTCTGATTCTGGCGCAATCTTTTCCAGCACAGCCGGAACAAACCCGACTTCTCCGTCCCATATTGCGGTCTCCCCGCCCGGGTCAACTGTGATCACAGTCTTTATGTCTTTACGCACTTTCCATTCCTTTATCTCCTGTTTATAAATAAGATCACTTACAGATCTGGCTCCGTAAATTATTGTTATGTTTTTAAATTCATCTCTCAGATCAAGTACGTTATTAAAAACACATCTCACAGGAGCAATACCAATCCCGCCTGCTATGAATAAAAGATTTTTTTCTTTAAAATCTTCAAGCGGAAACCAGTTACCGTATGGTCCCCTGATTCCAATAGTATCACCTTTGTTAAGCCGGCGGAGTGACTGTGTTACTTTTCCATAAACTTTAAATGAACATTCTATAAAATTCCTTTGTGTAGGAGATGATGCAATACAGAAAGTTGACTCTCCGTCACCGAATGCTGAATACTCAGCAAACTGTCCGGCTTTGAACTTAAACCTGTCATTCGTTTCAGCATCCCTGAATCTCAAACGGAATGTCCTTGTGTCCGGAGATTCGTCAATGATCTCTTTTATCTCAGCCGTATGCGGCATATATATGTTTTTCATTTTAGAAACTCCTTTTGATTGTCATTGCAATTTGAAACTATCTCTTTAATATCTATGCTCACCGGACATCCTCTCGAACATCTGCCGCAACCGGTACATAGTATCTCTCCGAATCTATCCACGTAATATCTGAATTTATGATTTACTCTTTGTCTGTAACGCTTACTCTGAATGTCTCTCGGATTATGACCTGAAGCATGAAGCGTAAAGTTCCCGAACTGACAACCGTCCCAGTTCTTCATTCTTCTTCCTTCTGTATAACTGTAATCTTCATCTGTTATATCAAAACAATGACATACAGAGCAGACAAATGCACACTGTGCGCATGACAGGCAAAGGTTTCCAACGCCTTCCCATTTCGGACTTTCAAAATTCTCTCCAAGCCATTCATAAACTTCACTGCTGTCAAATGCTGCTTCCGGCTGTCTGACATTTTCCGTGATCAGCTTTGAATTTTTTTCATCTCCGGGTTTCAAATATCCGGAATACGGACTGATGAATTCCTTTCCCTTTTCAGTAATGATTTTTAAAGCATAATTATTTATATCAACCGGTATCAGAAACAAGTCTGAACCCTTTTCAGAAACCGGAGAAGATCTGACAGAAGTACAAAAACAATATTCGTCAAAGTGAGAACACATAAGTCCTATCACCATAAAATTATTTGCTCTCTTATTAAAGAACTCATCACTGTGATCCCAGTTGAAGAGATGCTTCATAATGTTAATTGAATTGGCATCACATGGTTTTGCTCCGAGTATGACAATTTTTTTACTGTCAATATTTATATCAATCAACTGCACGTCATTCTTACTTCTCTTATAGTAAAGCACCGGTTCGGTTCTCGGGAATACATAAGATTTATGCGAAATCTTAGAAGGTAATGCAGATGTGTCAAGTATTATATCGGAAATATCCTTTACGACATAATAATCCGCTGCTCCCGGAGTAAGAAGAGTATTCCCTTTGTCAATAACATCCTTACAGATTTTCATTAGATCAACCCTTGATATAATTTTCTCATCCATTTGAAAACTCCTATGAGTATTTAATTTTTCCCGTTTTGAATTTACTACATAAACAATTCATCGTTGTCCTTCTCATTAAAACTTCCTACAAGAGTCGGCGTTTCCAGACTTCTGCCGGATACAAAGGAAAATAAATTATTCGCTTCAATTGTCATTTTTCTGTTTATTAGCGATAATGGAATATCTGCCGGACAGACACGGTCACATTCTCCGCATCCGGTGCATCTCCCGCTGAGATGAAAAGCTCTTATCACATTCCATGCGAAATTACCTCTCTGATGCGAACTTGTTTCTATCCAGCAGGGAATGGTTTTATCGGTAATACATCTCTGACAATAACACAGCGGACATACTGCGCGACATGCATAACACTTTATGCATTTGTCGAACTCACTTCTGAAAAATTCGAACCGCTCATTGTGCGGCATTCTTTCTATTTCTTTAATTCTTTCAAGAGCAGAATCTCTTGCCTGCGGGGTTTCCTTAACTTCCCCCAATAATTTATCATAGTATAAAGGTTTATGTGTTTCACATGTAATGCACTTTGAAGACAAATTATCTCCGTTAAAATCAAATCCAAAATCTTTAACCACTCCGTGACAATTAAAACTAATGATATGAATTTTATCCCTGTCAATCTGATTTTCCTGAATCAGCGCAACTATAGAATGTACATCACATGGTTTTGCAGTTATGGCAAGCTTAAAAGATTTATTATTTTTTCTGCCCAATAATTTTATCCGAGCTTTTGTCAGATACACAGCAAGGTTATTAAGACAGTATTCATTGAATACAAGTGCCCGTGTTTCTTCAGGTTCTGTAATAATTACCGGTTTTGTCCTTTTTTCTGAAACCTGCCTGTATCCTATAACGGCGGCAACTTCACCTTTTTCCAGTAATTCTTTTGCGTGTTTAATCAGCTCATTCATTTTACAGTCTCCTTATCAAAACTTTCCTGCAGCACCGGCTCCTCTAATTCAGCAAGATCTGCGGGAAAATCAACTGTAAATTCCGAATTCATTTTCTTATAAGAAGTAAACTGACCCATTGCTTTTATATCTTCAGTTACTTTTGTGATCACATCTGCAAACTTTTTACCTTCAGATGCCGAGATCCAGGAGAACTGCAGTCTGCCTTTTTCTATACCTATAAAGTCCAGAAGCTTATGAAAAAAATCCCAGCGTCTTCGGGCATGAAAATTTCCTGCATTATAATGACAGTCATTCGGATGACAACCGGATACAAGCACTCCGTCAGCTCCGCGTTCAAATGCTTTGAGAATAAATACAGGATCAATGCTTCCGGAACACATCACGCGGATTAATTTACAATTTGCCGGATATTTTAAACGTGATGTTCCTGCAAGATCAGCACCTGTATAAGTGCACCAGTTACAGACAAAAGCGACTATCTTCGGTTCCCAGTTTTGCTTATCCATCACTGCTAAATTAAACTAACTTTTAAAATAAATTTATTTGTAATTTGTAATTTGTAAATTTAAAGTGCTGCTATTTCCGCAAAGATCTCCTCATTGTTAAAACCTGCGAGTTCAATAGATTTCGAGAGACATGTCGCCGTGCATGTTCCGCAGCCCTGACATACTCCCTGATTAATATAAGCGACTTCTTTATATACTATTCCGTTCATGTCTTTTACATCTTTAACTTCAACTGCTCCGAAAGGACATACTTTCATACAATAAAAACATCCTGCGCAAATATCTTCATTTACTTTCGCAACCACCGGTTCCCTTTCGAGAGTATCGTTTGCAAATAATATGATCGCCTTGCTTGCAGCTGCCGAAGCCATAGAAACCGATTCGGGAATATCTTTCGGAGACTGACATGCACCGGCTAAAAATATTCCTGCTGTTGTGCTTTCCACTGGTCTTAACTTCGGATGAGCTTCGTTAAAAAATCCGTATTTATCATACGGGATTCCGATCTTTCTCGCTAGTGATCCAGCATCATCCTGCGGTATCATTGCAGTTGCAAGCACAACCATATCCGCATCAATCTCCACCGGCATTCCGGCAATAGTATCTTCTCCTTTTACAATATACTTTCCGTTTTCTTCATAAATTCTTGAAACCCTGCCGCGGATATATTTTACTTTGTCTTCTTCTATTGCCCGTCTTACAAACTCTTCATACATTTTACCTCCGGCGCGGATATCCATATAAAATATATACGCTTCGCCGTCATGAACTTTATGTCTGTAAAGCATTGCCTGCTTTGCAGTGTACATGCAGCAGATCTTGCTGCAGTATGATATTCCTTTTGAATCATCCCTTGAGCCGACGCACTGTATAAAAGCAAGTTTCTTCGGCACTCTGCCGTCAGACGGACGTTTGATCTCACCGGATGTAGGTCCTGAAGCGCTTGCAATCCTTTCAAACTGAAGTCCGTCTAATATATCCCTGTATTTCCCGTAACCATATTCACCATAACCTTTATATATAGAATCTTCTGACTTCTTTTCAATATTATAGAGCTTATATCCGGTTGCAACAATTATCGCCCCGACATCAGCGACATGTATTGTATCTTTCTGACCGAAATCAATTGCTTCCCTGTCACAGACTTTTAAGCACATTCCGCATTTACCTGTTTTATAATAAGTGCAGACTGTTTCGTCAATAACCGGAATGTTTGGTATTGCCTGAGGAAACGGAACATAGACAGCAGGTCTGAATGCAAGATCTTCTTCAAATGAATTGTAAGCTTTTTTCTTAATCGGGCATTTTGTAATGCACAATCCGCAGCCTGAGCAGTTTTCTTCATTAATGTGACGGGCTTTCTTTCTTATTGTAACTTTAAAATTTCCAATGAACCCTTCAACTCTTTCCACTTCCGAATATGTCATCAGCTTTATCCTGGGATGCTGATGAACTTCCACCATACGCGGAGTCAGAATGCACTGCGAACAGTCAAGAGTCGGAAATGTTTCAGAGAGCTGACTCATATGCCCGCCGATAGATGGCTCTTTTTCCACAAGTACTACTTCGTATCCGGCGTTAGCAGTATCTAAAGCCGCCTGTATGCCTGCAATTCCTCCGCCAATGACAAGCACTCTTTTTGTAACAGGCACATTTATTTTTGTAAGTGGCTTATCCCGTTTCACTTTTTCAATAGCCATACGCATCAGTTCAATTGCTTTGCGGGTAGAAGCTTCTATTTCATCATGAACCCATGAGCAGTGTTCACGTAAGTTTGCAATTTCAACCATAAAAGGATTAATTCCTGCAGAGACAGCAGCATTACGGAAAGTTCTTTCATGCATATGAGGAGAACATGAACCGACTACTATTGCATCAAGATCATATTTGTGAATAGCCTCCTTTATTAATTTCTGTCCGGGATCAGAGCACATATATTTATAATCTACGGAATATTCAACCCCCGAATAACTTTTGCATAAATCAGCTACACGCAGACAGTCAACAGTACTGCTGATATTCTCACCGCAATGACAAACAAATACTCCGATTTTCATTTCTCAATCTCCTCATCCCTTTGCTGAATTATTCATTAAAGTATCTGCATATTTAAAATTTGAATAGTGAAGATCTATACCCAAATCTTTTTCATCCATTCCCAGAGACAGTCCAATAAGCTCTGTCAGATATAATACCGGAAAATTCTTATGCTCCGGATATTTCCGCTTCATCGCCCTCTGTCTCATATCAAGATTAGTATGGCACATTGGACAAGCTACAACCAGTACATTTGCGCCATGCGCTATTGCGTCATCTATAATTTTTTTCGAAAGATCAATTACTATATCCCTTCTCGAAATCGAATGCGCTGCGCCGCAGCATTCTGTTTTATAATTCCAATCGACTGCGTATGCTCCGGTCGCCTCAACAATTTTTTCCATCGACTCCGGCTGTTCCGCATCATCAAACTTTGTTATGGCTGCCGGACGCACAAGCAGACATCCGTAATAACAGGCTGCTTTCACTCCGCTTAATTCGCGTTTACGCTTTTCAGTAATTTTATTAAGACCGGACTTTAAAAAAAGTTCAAGTATATTAATTATTTTTAAATCCTTCTCGAATTTCACGGATAATAAATCTTCTGTCTCCTTTCTGATCCCTGAATGATTTTTGACTTCATTCTGAGAAATTATCAGACGGTTGTAACAGGCGGCGCACGGAGCTATAATATTATCAAGACCCTGCTGTCCTGCCAGCATAATATTCCGCATGGCAAGCGCTGCAGATAATTTATGATTTGTAACATGAGCTGATGTAGCTCCGCAGCAGGACCAGTCATTGATCTCTTCAAAAGTTATTCCGAGTTTATCAGTTACTTTCCTGAGTGAAATATCATATTCTTTTGCTGAACTTGTCAGCGAGCATCCGGGGAAATATCCATATCTCATGATTACTTCCTGTTAAAAGTTTAATTTAATTTTTACCTGATGTCTTTTTAAAAATTCTTTTAATTTCTTTTCTGTTTTTTATATTGTGTGGCAGTAAAATCAGCTTACCTTTTAAGAACATTCCGGGAGCAGAATCAACATCCTGAAACAGATCCAGTGTTTTCATTTTATAATCGGCTACAAGTCCGGCTTCATAAGATCTTCCGTGATTTTTTATCTGATCCAGAAACGCATTGTGAAATTTTAAAATATTTACCTGTTTTATCTCAACTCCCTTTTCTAAGGCAATTTCGCGGACTGCATCCATAAACCTCGCAAGGTCAAATTCCTTCGGACACCTTACCGAACATGCAAGACATCCTGCACATAACCACGGTGTATCTGAATTTAAGGCTTCTTCATAATATCCTAACTGTATTAATCTCACTACCTTATTCGGCGCAATGTCCATATAATACCTTACAGGACATCCTGCTGAACATTTCCCGCACTGATAGCAGAGACTCACATCCTGAAAAGTCCTTTCTGTAATTTCATCTTCGACGCTTCGTTCGTGAATTTGAATAGAAATATTCTTATCATGTTCCTTTTCCTTAAATGACTCTTTAAAATTTCCGGAAGGGATAAAACTCGTCTGAAGTTTTTTTGCGTCTTTTAAAATATCTGATGTCATAATTTCATCCGCCTCTCGACTAAATTGAAACTATATTACATTCAATAATACAGGATTAAATTCATGCTGTTTATGCTGAATATTCCTTCGTTTTCCTTTCGAAAAGTAGTCAATTTTAATAAATAGAGGTATGACTTAGGTTATGTTTCTAAATTAATTTTACTTTGCTGTGTGCACTCTTATCCGCTTATTCATTAAAAAATTTTAATAATGAAAATTTCAAATGATTTCATTTTTGTATGCAATATTTTAGTTTTGCAATAATTACAATCTGAAGATTATTGACTTCAACGGTAGTTATGAATATAACAATCTGTGCAATGAAGTTAAAACAGCCGGAAATTATTATTTGAGTTTTAATGCAGGTTATCTGCCGAGCGGTGTTTATTTCTATTCAATAAAAGCCGGTAATTTTTCTGATGTTAAGTAAATGATGCTTGTATAATATTTTACAAAATAAATACATCTATAGAAGTTAAATTAAAAAGCCTGTGATAATTTTTCACAGGCTTTTTTATAATAAAACTTTATAATTATTTACTTCTTTAAAACGAATGTATTAATTGTTAAAATTATTAACCTTTAAAATTTAATTTATAACTGAGCACTACAGCACCTTTCTGATCCACTACTTCCAGCATAGCATATTCCTCTTCGCCGAAGAAAAAACTGATCCTTCCGTATGCGTGACTGTCATCATTGTAACTTCCCTGATTCCAGATATTATAACCCGCCAGCTGAATCAGAAAGCCGATCTTGGAATTTTTTGTATCAAGATTGGAACTGCTGATTTCCGGTATGAATGAATTTTCTCCGTCATCAATATATGAAGAATGTGAATCTCCGCTGACCATTATTACATTATCTATGCTGTTGTCTGTTATCAATCTTTTTAAAAACTCAATGTCTTCAGGAAATCCCGCCCATTTGTCAACTATACCTTTCTGAAGCTTTGGTGAAAGCTGGGCGATTTTTTGATCATGCAATGCATCCATATATCTCGGATTAAATATGACAGGAGAAATTATAACTTTCCATTTTGCATCGGAGCTTTTCAGAGAATTCTCAAGCCATGACTTTTGATTTTCTCCATCAATATCGAATCCGCTAAGTATTGAATGTCCCGCAGGAGGATCGAATACTCCCTGTGAATTTATAGAATTCGCATTTGCGCTTCTTTGTGTCCTCAGATCAAGCATAAAAAATTCCACATCACCGAATCTGAACTTCTGCCAGATCCCGTTACCCGGATTTTCCAGTTTATAATGAGGGAAAAACATGCTGTAAGCATTTACTGAATTTGATTTGTATTCATTTGTTCCGTCTGCGTCATTACCTGCATAATCATGATCATCATACAGATATGAAACAGGCATTCGGCTTAGAACTTCACTGTTAAAAGGATAACTGTAATCATATCTGTTCTTATATGTCAATGCCAGCAGTTCCATACTTTTATTATATCCTTTTCCCGGATTTCCGAAATCAGGATATGTCCAGTCCCCGATCTGCATAAAAAATCTAAGAGAATCTTTTGCTATCACAGGAAACAATGCCGGCTCTCCCGCATTATAACCCTGCTGACATGATCCGAAACCAAAAGAAAAATTTACGTTTTTTTCCGACGGAAATGTTCTGAAAGAATGAACACGGTCTGTCGGAACGTCATCAAGCACGGCTCTGTAATAATATTTTGTTTCAGGTTTGAGTTCTGTTTTTTCAATTTTTGTAAAGTTAAATTTGCTTTCGTCTGATTCAGTTTCAGTTGTAAAAAAAGAATCCCTGAATTCTTCATTTTCCGAGATCTCAAATTTTACTTTAGATTTTTTTACCGGCTGCACCAGAAACGTTGCTGAGGTTTCGGATACACCACCGACAATCGGACCGGATTCAATAAGATTATCCTGTATATTTTTTTTTACGGCTGTTTCTTTGAGCTCTATGCTGTTCTGTCCTGAAGTTACTGATTTTTCGTTTGTCGCATTGCTTTTACAATGCGGAGTGAAAATTAGAAGAAAGCTGAATAAAAATATTCTGATCATATTATTAATTTTGTTTAATTTTTGTAACACACTTCATATCTATTTATCTCCTTTTTAAAAAAATAATTTTTAAAAAAATCCGGATCTGAAGTATAGTTAAATTCACTGTCCTGATCCGTATTATATTATTCGGCGGAAATATTCCTGATCATTCCCTTAAATATAAATCCGTGAAAAGGAAGCACTGCATACCAGTAAAGTCTTCCCATTAATCCAAGAGGTCTGAATGTAGCAGTCTGTGTCAGCACAGTGAGAAGTCTTTGAGCAATGTATCCTGTGACTCCTGTCAGTAGAATTTTCATGATTTAATATATACTGAAAATATTTTTATATTCTCAATGAAGACATTCCGCCGTCAATATGATATATCTGACCGGTGATCCAGGATGCTTTTTCCGATAGCAGAAACTCTGCCATGTCTGCAATTTCATTTGATGATCCTATTCTTTTTAAAGGATGACGCTGTGCGTTGGCTTCAAATTTTTGTTCTGAATTTAAAAGCGAAGCGGCTAAAGGGGTATCTGTAAGTGAAGGTGCAATGCAGTTCACGCGTATCTTCGGAGCAAGTTCCGCCGCTAACGCTCTGGTAAATCCTTCGACTGCGCCTTTGGATGCAGATATCTGCGTGTGATATTTAAACCCTGTCTGTACCGCAACTGTGGAAAATAAAACTATCGATGAATTTTCAGCTTTGAGCAACTTCGGTAATACAGACTGAATTACTTTTACAGCGCCTGTAACATGTAACTTAAAATCATTTACAAATTCTTCCGGTTTTATTCGGGAAAATGGTTTTAAATTCATACTTCCGGGACAATAAACCATACCGTCAATTGATTCCGGCAAATAATCAAAAGACAAATTTTCATCTAAAACATTCAGATAATTATATTCTATAAATTCATTTTCTTTTTCAGGTCTATTCCTGAAGTAAGTAGCATATACTTTTTTACCTGACACGGATAATTTTGAAGCGAGCATTTTTCCAATTCCGGTAGAAGCGCCGGCTAACAGATAATTTTTCATAACTTAATTTTTAATATTATAAAACTTTCATAATGAATCCGGATTCTAAATTCATACTCAGTCCATTCTTACAACTTTTACATCTGCTGTTTCCAGTTTTTGTGTAAGCCATTGATTTAGTTTTTCAATCTCATTATTACTTAAACTTTTTTCAGAGCCGTAAATCAAAACAGTCTGATATTTTGCACTGTCTGTATTCTGATAAATCATGTGTTTGCCGATAGAAACATTTTTCATTTCAGGGAAGAGGATCTGCAATTCCCTGATTATATTTGTATTATCAAACTTAAATTCCGAAAGTTCATTCTGCAGATTGTTAATAGTTAAATCCTTTTCAGTAATGTTTTTATTCTGATTCCCTATTTCGTTTAGTATTTCACTCTTTAAGTCAGTTACATCCTGCTTTATGTTAAGCTTTGTATTTTGAATTTCATATTCAAACAGTTTGGAATTCAGGGTATCAATTTCTTCATCGCTAAATTTTTTTGACAAAAAAGCCAGATCTATTTTTTTAGGATTTGAATTATAACTTGTCTTTTTGTAAATAACAGTATAACCTTTATTTGAAAATTCATTGGCAATAAATTTCTCGACATTTTGAGAGAATTTTTTCTCGTTCAGAAGATTTCTTGCTAAGAAGAAACTTGGTACTATCATTATTAATATTAAAATCGATATACTATATCGGATTAGTCTTTCTTGTTTATTTTGTATAGTATTTACCGGTTCGTATTTCAGATATTTAATGATTAAAAATGTTGCTATGCATATAAAAAAAGAATTTATAGTATAAAGATAGAATGAGCCTAAGAAATACTGAAAATTTCCGATAGCTATTCCGTATCCGGCTGTACATAGAGGCGGCATTAATGCGGTAGCAATTGCAACTCCGGGAATAGGGTTTCCCTTTTCTACTCTGGTTATAGCTATAACACCGACTAAACCTCCGAAGAATGCTATCAAAACATCGTATATATTTGGCGAAGTTCTTGCCAGAAGTTCTGATTGTGTTTCTTTAAATGGACTTATGTAAAAATAAAATGCAGATACAAATAATCCTACAAGTGTTGCAATAAATAAATTTTTAAAAGATTTTTTTAGTAACTGAAAATCATATGTACCTAACGCAAATCCTGCACCTACAATCGGACCCATCAATGGTGAAATCAGCATTGCGCCTATGATTACAGCAGTTGAGTTTACATTGAGACCAATTGAAGCTATTACGATGGCGCAGGCAAGAATCCAGAGATTTGCACCGCGAAATGAAATGTTTGAGATTACATTCTCAAGTGTCTTTTGCTTATTTTCTTCACCGGTTTGTAAATTTATGAAATCTAAAATTTTATTATACATTAGAATTTTCTGAATATTTATTAAGCGGACAATGTATATTTGGATTATATTAATTCTTAAATTCAAATAAAATCTAGTAACTGGAATAAAAAGTTATGCTGACTTTTAATCTGAAGTTAAATGTTTCTCATAACACTAACGAATTAAACATAATCACTGATTCTTGCTTCATCCAGATCTAGCTGTGATGATTGTTTGCGCAGAACTTCATCGGTAAATATTTTTTCACCCCGCAGATTATCAAGTTCATTCCTCTGCTCATGAATTAACTCTTTAAGTATAAGATGATATTCCTTTAATGCAATTATTTCAGACCTGTCACATTCAAGCGAATCAAGTCTTTCTGTTGTAAATGCAATTTGACTTTCAAGCTGAGATTTAAGTATAACTATAAGCTCGTTTTGCGCTGCAGCTGGATTTTTTTTCAACACTTCATTCAGTTTCTTAAGCGCTGCTTTTTTAAGGCGAAGCTGAATACCGGCTTCCTGTTCTTCTTCAGGTATAATATCATCAATCTCTTCAATCTTAATCAGCTTAATGATCCATGGCAGAGCAAGTCCCTGACCGACAAGCGTTATAAAAATTACAATTACCGTTATAAAAATAATAGTATTCCGCATGGGAAATTCAGCGCCGGACGGAAGTAACAGAGGTATATAAAGTGCTGCAGCAAGAGAGACTACTCCACGCATTGCTGCGAAACTGACAAGAAAAGGACTTTTCCAGCCGGGATTATTTTCGTTTTCTCGAATACTTTTGAAAAGCATCCGCGGTAAAAATGCAGCAATATATGTCCATAAAAATCTTATTGCGATCAGCAGAATTGATATAAGTATTCCGTATTTTAAACCGTCTATGATCATAGCTTCTGTCATGCCTTCTATTACCTCAGGCATCTCAAGACCGATCAGTATAAATACTGTTCCGTTTATTAAAAAAATCAAAGTGCTCCAGACGCCGATCGCCTGTAACCTTGCCTGATAGTTTAAAATTATATGTGAACGGTATGAAAGAAACAATCCGCCGCTTACGACCGCCATTACTCCGGAAAAATGAAAATACTCAGCCCCTGCATACATTATATATGGAGTAATTAAAGTGAGCGCTGTGTCCACGCTCGGTGTGGTTATAAAAAATTTGTGAATCGAATATATTATTAAAGCTGTAAATATTCCAACTGCTATTCCCATTCCCGCTACTATAAAAAAACTGCCGACAGCATTACTTAATACAAACTGTCCTGTTATTACTGCAGTTAATGCAAATTTTACAACTATTAAACTTGAAGCGTCATTTACAAGACTTTCACCTTCCAAAATAGTTATTGCGCGTCTGGGGATTTTCAATCCTTTTAAAACTGATGTAGCCGCTACGGCATCCGGAGGTGAAATTATTCCGCCGAGTAAAAATCCCAAAGCTAAAGTAAATCCGGGGATAAGTGACCACGAGACATAAGCAACAACCGTTGATGTAAAAAATACCAGACCGAATGCCAGCAGACTGATAGGACGTCTCCATTTCCAGAATTCATGCCAGGATGTATACCATGCGGCTTCATATAAAATCGGCGGAAGAAAAATAAGAAAAACCATTTCAGGATCTATACTGATATACGGTATTCCCGGAGTGATGCTAATTATAAGTCCAGCAATTACAAGAAAAATCGGATATGAAATCTTCAGCCGCTGTCCTATCATTACAAAGACAAGCACTAAAAATAATAATCCGATTATTATAAACAGGTATTCCTGAACCATCAGTTAAATAATAGAAGTGTTTTCATTTAATATTGCATATAATTTACCTGCCGTTTTTTATTCATGCCGGAGCTGTGCATATACCGTCTGAGGAATGACATGACAGACATCTGATTCCACTATTACCGTATCACTGACAAAAGTTAAATAACCAGCGCATACAACCGTAATCACATAATTACCCGGCCGCTCCCATGCGCCCGCAAAGCCGTCTGTACCCTGAAAATTCATTAGTGTATCTGTGTAAGTTCCGTCCTTAACTGTTACCAATACTCCAGATACTAAAGGCAGATTTGTAGCATGGTCAGTTACAAAAACATTTAATCCGGCTCTCGCCTCAGCAGTACAAACAATATTGTTCTCTTCACTGCAGCCGAACAAATTAATAAATACTGCAATGCTGTTTATAACAAAAAGAAGTTTTAAATTTAAAAATGTATTCAGGGATACATTAATTTTTTTCAAAATTATATACTGAAGTACTTTCATAATTTTTTGAAAAATAAAATCATTATAAGACAGTGTTAACTTAAGAATTGAGTATTTTCGTTTTGCGGGCGGTAAATTCCTCCTCAGTAATAATTCCTTTTACCTTCAGACCATATAATTTTTCAAGTTCTGCTGCAATATCAGTTTTGGTTTTCTCCTGTCCTGCAACAATAGCTCCTGCAAATTCCGCTGCCTGTTTTTTTATCTGATAATTTTTATACTCTTCCTGCATGTGAGTAATTGTGTCTTTAAGCTCTTTCGGGTTACTGACATTTTGATATTCTGTAGAACCGATCTCCGCGGCTGTCTGTATCTGAACGTTCCCGTATCTGAATATTTTTCCCCAGAAAGTCTGACTGTATGATACATTGTTAATCTTATCAATAGGACTTTCCTTTGTGTTATGCGTAAAGACGCCTTCTTCATCAATAACTCTCAGTGAAGTTACAATCCAGATATCGTTGTTTCTTTCTGCTATTTTATATGCCAGATATAAGGCAGGTAAAATCAGAACAATTAAAACATACCCGCCGAAATAAATACAAACGGCAGATATTATTGCTGATATGAATACCGGAAGGATCAGCTTAAACCAGTGCGGCTTTGTGATAAGAATTACTTCCTCATCTTTTTTTAATTGTGTTTTCATTCTGTTTGATTTGAACTGAGTAACAATTTAAAATAATCTGTCAGATCTTAAGACTTATAATAGTTAGAAAATATTTATTCAGAAAATAGTAATTCAATTCATTATAATAATTGCACTTTATTTTCCGTGTTATTTGATTTAACAGATTACACTCAGCGATTATTCTTTTAAATTTTACTTAAACTGATCACTTCGGATTTTCAGTATATAAATATCAAATTACTATTTAATCTTCAGCTTATGTCCGTTAAAAAAAATAAAAACTGACAAATATTTTATCGGCAGTTTAGCGGTAATAAATATAAAATTTATTTGAGTTTGACTAAGGGATGATTCACACCGTTGATGACATTTTTCACAACTATATATTTATCAAGACTTTCAAACAGCTGTGTAAGCGTTCTGAATCCGTAAGTTCTCGGATCAAAGCTCGGATCTATTTTTCTTAATGACAGTCCAAGTTTCGAAATATAGGTATCTTCTTCTTCGTTTGTAGAAATTTCAAACGCTTTGTCAATTATACTCATATCCAATTTAGGCAGTTCATCTTTTACAATTTCCGGTTTCTGAACTTCAGGCACTGTCTCCTTGAGTCCTTTTTTTTGTTTTACTTTTTCTCTTTTGAATTCAGTTTTTGCTTTAACAGAAATTGTCTCCGGGATCAGGTTCTCGCTGAATGTAAATATCTCGCAGGATTTAACAAACGCAACCGGTGTTTTTCTCTGACCAATGCCCATTACAAAAAGTCCTTCCTCCCTTATTCGTTTTGCCAGTCCTGTGTAATCACTGTCGCTAGATACTATACAAAATCCGTCAGCGCTGCCGCTGTGAAGTATATCCATTGCGTCTATAATTAGAGAGCTGTCAGTTGAATTCTTTCCGGCCGTATAAGAAAATTTCTGAATGGGGTTTATTGAAAATTTATTAATAATGTCCTTCCACTTATTCATGTGCAGTGTCGTCCAGTCGCCGTAAATTCTTCTGATTGTAGCTTTACCGTATTTGGAAACTTCTTCAAGAATTTCCTTTATCAGTTTCGCCTGAGCATTGTCACCGTCAATTAACACCGCGATATTAAATTTTGCTTCGTTCAATAATTTTATATTAAATGAACTGATCCGTTAAGTTATTTTGATCCGGTTATGAATTCTATTACCGGATAAGATATGATATTCCTGTCCCTGTAAATATTCATTACGGTGTCATCTTTTGAGCTTAATATTCCGTTTTGAAGTATCACGCATTTAAATCCTCTTTCTGCAGCACCGTTATATGTGAACAACACGCAGTTTTCCGCAGCGAACCCGCAAATAATAATAAATTCTATTCCTTTATTTTTCAATATATCTTCCAGATCAGTATTCCAGAAAGAATTCGAAAAGATTTTTTTAACATTAAGATCACTTTCGGCAATTTTTATTTCTTCTATAATATCAAAATCACTTTTATTTAAATCATTCATTCCTTCAATATCCTGCACGTGAACGACAAGCTGACCATTTTTTCTCATAAGATCCGCTGAATAATTAATATACTCGCAGGCAGTTTCAATCTTTTTTTTATCAACAATGCCTTCTAAATAAGTTTTCTGCATATCAATAATTATGAATGCGGATTTCATAAGGAAATTTTTTAAAATGTCTTAAATAATTTACAGAGCTTAAGAATTTTCTTAATAAAGTATTTGTAAAATAATTTTTTAGGTATGTAAATTCAACATTAATATTACATTCACCCCCGTAAGAATTATATATTAAAACACCGCTCATAAAAAATTCAGCGGATATTCTGAATTATTATTTTTGCAAAAAAAATGAAATGAGACTAATGATTATAATTTACAATTATGTAAAATCATGTGAAAGTATAAGTATTACTGCATAGATCACTGAACTTATTAAAAAAACTTTATACTTAACGTTTGATCCTTCTTTCGGAAACTCATCCTTTATACTGTTAATAATAATACTTCCTGCTATAAACCCTGTGGCTATATGCTCTATTTCTTCCGGGAATTTAGTTGATATTCCTACCAGCCATCCTGCGATAAGCGAAAATACCATTGAAAATTTAATATGTTTAAACCCTTCACCGAATTCTCTTATTGCAGAATAATCAAGAGCTACAAGATGCACTGACATTGCAATTGTATAAAAAAATAATGCAGTATTGCTGTTACCCCAGAAGACAATCAAATAACTTATCAAAAAATTATTAATTAAAAATCCCGTCAGATAAACTCCCGTTACCATATTAATGTTAAAATGTTTCTGATTTTCTTCATGTTCTGCATCCCGTTTTGAAATTATATAATTTTCAAGACCGAAGAAAAAAAGAAATCCTGCAAGTGCGGTAAGATATATTAAGATATTCTGCAGCTCAAACGCTTTTTCATTTTTATTATTATTATAAAACTCCTGCGCATCTGAAAGTTCGGGAAGAAGACTCACAAATATATATGCGACTGAAATTCCGGCAGCAACAGATACTAAAATTTTTCTGTCAGCACTTTTGGAATTTACAAATCTGCCGCCGAAATAATACGCTGCAATCATTATCAGAACAGCAATTAATGAATTTAAATGCTCCATTGATTTTTGTTTATATTTTACAATCTGCTCACAGGCATATTGGTAAGAGCAATAATGATGCCTGTTATTAAAACAGCTGCGAGGGTCAAAGATACTTTCTTCAAATTGATTGACTCAAACGTTGTTCCGATTCCAATAATGAATAAAACTGAAGCGAAAAGCACAGTAAACAGCACATATAAGTCTGAAGTTTTGTTTGCATTTTGTGCTTTTTCCATATATTCACCTGCTTTTATAAGGAGTGATTCAGATTTTTTTTCCAAATCTGAAACATAGGATTTCATTGTAAGCGGCGTGCTGTTTGACTGAATATTTTTTAAAGGTTCAGTTTTAATCCATTCATCAGTCGCTGTTTTGAGATTTTGGTTGAATTTGCTGTAATAAAATTCAGACAGTTCTTTATCACCTTTTCTGTATGCTTCTATAAACTGAATTATTAATATTCCGTCATTAGATTTTCTCTGTACAGCCTGAACAGAATTTTCGGATGCTTCTCTTCCGCTTCTGTTTGCATCGGCAAGGAAAAAAGTCTGTTCACCTCCCCAAAGAGATGACTGATATGCACACCAGGCTGATCCGACAGTAGCCAGGGATAAAATAGCAGCAGCAAGTATTTCATAAGCTTTGCTTTTACTCTTGCCTGAAAGTTTCTCATAAAGCATTTTTACAGCTTTAGTATTTTCTTTTAAAAGCTCCGAATTGTTATTGTTTTCCATAATGAAATTCAGTAATTATTTTTTTAGTAAAAATCAGTAAACTTTTATCACTATTAATATTTATTTTCTTTTAATACATCTGAACCCAAGATGATTCATACCTGTGTCTATCATCTGCGGCTGCCGTGCAGCAGGTCTGTATCTCAGGCAGTAATTAGGCGCGCATAAATGCGATCCGCCTTTTAAAACTTTTCTCGGTATTTTTACATCCGGCTGACATTCATCAAAGCTTCCCTCCGGTGATATAACTCTCGGATTTTTTTCATCAGGAGTGCAGCAGGTTTTAAACTTTTCCGCAGTCTCATCTACATTCTTTACATACCAGTCGCAAGTCCATTCCCATACATTCCCTGCCATGTCATAAAGTCCGTAACCGTTCGGTGCAAAAGATCCTACAGGCGATGTTCCTTCGTATTCGTCAATAAGTAAATTTTCCCATGGAAATTCTCCCTGCCATGTATTCGCCTGCGGATTTTCATACTGAACGTCAAGATCACCCCATATAAAATTTTTGCCTTCAAGTCCGCCTCTTGCCGCGAATTCCCATTCAGCTTCAGTCGGCAATTCCTTGCCGGCCCATTTAGCATAAGCTTCCGCGTCTTCATATGCTATATGCACAACAGGATATTTACCTCTGTTTTCAATCGAACTTAGCGGACCTTTCGGGTGCTTCCAGCATGCGCCGGGAACCCATGCCCACCAGTTCCTGTAATCATTCAGATTTACAGGTCTGTCTGATTTTTGAAAGACAAGCGCTCCGGGGATAAGTTTCTCCGAAGGAACGCCGGGATAATCTTCCGGATTCAGCGGTCTTTCAGCAACAGTAACATAACCGGTCTCATCAATAAATTTTTTATAATCTTCGTTTGTAACTTCATAAATATCCATAAAAAAACCGTCAACCGTAACTTCTCTTACAGGCTTTTCTTCAGGATAAAAATTTTCCGAACCCATAAGAAATTTTCCGCCGGGAATGATGACCATTCCGTCGGTTGCCGTTTCAGAAAATTGTTTCGTTTCATTCATTATTCTTATCGATTTTAATTTATAATAATTCTGAATAAAAATTTTAACTAAAAATCAGAATATAAATATGATAGAATTATATTAAATTCTCATTTTAAAAAATCATTTTTGCATTTTAACATTTCCTTCAAACAAATTTCATTCAAAATAATATACCTTCACAAACATTGTCTGTGAAGGTATATTTAAAATAAATCATCCGGATCTGTATTAATGAAGTCCGCCGCTCATTGCATCCGTGATCATAGCATCAGCCTGCTCTATGGTAAAGCTTCCTGCTGCCTGACTCGGCGGAAACTCTTTAAATGTTGACATAAAATCTCCGACGATTTTTTGCGCAGGACCAAGGACGTATATTCTTCTGAACATCCAGTCATAATAAGTATTGGAAGTAATGTTAGCTCTTTCATATGGATCTGTTCTCAGATTAAATAACTTTGGACATCTTAACTTCACAAAAGGATTCATCCATATTTCTAAAGTTCCCTGAATATGCTGCTCCATAAATACCGCTTTCCAGTTGTCAAATCTTAAACCTACTACTTCTCCGTCATCATTAAAGTAAATAAATCCCGGTCTCGGACATTCTGCTTCTCCGGTTAAATATTTAGTCTGATTAAATCCGTCTAAATGGACTTTGAACTTCGTTCCTCCCACGTCCATTCCTTTCTTTAATTTCTCTTTTACTCCCGGATCACCGGCTATTGAAAGAATTGTAGGGAACATATCGAGATGACTCATGATACCGTTTAGTTCCGTACCCGGCTTTATGTGTCCCGGCCATCTGAACATTGCAGGCACTCTGAAGGCTCCTTCCCAGTTTGAATTTTTTTCATTTCTGAACGGTGTCATACCGCCATCCGGCCATGTGTTCATGTGCGGTCCGTTATCTGTACTGTACATTACAAATGTATCTTCAGCAAGCCCGAGTTCATCGAGAAGGTCTAACATCTCTCCTATATTCTTATCATGGTCCACCATTGTATCATGATAATCAGATTGCCATCTGCCTGCCTGTCCTTTGCTTTTTGGTTTAACATGTGTAAATGCATGCATATGTGTGGTATTATACCAGACGAAAAACGGTTCATCATTTTTATGAGCTCTCTTAATAAAATCTTTTGCTGCTTTGCAAGTTTCATCATCAATCGTTTCCATTCTTTTTTTTGTGAGAGGACCTGTATCTTCAATTCTCTGTTTTCCGATTTTACCAAATCTCGGATCAACTGTTTTATCGTCTTTGTCAGATGCATAAGAATGAATAACGCCGCGAGGTCCGAAGTTTTTTCTGAAATCGGGAAAATCTTCCTTCTTAGGATAGTCCTCATGCTCCGGCTCTTCTTCAGCGTTCAGGTGATAAAGATTTCCGTAAAACTCATCGAAGCCGTGCACTGTAGGAAGGAATTCATTCCTGTCTCCAAGATGATTTTTTCCGAATTGTCCAGTTGTGTAACCTCTGGCTTTCAGCATTTGTGCTATTGTTACATCGCGCGCCTGCAGACCCTGCGGAGCTGCCGGCATTCCGACTTTTGAAAGACCAGTTCTGTAAGTGCACTGTCCCGTTATGAAAGCAGAACGGCCGGCAGTACAGCTTTGCTCGGCGTAATAGTCTGTACAGATAGCGCCTTCACGGGCGATCCTGTCTATGTTGGGAGTTCTGTATCCCATTAGACCTTTGCTGTAACAGCTCAGGTTTGTCTGACCAATGTCATCTCCCCAGAGGATTAGAATATTTGGTCTTTTAACATTTGCTTCGGGCTTTTTTGTTTGTTTTGCCATGACTTTGCTTTTAGGTTTTTGAATAAGTTATTTAAATTGGGTTTTCATGCTATTTTTTTCTTAAGAAAAGATGTAAAAGTCAGTTTGCAAAATGACTATACTGACTTTTTTAATATAAAAAAACTTAAATATAAAATCATAAATTAAATTTGTAATATTAATACTTCTTAAAATATTTCTTTCCAGTCCTTTTTCATATCAATTACCAGCCAGTTAAATTTTGCCGCGTCTTTAAGTCCCCGTTCAAGTTTAGAACCTACCATCGGTTTAACATATTCAAATTCTCTTTCGGCATCAGTGTGATGTATTATCATACCAAACCTTGGTCCGCTGCCTGAGATCGTATATTCCAGCATTGCGTAATCACCGTCTGAGTTTCCTGCCGTAAAAACAGGGCGCTTTCCTATATGCTGATGTATGCCTTCCGGTTTTCCCTCTTTATCATCTATAAAATTTAACTCAGCCATTTTTTTTATCGACGGCTTTCCTTCATTGACCTCATATTTAATTTTTCCTGAACTGCCTACCACCTGATATGACGGAATTCCGTAAATCTCCTCAGCAAAAACTCTCATAAAGTCTATTCCGCCGCCGGACACTATAAAAGTTTTATAACCGTTAGCTCTTAAATAATTTAATAATTCCAGCATCGGCTTATAAATCATTTCAGCGTATCGCATTCCGGTTTTGGGATGCTTTGCGGTTGCTATCCAGTCTTTAACGGATTGATTAAACTCCTCTGAAGTCATTCCGGTATGCGTGACCTCAAGTATTTTAATTACTGATTCTTTTCCTCCTTCTGTAAATGCTTTTACATCCCCTTCCAGAATTGCTTTAAACGGTTGTTCGGTTTTCCATTCAGGATGATCTGAAGCTTTGGCTTTTATCTGATCCAATACAAATGCAAGCTGCACTACCGGCTGCTCACTCCATAATGTGCCGTCATTATCAAAGCAGGCAATCCTGTCTGCGGCCGGTATAAAATCCGGACTGCCTTCCTTTGTAGTTTTTGTCACAAAATCAATTATAGCTTTTTTTGACGGACCCTCACTCCATGAAGACAACGGGTCTGATATGTTATTTTTAATCTCAATCATTTCGTTTGTATTATTATTGCTGTTACAGCTTAAAAATAAAACCGTTAACAAAATCAGTATTGAATTTTTCATATTTTCTTCATTACTCTTCAGTTTCAATAGTTTTAAAATGCTGCTGATGAAAATTCCATCTCAAACTTAATAAGGAATCTATTAATAGTCTTTATTGTCTCGCCATAATCGCCCTTCGTCTTCGCTGAGTCACTTGCATATAAGACCTTAAAATTTAGAATACAGTGAAAGCAAGGACTCAGCGAAAAGATCTAATAAATGTTCTACTGTCTCGCCATTACCATCTTCATTGCAGCTTCATCATCCTTTATTGTTTCACCGCTTACATCAACAGTTACAGAATAAATCTTTCCCGTAAATTCAAACGGCGGTTTATAAGCATACGGTAAAACCGGCGAACCTGTATCAGCTCCTACAACAGCTCCGCCACCCAATCCTAATGAAATTGGAATTGTATATGGAAATTCTGACTGACCAACAAGCTTGTCATCAATATATAATTGCGCTCTGCCCGGAGCGCCTTTACCTTTAGCCAAGTCAGGTTTTCCGGTAACTTCGAATTCAAATCTTAACTTATGTTTTCCTTCAGGAACATTTTCTTTTGAAGTAACACTAAAATATTCTGCAGCAACATAATTATATCCGTAACACAATTTGTTGTCTTTTATATAAAATACAAGTCCGCCGTCATTTCCTCCCATTGTATATAATGCCCCTTCTGCACCGCCTTTTGGAATTTCTACATCTGCTGTAATACTAAAGGGTCTGTTCATTACATTTACTGCTACATTTGAAGGTACAACCTGCGTTCCGGGATAATAGGTATAAGAAGTTCTTGCTACAGCTAACTGAGGTCTTTCATCAGCAAATCTTGAAGTTCCGCGTGAATCAATCGGAAGTACATTATACTTTCCTGCTTCTACATACCATTGAGCAATCATTTCAATAAGTTTTGCTTTATTTTCTTTTGCAACATTTGTGGTTTCTGTAGGATCCTTTGTCAGATCATAAAGCTCCCAGTTGTTTGCATCTAGCTCGGTTAATTTTGCCGCATCTATCGGTGCGCCGAAAGTAAGTCCGGATTCAACAAAAGATGTTCCGACCCACGGACATACTGCCCGCCATCCGTCCTGATAAAGAGAACGATGTCCGAACATTTCAAAGTATTGTACCTTATGGTCGCCTTTTGAATTTTTATCATCGAATGTTTTTGCAAAACTATGCCCCTCTATCGGAGATTGTGTCACTCCTTTAATGGTTACCGGCGGTTCAATTCCCAATGCTTCCAGAACTGTCGGCATCATATCGACCGCATGAGCAAATGCCGACCTTACTTCACCTTTGGATTTGATTCCCTTTGGCCAGTGAACTATAAACGGATCACTCACACCTCCTCTGTAAGTTTCTCGTTTCCATCTTTTAAATGGCGTATTACCTGCATGTGTCCAGCCCCACGGATAATGATTAAAATATTTAGGTCCGCCGATATCATCAATAGCAGCAAGATTTTGCTTTAAGTCATCCGGTACATTGTTGAAAAATTTATTTTCGTTTACAGAACCGGTGGGTCCTCCTTCTGCACTTGCACCATTATCTGAAATAAACATTATCAATGTATTATCCCACAAACCCATGTCTTTCAGAAACTGAAACAGTCTTCCGTACTGATTATCAGTATGTTCAAGAAATCCTGCAAAGACTTCCATCATTCTTGCATATAGTTTTTTTTCATCTGCCGGAAGTTTATCCCAGTCCTGAACGTCGGGGTCATGTCTTGAAAGAACTGCTTCTTTAGGGATAATTCCAAGTTCTTTCTGACGTTTAAAAGTTTTTTCGCGGTATGCATCCCATCCGTCATCGAATTGTCCTTTGTATTTATCAGCCCATTCTTTGGGAACGTGATGAGGAGCATGCATTGCTCCGGGTGCAAAATATAAAAAGAATGGTTTGTCCGGAGCAATTTGTTTTGCATCTGAAATAAAACTGATTGCTTTGTCTGTTAAATCTTCAGTTAGATGATAACCTTCTTCCGGAGTTTTCGGCGGCTCGACCTGATGATTGTCATAAACGAGTTCAGGATAATACTGATGTGTATCACCGCCGAGAAATCCGTAATACCTTTCAAAACCTCTTCCAAGCGGCCAGCGGTCATAAGGACCGGCTGCAGAATTTTGTTCTGCAGGTGTAAGATGCCATTTGCCGAGTGCATAAGTGTTATATCCTTTTTGTAAAAGTATTTCAGAAAGAAAACCGTTTTCAAATGGAATCGCACCGTTGCTTCCCGGAAATCCTTCCGAACCTTCTGTAATGCAAGCCATTGCATTTGAATGATGATTCCTTCCTGTTAATATACAGGAACGCGTCGGCGAGCATAATGCAGTTGTATGCATATTGTTATAAATCAAACCATCTTTTGCTAGTTCATCAAGGTTTGGAGTTTTAATCGGGCTGCCAAAGCATCCGAGCTGTCCGAATCCTGTATCATCCTGAACAATAAATAAAACATTGGGTGAGTCTTTTTTTGCTCTGTTTGGTTCCGGCCAGGCAGGCGATGACTGGTCGAATGTTCTGCCGATTACTCCGTTAAACGCCTGACCTTGTTTGTACTCTTTTAATGACATGATTTTTTTTATTTAAAAAAGTTATTAAGTTTTAATTTTTAAATGGTATATAATTTTTTTTCTCATTTATTTTTTAATAATACTGATCATATAAATTCTGTCCTGTCTAACTTGTTACAAATTAATTATAATTCAAACTGACTTCGGAACTGCCAGAAACCTGACGACCCTGCCATATTATTTTTATCAAGTCTACCGTAACCGTAGTTAATTTCAAACCTGAAATGAGCATTCGGAAACCAGCTTAATGCAGAAGAAAATCTTTTGAAAATTCCGCCTTCAATTTTCTTATCCGTAAAATCAGAATGAGTATAACGCAGTGCAACTTCAAATGCTCCTGGCCCTCCTCCTTTGGCAAATGTGAAGTTTTTCTTTGGAGTTAGCTTTCCGAGATTTCCTGTTACTGTGTTATATTTTCTGTTGTCTCCCGTAATAAACCAGCTGCCTCCGATCTGCCAGTAATTAAATTTCGGATTTTCAGCAAACGCGCTGTTAACAAACACCTGCATGTATTCAGCAATAGCTGAAAACGATCCTTTTACTCCTATTATGTCCAAAAGAATAGAATTTGAACCTGCCGCGTCAAATGAACCGGTATTAATAAAATACGGAGCAGAGTTTGCTTCAGGTCTTGCCTTATATGAAAGCTGATGACCCGGAGCATCTGAAAATCTATAACCAATTCCAAGATGTATTAAACTTCTGTCACCATTATAATGCGGAAGTCCGGTCACTCTGCCGGTTACCTGCATTCCGTTTTCAGAAAAACTTCTGTCATTACCGCTTTCAAGCCAGCTGTTAAATACTCCGAGCGTAAAAGTAATTCTCTGATCATAAACAGTATTGCTGTATCTGATGCCGATATTTCTTTGCTTGACTATTGCAGGCACTCCCGAACCCCTTTCCATAAACATACTCTGCGAACCGGGCATGACATACTCGTGTCCTATGCCTTCTTTCTGTTTACCCACAGTTATATAACCGCTCTTTTCTCCAAACGGAATATCAAGACTAAGATCTATGAAATCAAAATTTTTCTTTTTGTTCTCCGCAGCATCCATACCGTTGTAATTTGCGCTGATCATATATTTCCACGGATATTTAAAAAACGGAAAACTTCCCGAGAGAATAATTCTCTGCGCTCTGAATTCCACTTCCGATTCGACTTTTCCGACTTGTTCGATATTAGTTTCATTCTGTTCAAGAATATTATAATCAAGAAATAATGCCATTCCGAAATTAAGCGTGATAAATTTTGTCTGAAAACTGTTCCACTTTTTCTTCATAATAGTCGGAGCTTCTGAAGAGACATCTCCTGATTTAACCTCTGTAGTATCGTCAAAATCCATTATTTCAAAAATATCCTGTGAATATACTTCTGAAAACCCGAACGTCAGCATCGCAAGTAAGATTAAAACTATTTTCAATTGTAATTTTTTTTATAAAAATTTCTTAAGATTAAAAAAAATGTTATTAGAATCTTTGATTTATTCAAAAAGTTTTTTACTGAATAAAAAAGACCGGATTGTAAAAAGAGATTACCTTATTAAAAAATTTTTAAAAAAAATATCCGGCTTAAATTTTTAAAAAAGTTAAACCGGTTTTTATAGATTCAAATATTTTTTTTGGGGGGTGCTATCAGTTTATAGTTTCAACTCGGAAAATTTTCTGATTAAAATACTTTTGACATTAATCCGAAAGCACTTCCGCCGGATTGTTGAAGACAAATATTCCGAGAATAAACATTAATATTCCCTGAATCAGAATTACCCACCACTTTTTTAAACATAGCATAAAATTAAATTTTTTAAATTACTTATCTTTTAATTCTTGGTTTTGGTTTTGCACCGAACTGAAATACCAGCGCTCCGCCCATTCCAAACTGATACATTGATGATTCTGTGTCAAGTCCTGCTCCTACGCCGCCTGTTCCCAGATAAAGTCCGCCGCCAAAAGACTGAACTGCTGAAAGCAGCTGCGCGTGAAGTTTTAATCCTACATTATTTGAAAAATTCAGAAACACGCCTGCTCTGCCGCCCCATGCGAAATTTGTAATAGAAGTCTCTGCACCGGGAAGAGGATCTTTGTTATTCATTATACTCATTCCGACCATAAGTCCTCCGTATGGAGTTAAAATTGATCCGGGGATTGGAATGTATTTATTCCCTGCCAGCATTATAAAATTCATTCCAAGTCCGAATGTCCTGTTAGTATCCGTTATATTATTGTTAGTTGAAAAATTAACAGGAAAGTCCGTGTCTTGTCTGAAGTATGCAAGCTCAATTCCGTAAGTAGGTTTTAAAATATATTCAAAACCGGCTCCCCATTGATAACCGGAATTAATAGTTCCTTTAAAATAATTGTTGTTGCTCGTTACAGCTTCTATATTGTCTTCAAATGTATATCCTGAATACAAATTTATTTTGTAACTCTGCGCACTAAGAATATTTACAAGTCCTAAAAAAAGAACTGCTGTAAATATTAATTTAAGTGTAGTAAGTTTCATTTAGGTTAATTATTTAGTTTTTAAAAAGTGAAATGTTTGGTGTTTAGATTTATAAATATTTAAATTATATGTTCAAATTTAAATGAATTTATCTTATTTTGCTGAATAAAATTTTGGATTTTGTGAAGTGATTTTAAATAATAGTAAAGTTACCTTTTTTACATTATTTTGCAATATTCAGTATTTTTAGAAGTTTTACAAAGTAGTTAATATGAAGTGTTTTTTATAATAAAATTTTCCATTTAAAAAGTGAATAGACTAAATCTGATTAGTATTTTTAAAACATTTTCGAGAACAGATTTGTATGAATTTGATAAGTTTATTCGTTCTCCTTATTATAATAATCAAAGCACTCTTGTCAGACTTTTCAGACAAATCAAAAAGTATTATCCGGAGTTCAATAACAAAAATTTTACTAAAATAAAACTCTTCTCATCAGTTAATCCGGGTAAACAGTTTAACTCTTTGTTGTTCAGAAAATATATTTCCAATCTTACTAAGCTTGCGGAGAAGTTTATTTTCACTGAAAATTTTTCAAAGAATAAAATGAAGTCAAATCTTGTTTTGCTTGAGTACTTTGAAAATACAGGACTGAATAATTTATTTTTAAAGAAAGATAAGGAAATTTCTGATTTGAGATTTAAGAAAGAAAAAATCAGCATTGATTATCCCGTAAACAAATTAACGCATAATGAGATCAACTTTAACTTTATTATGAGAATCCCCGGAATCGGAAATCAATTCAGTAGTAAATCTCTTAATCTGATCCTTGAAAATAACCTTTATGTTTATATGAATTTCCTTCATTTCTTTGCTAATAATCTTAGAAAATTATATATGCATAAATTTTACTTTGATATCAGCGATATGTCTTTAATTATTAAAGAGCTTTTTAGATTTATAAAACTAAAAGACCTCGAAAATTTGGAAAAGCAATGCTCGGGAAATGATAAATTGTATTTGAAACTTATAAAATATGATATTATGATGAGTACTGAAAATTTTAATGATTTTGATTTAAGGAATATGCGTAAGACTGTTTTTGAATCCGATGAAATACTTAATCATAATTTGCTGTATTATTATCTTGCTCGCATGAATACATTTTGTTCTGCAAAGTATTCTTCTGCTAATGAATTTTATAAACGCGTTTTGTTTGAAAATTATAAATATATGGTTGAAAAGGGTTTGTTCTTTACTGACGGAACCAGAAAGATAAATTTTTCTGAATATCATGGAATTATATTCTTTGCTTTGAAAGCAAAAGAGTTTGACTGGGCAGAAAATTTTATCGCCAAATGCAAAAAACTTGGATCAGTTTCTGATTCTGAAAATATCGAACTGTATAGTCTGGCTTTATTAAACTTTTATAAAGGGGAATTTGAAAAATGCTTAAATTATTCTTCGAGAGTAAATATGAAAAAATTTTTCCTGAGGTTTGGTCTCAGTAAGATCACAATAAAAGCTATGTACGAACTAAATTTTATTGATATGGCTGATAAGTATGCAAAAAATTACAAACGTTTTATTAACACTCAAACCGGAATCTCTGAGAAATTTCGGGACAATGAATTAAAATTTCTTGAATATTTTAATTTATTGATCCATAAAAAAATTAATCATAAGCAATATATCCCGAAAAGTTTTATTTCAAAACTCAACTCGGAATTTGAGCAAAAAAGCAATCAATGGATTATTGAAAAATTTAACCTGCTCTTGAAAACTGACTAAAAATTTTTTACACTCGCAACTATTCTCCCGTAACCCGCAATTCGTAACTCGTAACTCGTAACTTGCAATTTCTACCAGGATCTTACTCTGTTTATCGTCCCGATATTAGTATTGTAAGATTTGATCATGCTGTTATAACTGTTTATCATTTCATTATATCCTTTTAAAAATTCCTTATCGCTTTTTATGCCTCCGCCGGATCCGAAAAATTTATTCCCTTCGCTTATGAATTTTTCAGCGGTCGGCGCAAAGTAATCTTCAAAGTTATATTTCATAAATTTATACTGCTCCGAAAATTCTGCGCTTAAAACGCTGGCCCTGCTCTTTTCGAACGCTTTTTCAAACTCACTGAACTTTACTTTAGCTTCGCTCATATCACTGAAAAAAGTCAGATTCACAAAACTGTCAAAAAATATTTCAGCGGTTTCAAGAATGTCACCGTATGCGTTAAGCATTATCAGCGATGACTTTTCATCAGGTGAAGATGCTGATTCCGGATCGTGAATAACTCTTTTGGGTTTGTATTTTTTCAGATCTTCAGATAATTTATTAAAAGCTGCTTTATATTTTTCGTAAGATTTTTTCATTTCTTCTTCATAAGGAATTACCTTTGACATATCATCTTTATATTCTCTGTTAACATAATATTCGGAAACTTTTCCGGAGACTTCGGAAAATTCTTTCATTGCCGGCAGCAGATTTTTCAGGTC
Organism: Candidatus Tepidiaquacellales bacterium UBA2330; assembly: GCA_002344965.1. Taxonomy (GTDB): domain Bacteria; phylum Bacteroidota; class Ignavibacteria; order Tepidaquicellales; family Tepidaquicellaceae; genus UBA2330. The sequence continues at coordinate 580 of DDUU01000037.1, read as the reverse complement.
GTTTTCCAGATCATTCTTCATATCATCAGATGCATTGAGTTTAGAGAGTTCTCCACCGTCCAGCAGCGATCTTTCATACTGCTTTGCGGTATTACCCAAAGTCTGCGAAGCCATCTGAAAGCTTATGGGAATAATCAGGGAATTTTTTGTCACGGATCCCGGCTTTGGAATTTCGCTCATGTAGCTTTTATAAACTCCCTCACCTGAATCCTGAATTTTGTTCATCACCTCCATATACTTATTATAAAAATTCATGTTTTCTTTTGATGACTCATTCTTTACTGATTCTTTAACAGATTCCTTCTCTGTTGTCTCTTCTTTTGCAGCGCTGAGTTTTTCTTTAAGTTTTGTAAACATTGAACAACCGGTAAGTATAAAGATACTCAGTATTAAAATTCCTGCGAATTTAAATTTAACCATAAAAAAATATTTTTTTAATTTTTTGAATTTAATAAAGCGGAAGAAGATTTTCACTGAAAAAATTAATATTCGTATAAAAACTATTTTAAAACCCGCATTTCTGCAATGCTGTCCAAAACATTTTTAAAAAAGAAATTTTTCGTCAAATTTATATTATTTT
>DDUU01000055.1:2928-13897 GCA_002344965.1 Candidatus Tepidiaquacellales bacterium UBA2330 | reverse complement strand
TTTATCAATTAATTTAAATACTTATATTATTACAATATAAAAACTATTTTTAGAAAAAAATTAATTATCTAAATGAAAAAATTTATTTTAGTATTAATCTGGATAATATTAGCTTCCGCAAATTCATATACTCAGACAGTAGTTGCGACTTATCCTTTTCCAAACTATTCACAGTATAATTCTTTCTGGGGTATTACAAAAATAGGAGATACTTTAAGAATAGCTACTGACAATAACGGAAGTATTTATAAAGTTACGGAAACAGGACAAATCAGAGACAGTCTTACTACTCCTTTTGATTTTAATCATGGACTTGTTTGGGACGGATCGGGTTACTGGGTAGCTGAAGATTTCAGAACTGCAGGAGCGCGACTTTACAAAGTAAATACCTCCGGAGCAGCGGTTGATTCAATTCAGCTTCCTTCGCTTATCGGCGGAGCATCAGGTGGTGTCGGTGATCTGGCTTATCACAACGGCGGTATATGGTTTACTATATATTCTCCGGACTTTACAACTTATCCTTTCGCTTACGCATACAAAATTAATCTTACGACACGTCTGATAACTGATACAATTCCTCTGCTCGGAAGACAGGTTCAGGGAATTGCTGTAAAAGGCGATACAGTATTTTATGTAAATGATTATTTTCATACTACTCCTTTCGTAGATCAGGAAAGAATTTATGCTTACAGTTTAACTACAAGGGATACTCTGTTTTCATTTCCATCTCCTGATCCTGACGGAAACTGTAATCCAAGAGGTCTTCACTGGGATGGTCAGCATCTCTGGCTTGTAGCCGAAAGAGTTGGAGGCACTGCTTCTGTATTCAGAACATTATATAAATATTCTGTAACCGGCGCCGGAAATCCTCAGATCACTACTAGCTTGAATTCGGCGGATTTTGGAAATACTATTATCGGAACTACAAATGACAGACAATTCACAATTACAAATACAGGAAGCGGCAGTCTGATAATTTCCGCTTACAATATTACTAACAATGTTTTTTCTCTTAACCCCAACAACGTACCGGATACAATCGCCCCGGCGCAGTCTAAAAATTTTACTTTGAAATTTTCTCCTGTTGCTTTCGGTGATGTTTCCGGACAACTCAGGATTAACAGCAATGACGGAGTTACCCCTGAGAAAATAATTAATCTTTACGGTAAAGGAATATTCAACGGAAGTTATATCGGCTCTTCTCTTTCATCCATAAATTATTCTTTGCGCAGGATAAACTCTCTTAGCGGCGGATATCTGAATATTACAAATCAGGGCAGTGCCCAGCTTTCTCTGAATTCAGTTACTTTCAGTTCGCAGAGATTCAGACTAGATACTGTCGGTCTTGTATTCCCGATTATAATAGATACTCAAAAGACCGTTCCTTTCAGGATCTGGTTCAATCCGAATACTGCATCAAATTTTACTGACACAGCTTCCTTCAATTCTAATGCCGGAAATACTTCGCAGTTGAAAATTCCGGTCTCAGGTACCGGAGTTAATAATCCTGCAGTTCTTGGTGAAATAATGTGGCAGGGAAGTATTCCCGATAATCCGAATGTTTTTTCTGATAATTTTAAGGTTATGGCAATGAAGGAAATACCTGATGTTAATTCCGACGGCGTAAATGACATGATGATCTCAACTGATAACTACTGGACTATCTGCTATAACGGAAATTCATCAGTAAGTGATGACATTTTATGGAAGCATAATACAAGGACAAGCAGTAATGTATCCGGCTCTGTTGTTTATGAAGACGGACTTCAGATTTTGGGCGATATTAATAATGACGGTATTCGGGATGTTGTGATAGGAACCGGCGGAAATAATGAACTGGTCTATGCACTTTCCGGCAGGACAGGAAAAGTCTTATGGACTTACGGTGATTCATCCATTACTTCAGACGGTGATATTAACGGTCTTAATGTAACTAAAGATTATAATAATGACGGAATTAATGACGTACTGGTAGCGGCAACAGGCGAAGGTATGGGTAACGGAAGACACGCTGCTATTTGTCTTAATGCTGTTAACGGAGCTGTAATTTTTTATGCTGTTCAGAACGGAGAGTTTACTCACAGTATTGCTCCGAGCTCAGTAGGAGGAGCAATTGATTTCAGCAGCAACGGCGGACCATACGGCATAAACGGATTTTCAAATACTGGTTCATTTTTATGGACGCTTCCTGTGACAAGCACTGTATGGAATTTAAAAGAAATGCCTGATGTAAATTCTGACGGAGTAACCGACATCGCAGCGTTTGTGGGCTTTAGCGGCTCTCTGAGAATGATCTCAGGAAGTAACGGAACACAGATATGGAATAATGATTACGGTCAGAGTATTGACGGAAATATCAGACTTATAAATGATCTTGATAATAATGGTTTTAAAGACATTATTTTTTCCGGCACTCAGTCGCTTTACAGGGTTGATCCCAGAACGCCGTCAGTGCTCTGGTCGGCATTCCTCGATAATAATTATATACACGGTGTAGATGAGCTTTCTGATCTTACAGGTGACGGTATCCCTGAAATTATAGCCGGTACTCAAAACAGTAATTTGTATGTTGTCTCCGGCGACAGCGGAAGAATTATTTTCACGCATAATTTCGGAAGCGCTACGAGTAACACTGTCGAACAAGTTGCAAGATTAAAAAGTATTGACGGTAATCTCAGCTCGGAATTTCTCGGCGGCAGCCGCACTGGAAGAGTTATCTGTTTTTCAGGCGGACCAAATGCAATGGTAGGTATAAATAATATTTCAACCGAAGTGCCGGATAAATATTCTCTTTCACAGAATTATCCTAACCCGTTTAATCCGGTTACCAAAATTAAATTTGATATCGCAGGCGGCTCTCAAAACGTAAAGCTCATAATTTATGATGCAGTCGGAAGGGAAGTCAAAACGCTTGTTAATCAAAGTATGAATGCCGGAAGTTATGTAGCGGAATTCCGGGGTGAAAATTTTGCCAGCGGGATCTATTTCTTCAGATTAACTGCCGGAAATTATTCGGAAATCAAAAAAATGACATTGCTGAAATAAATCAGTAAAGAGAAAATAATGTTTATTAGTTAACTGATGAAATTTAAACTGCTCTCACTTATTCTGTTTTGTTTATTGTTTCAGTTTAAAAAAATTTACTCTCAATCATCCGAATGGAGAGCTTTGCCAAACTCTCCGTTTACTTTTTCTCGATTTGAGGATATTTTTTTTCTTAATGAAAATACAGGATGGATTATTAATTATGACGGCGGAACTTACAGAACATTTAATGGTGGTCTGAATTGGCTCTTTGCTGAAAATATTGAATTAAACCGAAGTATAGGATTTTTTAATACGCAGGAAGGAATTATCGGAACACTTGATATTAACAGACCATTATTCAGAACTACAAACAGCGGAGCAAACTGGATACAGGTTACAAATCTGCCGAACCCTCCGCCGCGCGGTATCTGCGGTATATCAATTATTAACGGAACTACGGCTGTTGCCTGCGGGACTTATTCCGGAAACGCAAGAGCTTATAAAACCACTGACAAAGGAGTTTCCTGGAATCTTATATTTTCAGATACTTCAAAAGCAAGGTCTCTTGTCGATACTTATTTCTGGTCGCCCGATTCCGGTCTGATTGCAGGAGGATATAACACTTCCGTTTATTCCAACGGTGTTGCAGTTGTCTTAATGACAACTGACGGCGGATCCACATGGTTAACTGTACATAAAACTAACAGGACAAGGGAATGGTGCTGGAAAATAAATTTTCATTCCCGCACAAATGGCGTCATCAGCATTGAAAGAAGTTCAGGACTATCATACATTCTTAAAACTACAAACACAGGTTTAAACTGGACCGAAATTCCGTTTCTTGAATATGATCAGGAAGGAATTGGTTTCCTCAATGATAATACGGGATGGGTAGGAGGCTGGACAGGTCCGACTTATAAAACTACAAACGGCGGAACTAACTGGTCGCTTGCCGGTTGGGGTGAAAATCTGAACAGGTTCAGATTTCTTTCCGATACACTTGCCTTTGCAGTAGGTGACAGAATTTATAAGTATAAAAATTATCCTGTAAATGTTAATCAGGTCTCTTCAGAAATCCCTGATGAATATTATCTATATCAGAATAATCCTAATCCTTTTAATCCGTCTACAAAAATAAAATTTAAAATTTCAAAGTCAGGCAATGCTGTACTGAAGGTTTTTGACAATGCCGGAAAGGAAGTAATCACATTGATTAATGAAAACTTAAACGCAGGTAGTTATGAATTTATATTTAATGCTGCCGGTCTTTCGAGCGGAATTTATTTTTATACTTTAAATACAGGGGAGTATAAATCCTCAAGGAAAATGCTTCTTATAAGATAAATTAAATTTTAAAATCACATTTTAAATAATTAATATTTAAACCTTCTCTTAAACAAAATTTTGTTTTATGTCCGTTCAGTTCTGTCAATTGAAAATAATTTAATTTTAATCACTTTAAGTTCAGCCCGTTTATAAAATCTTTCGCAGACATTCGCTTCTTACCTTCCGGCTGAAGCTCAGATATTTCCAGTAAATTATCTTTTGTGTTCACATAAAGTTTTTTCCCGGTGATCAGAAATTCACCCGGTTGGCTGTCAGATTTCAGATCTGTCAAATTACTTTTGAAGATCTTTATAGATTTATTATTGTAATGTGTAAATGCTGCGGGATACGGTGAAAGTCCTCTTATTTGATTATGGATTTTTGCTGAATCATTACTCCAGTTTATCTTACAGTCCTCCTTGAATATTTTCGGAGCTTTTGTCGCTGATGAATCATCCTGATACATCAGAGTGAAGCTTTTGTTTTCAATCAGTTCAATTGTTTTCATAACGGCATCAGCACCGAGCTTTGATAATCTGTCGTGAAGACTGCCGGCGTCATCTTCAGGCAATATGTTTATTTTATCCTGAAGAATAATATTACCTGTATCAACTTTCTTTTTCAGAAAAAAAGTAGTTACGCCGGTTTCTGTTTCACCGTTAATTAATGCCCTGTTTATCGGAGCAGCGCCGCGGTATTTCGGTAAAAGTGATGCATGCAGATTGAATATACCGTAAGCCGGAATGTCAAAAATAATTTCAGGGAGAATTCTGAATGCAACTACTATTATTAAATCCGGCTTCAGTGCTCTTAGTCGGTTAATAAAATTAAAATCCGAAAGATCTTCCGGCTGAAGTACTTCTATATTTTTTTCAATTGCGTATTTCTTTACATCGGAATAACTCATGCTCTGTCCTCTGCCTTTTTTTTTATCGGGGACAGTAACAACGCAAACTAGCTCATGTTTACTTTCATTAATTGCAGTAAGAGAGGGGATTGAAAATCCAGGCGTGCCCATAAAAATTATTTTCATCGCAGACAGTTTAAACTCATTTCATTTGTTAAAATTATTTTGAGTTTTTAAAAAGTAAATACTCGGCTTCCACTTTACCTTTTTTAATCAGTGAAAGTTCTTTTTTAAATTCTTTAAGCTTTTCCTTCGGCAGCCGGTCAATAAATAAAATTCCGTTCAGATGATCGATCTCATGTTGCGCGACTCTTGCGGGAAAACCTTCCAGATCAACTGTTACTTCTTTTAAATCAAAATCAAAATATTTCAATGTGATCTTTTCAGCTCTTTCTACTTCTGCTTTTATAAACGGTATGCTTAGACATCCTTCCTCTTCAAATGACGAACCGGAAGAAGAAATAATTTCCGGATTTATTAAAGTCATAGGTTTGAGATCCTGATATTCCTCCAAGTATGAAACATCAATGACTGCGACAGATTTGCTGAGATTGATCTGAGGTGCGGCAAGACCTACTCCGGATGCTTTTTCCATTGTATAAAACATATTTTGTATCAGATCAATAAATTTGACATCTATTTTTTCCACAGGTTTGGATTTCATCCTGAGAATATCCATCCCGTATAAAGTAATGGGAAGCTGCTTTGGCAAGTTTGTAATATTAATTTATTTAATGCAAATATAACAAAAGCGTATATCTGTATAAAGTAACTTTAAACTTATTCTTCTGTGTATTATTTTAACTCTCTTAAATTTTAGTTAACAGTAACTCTGAATTTCACATGAGCAATGAATTATATCTGATCGGCGAAGAGTACTGGAATGATTTCCTCAGATTTATTCCGAAATTAACAGTTGCCGTAATTATATTCATTGTATTTTTTCTGCTGAGAAATAAAGTCCAGAGATTTGTATATAAAAGAATATTAAAATATACAAGAGATGTTTTTCTTTCGGGAATAATATCAAGAATTGTTAAATGGACTTTTAGCATAACTGGTTTTGTAATTGCTCTGAATATTATTGGACTTGCCGTATTTGCGGGAGGAATTGTTACAGGCGCCGGGTTATCGGCGATTATAATCGGTCTGGCTTTTAAGAATATCGGTGAAAATTTTGTCTCAGGGATCATACTGGCATTTCAAAGACCATTTGCAGTCGGTGATGTTATTCTTACTTCGGATTATACCGGAAGCGTAACTATGGTCGGACTGAGAACTACAAATATAAAGACTCTGGACGGCAATGATATTTATATTCCTAATTCCATTATACTTAATAATCCTTTGATAAATTATTCCAGGGATACGAAGCGAAGATTTGAATTTACTTTACAGCTGGATTACGGAGTAAATATAGAAGAGGTAAGGAAAATAATCCTTGGTGTTTTTTCAGAGAATAAAGATATTTTAAAAACTCCGAATGCTGTTGCTGCTGTTGAAAATCTTACATCAAATATAATAATGAAATGCTTTTACTGGCTTCAGACTGCTGAGCTCGAATCGTCATTGCTTGAAACTAAAAGCAGAATAATCGAATCCTGCCTTATAGCTCTGGAGGAAAACGGTATAGATGTTTCAGATGTAAGCAATATAAAATTATCCAATGAATCACTAAAGATCGAATCAAATCTTTTTAATTCGGAAAAAAAATAAATACCGGAATTTTTAAACTTAACTAAAGAAAGGAATTTTAAATCGTATGTCCATAAAATCTGAAAACATCAGAAACATAGCCATCACCGGACACGGCGGCTGCGGTAAAACTACTTTTACCGAAGGTATTCTTTATGCGTCCGGAGTTATTAACAGGTTCGGAAAAGTAGAAGACGGCAATACAGTAAGCGACTATCATAAAGATGAAATAGATAAAATGATGTCTATTAATTCATCGCTTACAAATACTCTATGGAAAAATTCCAAAGGAAATGATATTAAAATAAATATTATAGATACTCCCGGTTTTATGGATTTTGTAGGGGAAGTAAGGGCGGCATTATATGTAGCTGACACTGCTGTGATCATGGTAGATGCATTTAAGGGAATTGAAGTTGGAACTGAAGCTTCTTTTATGATGACAAATGAATTTGAGAATAATGTAATATTTCTTATAAATAAGCTCGATACTGAAAATGCAAATTATAAACTGACTGTAGAAAACCTAAAGGAAAGTTTTGGTTCAAGAGTCGCGGTAGTGCAGTTTCCGGTTAACGAAGGAGCGGGATTCGATGCTGTCGTGGATGTGATCAGAATGAAAATACTGAGATTTAAAAACGACGGCAAAGGGGAATATACAGAAGAGGAAATTCCCGAAGCACTCAAAGAGAAGGCGAATGAATATCATCAGAAATTTGTGGAATGTATAGCGGAAGAAGACGAAGAGCTGCTTGCAAAATTTTTTGAGGAAGGAGCAAATCTTACAGACGAGGAAATAAATTACGGATTATTAAAAGGAATGAGAGAAAGAAAATTATTCCCGGTATTCTGCATGAGCGCTTCATTGAATATTGGAACAAGAGATATTCTGGATTTCATTTCAAACTACACCGAATCTCCGATGGATAAACCTGCTGAAATAGGAAGAAGACCTAACAGCGATGAGCCGATTGAAATACCGCCAAAGACAGACGGCGAACCGACAATATTTATTTTTAAGACTGTTTCAGAAAAGAATATCGGCGAGCTGTCATTTTTCAGAGTGTATTCGGGTAAAGTATTTCCGGGACTTGACATGATAAATGAAGCGAACGGAAAGAGCGAAAGACTTTCTCAGTTATATTCGATGAACGGTAAGGACAGAAAAGAAATGAGTGAAGTAGTATGCGGCGATATTGCCGGAGTTGTAAAACTTAAAGATTCGCATACCAATAATACTCTTAGTTCAAAAAATTATCCCGTAGTCCTTCCTGAGATAAATTTTCCAAAGCCAAATATGACACTTGCGATTGTTGCTAAAAATAAAGGCGACGAGGATAAAATTGCGACGTCGCTTCATTCGCTGCATGAAGAAGATCCTACATTCATTGTGCATTATAATACGGAAACTGCGCAGACGCTTATCAGCGGACAAGGTGAAATACATCTTAACACTGTCTTAAACAGAATGAAAAGCAAATACAATCTGGAAGTGGATGTGACAGATCCTAAAATTCCATACAGAGAAACAATCAGATCTGCTGTTAATGATTCTGAATTCAAACATAAAAAGCAATCAGGCGGAAGGGGACAGTTTGGTCATGTTCATCTTAGAATTGAACCGCTTGAACGCGGTAAAGGATTTGAGTTTGTAAATGCAATTGTAGGGGGAGTTGTACCCGGCAGATTTGTTCCGGCGGTTGAGAAAGGACTTATTGAAGTATTAAATTCAGGTGTAATGATAGGCTGTAAAGTAATTGATGTAAGGGTTACTCTCTTTGACGGTTCTTATCACAATGTAGATTCGGATGAAATATCATTTAAGATCGCAGCTTCACAGGCATTCAGAAAAGGATTTAAAGAAGCTAATCCTGTAATTTTAGAACCCATTTATGACGTAGAAGTTGTATTCCCGGAAGAATTCATGGGAGCCGTTTCCGGTGATATTTCATCCAGAAGGGGAAGAATCCACGGAATGGATGTTTACGGAAAGCTGCAAAAAATAACATGTCAGATTCCGCTTTCTGAAATGAATGATTATTCCACAAAACTCAGATCGTTAACGCAAGGCAGAGGGTATTATGACAGAAAGTTTTCACATTATGAAGACGTCCCCAAAGATGTTGAAATGAAGATAATTGCAGAATATGAAAAGGAGAAAGAAACTGCTTAAGTAAACTTTAACTGATCTATTTAACATGCTTAAATATAAGCTATATAAATGTTATTGCTTAACTTTGAATTTAACATTAACCCGGTTAATTTGCCGGTTAAAAATCTTGTAAAATATTATTTAAACTGACACAATTCTAAAAAAGTAAACTACAGCTCAATTGTTTGAAATATTTGCGAACCCGGATACTTATATAAGTCTGCTCACTCTGACATTTCTTGAAATAGTACTTGGTATAGATAATATAATTTTCATTTCGATATTAACAGGAAAACTGCCGGCAGAACAGCAGAATAAAGCAAGAATAACCGGACTTATTCTAGCGTTATTATTCAGAGTCGGACTCCTGATGATGATCTCGTGGATAGCAGGATTAGTATACCCGATACTCACGATATTCGATTTTTCATTTTCAGGAAGAGATCTGATACTTATTGCCGGAGGATTATTTCTGCTGGTAAAGAGTACGCTTGAGATTCACAATAAAATCGAGGGCACTGAGGAAGGATTAAATAAAGACGTTAAGCAAAAATTCTGGAACATCATTGTACAGATAATTATAATTGATCTTGTATTTTCACTGGACTCTGTAATCACAGCAGTAGGATTGGTGAATGATCTGACCATTATGGTAATTGCCATAATCATTTCAATGATAGTTATGATAATATTTGCAAAATCAGTAAGCGATTTTATACATAAGCATCCTACTATAAAAATGTTAGCGCTTTCATTCCTGCTGATGATCGGACTGTTATTGCTTGTCGAAGGATTCCATGTCGAAGTGCCAAAGGGTTATGTATATTTTGCGATGTTATTCTCATTTATAGTAGAAATGCTGAATATAAAAATGAGGGAAAGAGAAAAGAGAAAATCAGGAAATAAATGATCTTCTCTTTATAGAATAAGACTAAACAAAAATTTATCCTTTATATAATTTCCATAGTCTGGTGAATACATCATCAAGTGCAGGTCCGAGCGTTTGCGGATCATCAGTTTTGGAAGGCATGTTTTCAAAAACTACGTACGGTACTTTTACTCCGTTTATATTAATATGAGTATCAGAGCCGGCAGATACTTCTTCCCAGTCAACGAACTTGTACATTTTTTCAAGTTTATCATCAGGCAGACCGTGTTCGAGAATACTGTCAGGTTTATTCGGATTAAATCTCTTGCGGTTTTTCCTTAGTGATTCTTCATACGGGACATTGATATAAACAAGAGCTGCATTTTCCAGTAACTCTTTAGACAAATGACTGAATGCGTCTTTATATCCCCCGTGCTCGCTGCCTCTGGAAAACTCTACAAGGGCAGTACTGTGATCATGAAATTTTGAATCATCACGGATTAGTTTAGCATAATCAAGTGATATCCTTTCTATAAGCAGATTCCACAGATACTGTTCAATAAAGTATCCTTCCTTATCAGTATGAATTCTGGGCTTTCCGAATTTCTTTTCAAGAATTGCATCTTCTTCAAACCATGTCCACAGCATAGGAAAATCGTCAAGTTCCTTTATGTTTCCCAGATGAAATCTCTTCAGCCTGTCTTCAGCATTCATGTTTTTAATATAATTTATTACTTCTGATTTACCGGATGCAGGTCTTCCGAGCAAAATTATTTTGTTGAAAATATTCATTTTAGAATAATTTAATTTTTAAAAAATTTAATTTAAAATAAATATTTATATTGAGTTTCTCTACTTAAAATAAAGCAGTCATTTTCCCTCCTTCCCAAACCAAGGAGGGAAGGAGGATGGAAAGTTGTTTGTCTTCCCAAACTGGGTTTGGGAAGGAGGAAAAAGGATAGGAGGAAAAGAGGAAGGGAAGTTGAGTACCTTC
>DDUU01000055.1:0-2773 GCA_002344965.1 Candidatus Tepidiaquacellales bacterium UBA2330 | reverse complement strand
CTTCCCAAACTGGGTTTGGGAAGGAGGAAAAAGGATAGGAGGAAAAGAGGAAGGGAAGTTGAGTACCTTCCCAAACTGGGGTTTGGGAAGGAGGAAAGAGAAGTTGAGTACCTTCCCAAACTGGGGTTTGGGAAGGAGGAAAGGAGGAAGGGAGGAAGGGAAGTTGAGTACCTTCCCAAACTGGGGTTTGGGAAGGAGGAAAAGTACCTTCCCAAACTGGGGTTTGGGAAGGAGGAGATAAAAATATGTTTCCCTCAACAGAGTCCGGCGATAAAGCTGCCGAGATTCTGACGTTGGAAAATGTTATTGATAAAAAGAAATAGATTTTATATGTTTTTTGCCGTTTATAGTCTCTGAAATTTCAATATCATATAAAGCAGATGCAGAAAATCAAATAAATTCTTTTTTTAATATATTAAAAAAAGATTAAATTCAAATTAAAAATATCAAATATTGAAAATAAATAACCTGTTAAATAATAAACTGATTAAAATATCATTTTTAAGTTTAATGATTTTGCCTTTTTTAATTCTCTGTTTTTATAATCAGCCTACACCGGAAGATTTTGTTTTCGGAAATGAAACTAATAAACTAGGATTTTTAAAAGCTCAGGAATTTTTTTATAACAACTGGAGCGGAAGATTTTTTTCTTACGCTGTTTTGTCACTAAACTCATTGATCTTTACTTTTACTGAAGGATATAAGATTACAACTATATTGTTTATGCTGTTATTCATTTCAATCTTTGTATTACTTTTTTCTGCTTTTTTCAAAAGGGAAATTAATTTTAGCGAAATATTGATTCTTTCTCTGTCCGTATTGTTTTTGTATTTTTATAAAGCTCCATCAATTTCTGAAGGGTTTTATTGGCTGACATCGACTGTGATTTACCATTTGGGATTTATTTTGATTTGTATATTTCTGATTTCTTATCAGAAGGTTATGACAGAAAACAGAAAACAGAAAACAGAAAACACTATATGTTGCTGTATGCTCAATAACAATAATCGGGATATCCGGTTCGAGTGAATTAACAGGAATTTTGTTCTTATTGATTTTTGTGCTTATTCTTGTTAACAGCTACGCTGATAATAAAATTATCAGCGGTGAATTGATCATCTTGTTAATAATTACTGTAATATCATTCTCATTTTCATTCTTTTCTACAGGTAATAATTTAAGAGCAGCATCCTCATTTCCTAATGACCATAATTTATTTTTTTCATTAATAAATTCAATAACTTTACTTTTTAAAAAAATAATACCCTGGACATTTCTTACGCCTATCATACCTGTTACAATTATTTTGATACCGGTGTTAAATAAAATTGTAAACAACGAACAAAATTCTATTTCAAAAGTTTTTTCCGTTAAACCTGTGTATTCTTTACTTTTGATGCCTGCATTCTTATTTGTTCAAAATTTCATGGTAACATGGAATACCGGTACTTTGCATTACGGAAGAACTTTGAATATATCATATTTAATATTCTTATTTTTATGGTTTTTTAATGTGATAGTAATTTTGAATTATATAAAAGTAAAAAATAGTGGAAAGGTTTTCAGAATACCTATGATTTTGAATGTATTATCTTATTTTACTATAATCATATTCTTATTCTTTTCGAATAATATCAAAACTGCATATTCGGAAGTAATTTCGGGAGAAGCAAAGAGATATAATTCTGAGTTCAATGAAAGGTATGAAACTATCAGAAACAGCAAAGAAGAGGATCGGAGAATTGATAAAATAAGTAATGTACCTCAGGTTTTCTTTTTGTATGATATTACAGAAGATCCGAATCATATTTATAATCTCTGGTACAGGGAATTTTTTAATAAAGGATCCATTGCACTAAAAAAATCGGAGAAATGATATAATTACTCTTGCTCAAAGTCCGGGGATAAAGCTGCCGAGAGTCTCTCTTTTACCCTACCTCTTTCCCAAACCCAAGTTTGAGAAGGGTGCATTCCACCTCCTTCCCAAACCCCGGTTTGGGAAGGGTAAAATTATTAAATTTAATAGAATGGTGTAATCTTCAATCCTGAACTTTTATTTTCCCTCCTTCCCAAACCCCGGTTTGGGAAGGGTAAAATTATTAAATTTAATAGAATGGTGTAATCTTCAATCCTGAATTTTTATTTTTAATATAAAAACCGGCAGAGCTATATTCCCAGTCCTCCGGTTTCTCAACCAGACCTCTTCTGACAGGATTATAATGAATATATTCAATTTTCTGTTCAAGCATTTTACTTGTCCTGATTAGTTTAGGGTGAAAACCTTCCTGCCATACCTGATAATTTGATCTTGTTTTATATTTGGATTTTCCGCTTGAAAGCATTTTTAAAATATCCTTTTCACTATCATAATTCAACTGCTCAAGTATCTTTTTTGCAGAGTAACTTTTTATATATTGAATTGCCTTTTGTAAATCCAAGCAATTGCAAATTGCATGAAAATGGTCAGGCATAATAACAAAGGCTATAACATCCATTTCGTATTTTTTCTGATAAAATCTGAAATTATCTAGTATTATACTGAAGTATTCAGAGCTTTTAAAAATGTTTATCCAGTTAATAATAGTGGATGTGATAAAATGTGGTAAATTGTTTTCCAGTATCTTATAAGTTGATCTCATTTGATTTGTCCTCCTAATGTAAATTAGATAATTTTAAAAATATTTACACAATGTAATTTTTTAGATTTGTGAAAGTTGTCTGCCTTCCCAAACTGGGTTTGGGAAGGAGGAAGAGAAGTTGAGTACCTTCCCAA
>DDUU01000017.1 GCA_002344965.1 Candidatus Tepidiaquacellales bacterium UBA2330 | reverse complement strand
ACTTTTTAATATGAGTAAACTGGACTGAATGTTTTCGTATGAAATCGAAATTCTAAATTTGAAACTTTTAAAGCATTATCCCGAACAAAATTTATTTTAAAATTTCTAATGTTTAAATATGAAAATTTATTTTTATCTCTTGTTTTTTCTCTCCGGTTTTTCTCCTCTCAGCGCACAGCTTCCGAATAATAATATGTACCTTTTAGGAAATTTAAATCTTCATCCTGTACCTGTAGTTTTCGGTGCTCCGTGGGATTATGCAGCAATATGGGGATATGTCGCTCCTGACGGAAAGGAATATGCAATTCTCTGCGGTGTACTGGGTACCGGCTTTTATGATATTAGTGATTCAGCAAATATCCGGGAGGTCGGTTTTTTTTCTTCTCAGATAAATATGTCAAACCCTGATCCCGGAAATCTCTGGAGAGAAGCGAAAGTGTATTCGCATTACGCTTATGTAGTTTCCGAAGCGGATACAAGCGGCATAGAAATTTTTGATCTGAGGTATCTTCCTGATTCCGTTACTTATGTCAAAAAATTTAAACCTGCAGGCCATACAACCACTCATTCAATTTCTCAGGAAGGACCTTATCTGTATCTTAACGGAAGCAATCCTTCTTTCGGTCAGGGTATAACAGTTCTTGATCTGTCAGCTGATCCCGAAAATCCTGTGTTAAGAGGTAAATGGAATACAAGGTATGTTCACGACTGCAGAGTAATCAGTGATACTATTTTTGCAATGAATATTAATGACGGAAACATTACTGTCATAGACGCCCGGAACAAGGACAGTCTTAAAACAATTACTCAATGGTTAAACTCACCGAATCCGTCACCTCACAACTGTGCTCTGACTTCGGACAGGAAATATTTATATGCTACGGATGAAGTCGGTTCGCTGCCAAGATTACTTAAAGTTTGGAATATTGAGGACATAACCAATGCAACACAGATTACTACATGGCAGCCGACAAATATCACTACTTCAATAGTTCATAACGTGGAAATCTACGGAGATACGGCAGTTATAGCGCATTATACATCAGGTGTCAGAGTGCTGGATATTTCTAACCCTGCTCAGCCGGTTGAAATTGCATGGTATGACACTTATCCCGCTTCAAACGGAAATCAGTATCTCGGCTGCTGGGGAGTTTATAAATTTCCATCCGGAAAAATTGCCGCGTCCGATATGAAGAACGGATTGTTTGTTTTGAAAGTCGGTAAATCAGTTGGTTTGAATGAGAATAATATTTTTGTAAATGATTACAGACTGGAACAGAATTTTCCGAATCCCTTTAACCCAAAGACAAAAATTAATTACACTTTAGCCGCAAACGGTTTTGTAAGACTTAGTATATTTAACGCTCTCGGTAAAGAAATTGAAACCCTTATCAGTGAAAATCAAATCACCGGAAATTATACTGCTGAATGGGACGCAGGAAAATTTGCGAGCGGAGTTTATTATTATCGCTTATCGGTCTATTCTGAAAATTCCGGCAAATCAAATTTCAGTGAAACAAGGAAAATGGTTGTGCTGAAATAATTTTATTAAAAACATTTTACAAAAGCCTGCAAAAAGATTTTTGCGGGCTTTTTAATTTTCCGGGATTCTATTCAGACCGGAATAATCCTGAAAAAATAATATACATTGTTTGAACTCCTGACAATAAATTATATTAATTCAATTTAATTCAAATAAGATAATATTTATATTGAGACATCAAAAATAAATCCGGACATATTGGTTCAAATATCAAACTCGACGCGCTTTTTTTTGCTGCACATCCCGATGATGCTGAGCTGAACTGCGGAGGAACGATCCTTAATCTGACAGGAGCAGGAAAAAAAATCGGGATCGCAGATCTTACAAAAGGAGAATTAAGCACAAGAGGAACTCCTGCATTGAGAAAGAAGGAAACCGCCGCAGCATCAAAGTTGATGAATATAAAAGTAAGGGAAAATCTCAGTATCAGCGACGGTAATATTCAGATTAATAATGCGAATAAAAAAAAGATCATAACAGTGATCAGAAAATACAGACCGGAGATTGTCTTTGCTCCTTATCCGAATGACAGACATCCTGATCATATTTATACAGGCAATCTGATAAAAGAATCAGTATTTTATTCGGGACTTAGGAAAATTGTAACAGGAAGCCTGAAAGAATTCAGACCGCGCAGAATATTTTTTTATAAAAGCGCTTATGATATTCCGGTAAGTTTCATTATGGATATAAGCGATAATTTCAGAAAGAAACTTGATGTGTTAAAATGTTATTCAACACAGTTCTATAATCCGAAAAGCAATGAGCCGGAGACTTTTATCAGTTCAAAACTTTTTGACAATGAGATAGAGACGCGGGCAAGATATTTCGGATTTAAGATCGGAGCGGAATTCGGAGAACCTTTTTACAGCATTGAGCCGATTGCGGTAACTTCTGAAAATATTTTTGAAATATAGTGTAACAGATAAAATCTAAAATTTAAAAAAATTAATTAAAAAATAAATCAAGGAGATATAAAATGAATCAGGGTCAAATGCAGGGAATGATGAAGCAGATTAAAAAGATGCAGGAAAAAATGGATAAGATACAGGATGAGCTTGAAGGCAAAACCGTTACTGAAGAATCCGGCGGCGGTATGGTGAAAGTTACTGTGAACGGAAAAAACATGGTAACAAAAATTGAAATAGAAAAAGAGATCATTAATCCGGAAGATCCTCAGATGCTTGAAGATCTGCTTATCGCAGCCATTAATAAAGGTCTTGAGAGTTCGCAGAAAATGGCAAATGACGAAATGTCAAAAGCGACTTCAGGAATGATCCCGAATATACCCGGACTGAACCTGCCGAAATTTTAATCCGGAATTTTTATGATTAATATTTCAAACGCTCTCGATAATCTTGTGGACGAATTTTCAAAACTACCGCAGATCGGGAGAAAGACGGCAATGCGTCTTGCGATGCATATTACAAGACAGCCGAAGCAGGATGTGGAAAGATTTTCCAGAGCGTTGACTGAAATTAAAGACAGACTGAGATTTTGCAGCGTCTGCTGCAATATTACTGAAGATGAAGTCTGTAATATATGCAGAGCCGGCAGCCGGAAACACGGCATTATTTGCGTGGTCGAAGAGCCGCAGGATGTTTTTGCAATCGAAAAGACAAATGAGTTCAGGGGAAAATATCACGTGCTTCACGGCATCATATCTCCTCTTGACGGAATCGGTCCGAATGACATCCGCATTAAGGAATTACTGGACAGACTAAGCCGCAGCGGTGATGATAAAGTCGAGGAACTTATACTTGCGCTTAATCCCACTGTTGAAGGAGAAACAACAATACTGTATCTCAGCAAACTTCTTAAACCTCTTGAAATAAAGATCACCCGGATAGCCAGAGGAATTCCGGTCGGCTCAGATCTGGAATTTGCAGACGAAGTAACGCTTGCAAAAGCTCTTGAAGGAAGAATCCTAATTTAATTAATTTCCGGATGTGGTATAAAAAATGGTTTTCGGACAGACTTTATCTTGATCTTTACAGTCACAGAAACACTGAAGAAGCGGGGCACATGATAGATCTTATTCAGAGGAATATTGATATAAGGACAGGTTTAAAAGTCCTTGACGTTGCGTGCGGAGCCGGAAGACATTCTATGCAGCTTGCAAAGAGGGGATTTCAAGTTACAGGTTTTGATCTGTCCGAATTTTTAATAAGCGAAGCAAAAAAATCCCGTAAAGAGGCGAAGGAAAATAATCTTAAAATAAATTTCCTTATTAAGGATATGAGGAATTTTAATTTTAAAAATTCATTTGATCTCGCTGTAAATATTTTTACGAGCTTCGGATATTTTGATAATGATGAGGAAAATTTCCGCGTAATAAAAAATATTTCCTCCTCGCTTAAGAAAGGCGGATACTTCGTGTTTGATTTTATAAATTCAGCTTATATAAAGAAAAACATTGTACCCTTAAGCAAAAATAAAATAGGAGGTATTTCCGTAATACAGAAAAGAAAAATTGAGTATGGATTTATAATAAAAAATATTGAAGTATATAAAGGAAGAAATGTCAGACGATTCAAAGAGATACTGAAGCTGTACAGTAAAAAAGAACTTATTAATTGTTTTGAAAAATTTAACTTTAAAGTGAAAATGTTGTTCGGTGATTACTACGGAAGCAAATTCAGCGAAAAAAATTCAAAACGGATAATTATAATTGCGCAGAAGATATAATAAAATACTTTTATTGATTTTTATTCTATACAGCGGCTGCGGTTTGTTTGAAACAAGGACTGTAGAACCGCCGACAGAAGTCAGATCTACTTTCACACAGCCCACTTCTCCGGATATAGTTTTATCCAATCTGAATTTTGCGATCACGGAAAAAAACCTTGATAACTACATCAGATGTTTCGTCGATTCAAATTTTTCTACAAAGAGATTTCAGTTTATACCCGATGCGGTTTCCCAGACTTCATATCCGGTTTTTTTAAACTGGTCGCTGAACAGCGAGAGAATTTATTACAGTAATCTGATTTCATTTACAAACAGCAGCTCTTCTTCCAATCTGTTTCTATCCAATATAAATTTTAATACAGGAATCGACTCGGCAGTAATAGATTCGGATTATATTCTTGTATATAATCATTCAAGACAAAACATTGCTACCGTTACAGGCGGAAGACTGAGATTTGTAATGAGTCCGGATTCAAGAAGTTTATGGTCCATTCACGGATGGTATGATTTTCTTAATGAAGATAATGACACTACATGGAGCGTATTGAAAGCAAATATGTTTAACTGATCAAATATGTCAGCTGATTTTAAAAAAATACCGGTTAAAAAAATTTCATCCGCATTTATTTTTTTGCTTCTTATTTCAATTTACTCATGTGATAATATTTTCTCACCAAAGCTTGACTCAAGCGGTACGGCATCAATTTTAACCGATCAGAAAACTATTGACGGTGTTTTTCAGAATTTTCAATACGCATATACTTTCAAGGACACGACTGTTTACGGAAATTTACTCGATGAAAAATTTGTATTTATATACCGTGACTACAATTCAGGATTTGATATTTCATGGGACAGACCGACTGAGATGAGAACCACTAACGGACTTTTTCAGAATGCGCAGAAGCTTGAAGTAATCTGGAATAATATAATTTTTGAAGGCGGAGATTCGCTTGTAAAAAATGTAAAGAGAAGTTTTAATCTGACCATTACATTCAATCCAAGCGATGTGATCAGATTAAACGGATTTGCAGATATGAATCTTATCAGAACTTCGACAAACGATGTCTGGAAAATTATCAGATGGCGCGATGAAACTTTCTAAAGCTGCATTTTAAAAACCGATGCTGAGAATGTTTTTCAGCTGATCAATATAATATCTTTCATACTCAACACCTTTATTAATCAGATATTCAGTCATTATACTGAGCTTATCATCGGATATATCATTGCCGATTTTTTTTCTGTATTCAGCCGCGAGGTTTTCCTTGTTTGTCAGATATATCAGACCCGGATCATTCAAAGTTTCATTGATCCTGCCGGATGAATAATTATATATATCCTTAAATAAAGTAAAGTAAAATCCGTTTTCATCTTTGTCAATTTCATAAGTCTTGTAAATAATCTTTAAAGGGAATTTATCCTCTTCCGTGAAGTCATAAATAAGAGTCTTTCTGCTGTCCAGCCAGCCGGTCAGATCTTCTGATTTAATTACTTTTTTTATGAGAAACTCTTTCATCTTTTGAATATTATCATTGTCATTCCTCACACAGCCGTGAGAAAGATTTCTCATCTTTGAATACAGCAGATTATTTTTGTTTGTACCGTGAAAATATCTCAGAGAATTCTGATCGTAATGAACAACAAATAAACCGAGAGGATTTCCTTTTCCGGGAGGTGTCGGACTAAGGTGAGCTTTCTTCGGATCAGGATCTTTGTAAAACGGCCAGTTCCTGACTCTATATGCTTCAAAATTTCCCGTGTAGGTTTTGTCTTTTATTGTGCCTACTACATTCGGCCATGTATCTATGTAAATTTCTTTTCCATTGAACAGCTGATAAATTCTGGACTTAAATTCCGGAATATTCAGCTCCCATAAAATTTTAGTGGAATCAACCAGAAAATTTTCCGGAACATCAAATGAAACTTTAAATTTTTCTCCTGAAGCAGCCTGATTTAAAGAATCCTGAGTAATAACAGGGACTACAGTTTTTGAATTTACTATTTCAGCCAGATCCATTTCCGAAATTATCGGAAAACTTTCTCTGATATGCGCCATAATAATTTCATTGCTGTTTAGAAGATCTTCAGTTTCAAAATACATCTTCTCTTTTTTGATCTGATCAGGTTTTGTCTGATCTGAATTCACAGGCTCTGTATTTTTTGCAGTATCCTGAGATATAGCAGCTGAAGAGTATAAGAAAATTATTAAGAGTATTGAATAAATCTTTGATGAAAAATCCGGTTTCATATTTTAATTAATTTTGAGAATAATCAGTTGAGTTTAAAAATAAAAAAATTAAGTATTGCCGCAAAAGAGACCCAGAGCAGATACGGTATTAGTAAAATACCTGATGTCCTGGATACCTTTAAGAAATTCAGAATTGTATAAATTATCAGTAACCAAAAAATAATTATTATTATCAGAGCGCCTGTGACTGACTGAAATCCAAAGAAAACGATTGACCAAGAAGCATTGAATATAAGCTGAATCATAAATACGTAAAAAGCTTTTTTTACAACTGCGTTCTTAAGATCTTCACGCCATACAAGAAACAATGAAATTCCCATCATAAAGTAAAGCAGAATCCAGACAGGACCGAATATCCAGTTCGGCGGATTGAAATCAGGTTTTGTTAATCCCGCATACCAGCCCGTTAATGAGTCAGAGGTAAAAATAGTCCCGATGAATCCCGCCATCTGACAAATTATAATGCTGACTAAAAGTTTAATAAAGTTGGACATTTAAATGTTCCTAAAAAAAAATTAAACAGGTAAATAATTTAGCAGTAAAAAATTTAAGATAAGCTTACATACCCATTGTATGCCATACGGTTTTCAGCTCTGAGAATTTTTCTATCTCTTTCAGGTTTTCATTATCACTGTCATTAAACCAGTCATGATCAGGCTTTATGAAATTAAATCTCTTCACATTATTAGAGCAAAGTTCCTGAAGAGATTTTCTGTCAGTATTTTTATCAGCGCAAACATCTACAGCATTCACGTCAAAATGTCCTGCAAGATGAGGCGTAAGTTCGCTTTTTTTTCCTGTAAGAATATTTATAACTCCGGCCGGGAAGTCGCTAGTTGCAATTACTTCCGCAATGGATAATGCAGGCAGCGGAGCGGATTCGTTTGCAATAATTATGCAGGAATTACCTGATGCTGTAACGGCGGACAATCTCGATATCAAAGGAAGTAAGCTAAGTGTATCAGGAAGAATAATTCCGACAATACCGGTCGGTTCAGGAATTGAGAAATTAAAATATCCGGACTGAACGGGATTTACTGAACCGGAAAGCTGTATCCATTTATCACAGAAACCTGAATAGAAAACTATTCTGTCAACAGCTTTCTGCACTTCTTTTCTGCAGCCCGCTGAATTTTGTTTTGTCGAAACAAAAATTTCCTCAGTAAACTGATCCTTTCTTCCCTCAAGCATCTCGGCAAATCTGTACATGATCTGTCCTCTTTCATAAGCTGTTTTTTCGCTCCAAAGACTGAAACCTTTGCGGGCAGCAACAACGCTGTTTCGGACATCTTTTCTGGAAGCGCGTGAAATGTTGCAAATTTTTTTCCCGTTTTTTGGATTAAGAGCATCAAGATATCTTTCAGATTCGGTGCGTGTGAATTTTCCGTCAATGAAGAGTTTATACATTTTCGGGATTTCGAGTCTTGAGGTCATAAAGTTTAATTAAAAATTAAAAGCAAATCTATAAAAATTTTAAAGAAATAAAAATTGATAACTTATTCGGAAAAAAGTAAAATAATTGGGGGAGAGATTGGGAAAATATTGTAGTACGGAATTGTATTCCGTACTTTCAGTAAAAAAACCACTTTAGTGGTTTTTTTACTGATATAGCCGAAATTCAATTTTATATGCTGAACTTTTTTCATAATTCAAATCTTATCAGCTATTTCTCTTACAATGTTTTTTAAAATTTTTACGGATGATGTATAGCTCTGACTTTTATCTTTTTCCTTCTGCTTTTGTGTCCTGCTGTCGTCTGACATTCTATCCGCTACTAACTCTCTTGAAATCAGACCAATTGCTCCAAACGCTATCCCGCAGTGAACCGAAGTTATATTCTCGGGAACAATGGAATAGCCAAGTATGTCAGCTCCAATATCTCTGTAAAATCTCGCTTCGGCTTCAGTTTCGCTCTCCGGTCCGGTAATTCCGAGATATACAGATTCATTTATCCTTATTTTATTATCCTGAAGTACTTTATAAATATTCTTATATAATTCTTTGTCATAAGCATTGCTCATATCCGGAAATCTGATCCCGAGAGTATCATCGTTTTTACCTATTAACGGATTATCTCCCATAAGATTTATATGATCATAAATTAATGCAATTTCACCGCAGCTGAATCTTGGATTCAAATGCGCAATCTCATCAACAGATATGATTTTCTTAATCCCAAGAAATTTTAATACATAAATCCTGTGACCGATAGACCTCATATCCGTTCCGTCAAAATACTGCGGTCTTCCGTTTAGGATTAGAACATCACGTTTTTTGGTTTTTGCAAATATTATCTTACCGGCGGATTTCAGATTTTCAGTTCCATTAAATCCCGGTATATCATTATAATTTAATTCACCGAGATGCTTAAACTCTTTTATAATCTCGGATATGTTACCCGATATTATGCAAATTTCCGGCTTGAATTTTTTGGGAAATCTGCTCCTGATAATATCTGAAGACAGTATTATCTTTTCTGTTTGTTCAGTCATTTCTGAATTTAAATTTTTCATTGAAAAAAAACTATAATTTTGCCGCTAAATTTTTAATAAGTAACGTAAGCTTCGGTTCCGCAATTGCAGCTGCTTCAAGTATGTCCTTTAATATCGCTACTTCAAGTGTATCCGGAAATCCTTTGTCCGTAATTATTGATAATCCCAGTACTTCCATTCCGAGATTACTTGCAACAAGCGCTTCAGGTATTGTCGACATACCGACAGTATCGCCCCCCATCTTCCTTATCATTCTGTATTCTGAAACTGTCTCAAGATTCGGTCCCTGAACCGGTACATATACTCCTTTTTGAATGTATATCCCGCTTTCAAGCGCAGTCTGTTCCGCTAATTCAATTAATCTCTTTGAATAAATTTTGCTTCCTTCCGGGTAATTAATCTGCTTCCTTTTTAATGGAGTATCAAATAATAAATTTATATGTGAAGTCATTATCATAAGATCAGTCTTCCTGAATTTTGGATTCAATGCTCCGCAGGCGTTTGATGCGATCAGGTTTTTTACTCCCAATGATTTCAGGATGTATATTGGAAATGTTACTTCATCCATTGAATATCCTTCATAGTAATGAAATCTACCCTGCATTGCCGCAATATTTTTTCCGGATAACTTCCCGAAAATTAATTTACCTGAATGTGATTCTACTGTCGAAACGGGAAAATGTGGGATTTCGGAATAATCTATCTCAAGCTCAATATCTATATATTTAACTAATCCGCCAAGACCTGTTCCGAGTATTATTCCCGTCTCAGGAATGTTTTTGTATAATTTACTTAAATATGTTATCGCTTCGAAATGTTTACCGGTCATAATATAGAAGAAGCGCTATTCCGAAAAGTCAGAGTTTGCGGTGTTAATGGAAATTTTTTTCATGACATTGGTTTTTTCTTCAGCCGGAAGCTCTTCTTCAGTTTCTTCCTTTTGCTCGTTCCTTGCAAGCTCCATTTTATAAATGTTTCTGGTTTTTACAAATTCATCCATCTCGTTAAGTTTTTCCATAAAGAAAAGCTTAACGTCTTCCACCAGCTTATCATTTCTCAATTTTAATTCTTCCAGTTCGTGCTTCCTCGTCATTATTTCTTTTTCTGAATCCTGAAGGGTTTTCTGTGCGTTAAGCTCCGCTTCTTTGACAATGTTCTCTGCTCTTTGCTTTGAAGTCTGAATAATCTCATCCGAAAGATCCTGAGCTTTTACAATTGCTTTCTGAAGTGTTGTTTCGTTTTCTTTATATACATCAAGATCGGATTTTAATATCTTGATCTGTGCAAGTAATTCCGTATTTTCTTCATATAATCTTTCATAACGAAGACTTACTGTCTCGAGAAATGCATCTACTTCGTTAATATCATATCCCCGGAAAGTTTTTTTAAAATCTGTTTTTTTAATTTCCTTTGGAAGTATTTTATCGCCCATTTTAATAAAATTTTAAATTAGATTTTAATTTATATCACTACTGATCCGTATTTATTCTCTCTCCGAATATTGCGCTCCCGATTCTCAGCATATTAGATCCTTCCTCTATCGCTATATCAAAATCATTTGTCATGCCCATTGATAAATATTTAAAATCCGGATATTCAGGTTTAATTTTGTCATGAAGCTCTTTAAGGGTTCGGAAATTACTTCTGATTTCATCTCTGTCTTCAGTCATCTTTGCTATTGTCATCAGTCCTTTTACATTAACGTTTTCAAGCAATGATATTTGTTTACAAAGTCTTTCGGTTTCATCCGGAGATACACCGTATTTTTGTTCTTCATTGCTTGTGTTGACCTGTACAAGAATATCTATTTTCTTGTTAATTTTTTTAGCAGTGTTATCTATGACTTCTGCCAGATTATATGTGTCCACTGAATGAATAAGATGTATAAATGCTATAATATCCTTTACTTTGTTTGACTGAAGATGTCCTACCATATGCCAGTTTATCTTTCCGTTGTACTGAAATGATATATTATAATACTTGTCCCTCATTTCGCGTATCTTATTCTCACCGAAATCTAAATGACCTGCTGAATTTAATTCTATGATTCTGGTAAATGGAAAGGTCTTACTTACTGCAACAATTGTAATTTCATCCGGATTTCTTCCGCATCTTTCACAAACTTCCCTGATTTTCTCCTTTAAAGAAGAATAATTTGATAAAATCTTCATAATATGTGCAAATATACTTTTATTTATGTAGTTTTTCAATTTAGAAAAATTATCAGCAGGATTATTCTAAATATCTGACAAAAATAATTTTTTCCATTCCCTTTAAAAAATTATCAATATGATTAACTCTTTGAGGATAAAAAAAAGTAATGAATTAATACTTAAAATAGACTATTTTTAAGCCCAATCTAATTAAGTATACAAAAAGTATTTATTGAAAGGAGTTTGCCTGCCTTCCGGACTGCTGTTGCAAATCTGTTTTAATAATTATTTTTTATATTTAATCTGATTTTTTAAAATTGAAAATTTTATGATTTTAAAATTGATCCTGACGCTATTTTAGAAATTACTTTATTAAATTTTTGTGATATTAACAAAAAAAATACTTTGAGTAACAATTATTGTTTAAACTAAAAATTAATATTGAAATACAATTTTACCGAAATAGAAAAAAAATGGCAGAAGTATTGGGAAGAAAATGAAACCTTCCGGACTCCTGATTTTGATAAACTGGATAAATCCAAACCGAAGTATTACGTCCTTGATATGTTCCCGTATCCAAGCGGTGACGGTTTGCATGTAGGACATCCGGAAGGTTATACGGCTACGGATATAATAGCCAGATTCAAGAGGATGAGAGGATTTAATGTAATGCATCCGATGGGCTGGGACGCTTTCGGACTTCAGACTGAACAGTATGCGATAAAAACAGGAATCCATCCGAAGATCAGAACGATTGAATGCATAAACAGATTCAGGGAACAGCTTAAATCCATTGGTTTTTCATACGACTGGAAAAGAGAATTAAGCACTGCTGATGAAAGTTATTTTAAATGGACACAGTGGATCTTTCTGAAAATATATAATTCCTTTTATGACAAAACAGATAATAAAGCTAAAGATATCAGCGAACTGAAAATACCTCAGGGATTATCTGAAAAAGAAAAGTTTGAGTATTTAAATAAACACAGAATAGCGTATCTGGCGGAAGTGCCTGTTAACTGGTGTCCTGAGCTTGGCACCGTCCTGTCAAATGAAGAAGTCCCTGAACAGCTAGAAAAAGGTTTTACCGTTGTAAGAAGAAAAATGAAACAATGGAATATGAGAATTACGGAATATGCTGACAGACTTTTAAATGATCTGAATGAACTTGACTGGCCGAAAAATGTAAAAGAAATTCAAAGAAACTGGATCGGAAGAAGCGAAGGCGCTACAGTAAAATTTAAAATTATAAATCCGGATACAAAGGAAAATTTTGAAATAGATGTTTTTACTACAAGACCTGATACCATTTTTGGAGTAACTTATCTCATTTTGTCCCCTGAGCATAAATTTGTAAATGATATTACAGCCGGATCTGAAAAAATTAAAATTGAAGCTTATGTAAGATCTGCAGAACTTAAATCAGATCTTGAAAGGACTGAACTATCAAAGAGTAAGACCGGTGAATTTACCGGAGCTTACGCTCTGCATCCTTTAACTGAAGAAAAAATTCCTGTGCTGATTTCAGATTATGTACTCGCAAGTTACGGTACAGGAGCTATTATGGGAGTACCCGGACACGATGAAAGAGATAATGAATTTGCGAAAAAATATTCTCTGAATATAATTCCTGTTGTTATTCCTGAAAATATTTCCGGTGATGAGATAAAATCGTTTTTGGAATCCACAGAAAACGGAAGTGAATGCTTCTCAGGTGAAGGTGTTTCCGTAAATTCCGGTTTTCTGAACGGATTAAAATCTGCTGAAGCAATAAATAAAATAATTGAATGGCTTGAGGAAAACAAAAAAGGAAAGCGATCCGTTAATTTTAAACTCCGCGACTGGCTTTTCTCAAGACAAAGATTCTGGGGTGAACCGTTTCCGATAATTCATTTTGATGACGGAACTTTTGAAGATATTGATATATCTGAACTGCCGCTTACACTTCCTAATGTGGGATCATATAAACCCAGCGGTACCGGTGAATCTCCGCTTGCAACAATTGATGAATGGGTAAATACGGTTGATATTGAGACAGGCAGAAATGCAAGACGCGAAACTAATACAATGCCCCAGTGGGCAGGTTCATGCTGGTATTTTCTCAGATATCTTGATCCTGAAAATACTGAAGTATTTTGTGACAAGGAAATTGAAAAATTTTGGATGCCTGTGAATTTATACATCGGCGGACAGGAACATGCAGTGCTGCATCTTATTTATGCGAGATTCTGGTATAAGGTTTTATATGATCTCGGTTATGTAAATTATAAAGAACCTGTATCTAAGTTATTTAATCAGGGAATGATACTCGGAGAAGACGGTGTGAAGATGAGCAAGTCAAGAGGAAATGTAATTAATCCTGATGACGTGATCAGAGAATTCGGCGCTGACGCAATGAGACTATTTGAAATGTTTATGGGTCCGCTGGAAGCTTCTAAGCCATGGAGCACAAAAGGTATAGAAGGGCTTAACAGATTCTTAAACAGAGTCTGGAGAGTAATTATTGATGAAAATACGGGAGGACTGAAAAAAAATATAACAGATTCAGAAGCAGATCTGAAATTAAAAAAACTACTGCACAAGACAATTAAAAAAGTTACTGAAGATATTGAAGACGGAGATATGAAGTTCAATACGGCGATTTCTTATCTTATGATTTTTGTAAATGAATTGTATAAAACCGATGAGATATCTAAAAACGTTATACGTGATTTCATATTATTACTTTCACCTTTTGCGCCGCATATTGCTGAAGAGCTTTGGCAAAGAGTCGGTTATGCTGAAAGTGTACAGTTTGCAGAATGGCCTGTATTTGACAAAGAACTTACTAAAGAAGAAACAGTTACCATTATTTTTCAGGTAAACGGAAAACTCAGGTCTAAAGCGGATCTGCCGTTTGATTCGGAAGAAAAAATTCTTGAGGATGAAGCTCTTGATAATGAAAATGTTAAAAAATATCTGCTTGGAAAACAGATAATCAAAATAATTACTGTAAAAAATAAAATGGTAAATATTGTCGTAAAATAATTACTGTTGTGATTTTCTTTTAAGGCGGGAAAAATTATTTTTTCCTGCCTTTTTTTATTTGTAAATATATAAAACATTCTTATAAATTATTTTATTAAACCGGATTTAAACTTCGATAATTTATTCCGGTTAATAAACCAGTTTACTCATATTAAAAA
>DDUU01000048.1 GCA_002344965.1 Candidatus Tepidiaquacellales bacterium UBA2330 | reverse complement strand
TGATTCTTCCATCCTTCAGATCACGCCGCCCTCAAGACCAATGGGACTAATTGTATTGCCCTGCGATTCTCAGCCGAGCATAAACGGCTATAAAAGAATTAAGCTGAAATGGAATCATAATACGGAGCCGGATATGGAAAGAACATTATCCGGCGAAGAAGGACTATTCAAGAGATATAAAATCTACAGAAGCTCGGCAATTGACATGAGCTACGTTCCGGATGACGCAATGGCTTATTCGGAAAACTATTATGACCTAATAGCGACTGTTGACATTAATAAAAACGCAGACGCGGCATATACGGATGAAGAGCTGATTTCAATCTGCAATACGGAAATATGCGCTCCGCCGAATTACTGCATAGAATATCCGGTTCGTTACAGAGTTCAGGCAGTGGATAAGTATGACGACGTTTCAGTGCTGTCTGATTTTGTAAATACCCGCGGAGGCAGTCTTGAAGCCGGTTCGGGAAACAGAAACGCATCTAATGAAACCGGCGAAAGCGAAACGGAGCTGCCTTTAGAATATTCCCTTTCACAAAACTATCCTAATCCCTTCAATCCCGAAACGAACATAAGATACGATCTGCCTTTCGGAAGTTTAGTTACATTAAAGATATATGACATACTCGGAAAGGAAGTTTATACGCTGATAAATGAATACAGGGAAGCCGGCAGATACATAACCGGATTCAGCGGCGCAGATCTGTCGAGCGGAATTTATTATTATACAATACGGGCAGGCGGATTTACTCAGACGAAGAGGATGATGCTGCTGAAATAATATTTTAAAAATAATTAAACACCCAGTTAAGAAACTGATCTCCCTGATATCTTTGTGAAAAGAAAACCTGCAGTCCGTTTCTCATGAGAAGTCTGTAAATATTAGCGCCGGACATCTGCACTATTTTATTGTAATCGGAATCAGGGAACATTGCGATCACAGTTCCCAGATTATAACTCACATAAATTTTGCTTTCAGCTTTCTGAACAGGTTTTTTACGGACGGTGATGATTGTATCAGCGATAATGTTTCTGCCTGCTATTACCGTATCCTCCTCATCTTCCGCCGGAGGAATGTATAAGCTGTCTGACTTGTAAACAGTCAAATCTCTTTTCGTTTTATTATCAATTACTCTGACGTCTAGTTTATATACGCCGCCGTCAAAAGGCGACTGCTTATATTTCTTTGAGTAATTCAGTATCGCAAACGGTTTCAGCACAATAATATTCATAACGTTATTATTTTCGATCATCTCCTCGATATTCCTGTCGGAAAAAATTCTGTAGAATGCTGAATATACAACTGAATCATTTTCAGCTTTTCTGAGATCAAGCGCCGTGTAATATCTCTCATATTCCATTTCGGAATAATTCAGACTGTCGATGATATTCGGATCAGCGGCGCCCCAGTTCAATATTACTGTCTGCGGATTCAGTCCGAAATTGGTATTGTCTATCGTAAAGTTTTTCAGAGCGAGAAGCTTGTTGAAATTTATAATATCGGGATTTTCACTAAGCTGAATTACATTATTCGGAAGTAGTGAAATTGAATTTGTATGATATTCGCTTTCCTTTTCATCAAGATAAAATAATTTGTAATCGCCGATATATTCGCTTCTGTAACTCAGCTTCTTAAGCTTATCCGAGTAACTGTCGCTTTTTACAATAGCAAGTTTTATGTTGTTCTTCTCAAGATAGTTTTTCATCTCAAGCAGATTAAGATCTTCATGCGAAGCGGCTTTGTCCTTCCTGACTTTTCTTTCGCTTATAACTGCAGTTGGAATATCGCCCAATATAAACTTAGACGGATCGTTTGACAGCGCCTGCACGGCAAACACATCGAAGTAGCCCTGAATTTCTTCGAAGTATATCTTTCCCGTCTCTCCGAAATATTCTTTTTCATCAAACTCCCTTATGATCTTTCCTACTTCAAATGTATCTTCCCTGAAGGGCTGCGGATAATAAAAGCTCCATATAATATTTACAAGAATTACAATAACTGCGAAAGATACCGTAAGATATTTTTTGAATTCAAAAGACTGTTTCACTGCGAACGGAATAAAAAACAGAGCATTGATCACAATGTATCTTGAGATCATATTTGTACCGCCCGTGCCGAGTATCCCCTGTAGTATCAGCAGAGTAAGCTCAAGAATATTGAAGAGCAGAAATATTTTAACGGCGGTAATGCCCGGAGTCTTCAGGACATCAAGTAAGCATTTCAGCGAAAAGAAAGTTGTGATCGGCGCTATAAAAAAAATGAATGTCGGATACTGCACAAGCCGCTGCAAAAATCCTGCGGTATTAAAAGTCTTAAATATTTTTGTAGTTTCCTCCGCGAAGAAAAAGACATTGCCGTGATCGATGTAATTCTGTATCAGCCACCAGGCGATTGTAAAAAACGATATCAGTGAAATAAGGAAATTCTTCAGAATAACTTTCGTAAGCTTTTTCTCTTTCAGAATATCGAGAAGCGTGAGAAGAATAAACACGGCACTGAAGAGCCAGCCTTCATACCGGAATACATTTGAAAAAGCGAACATTAAAGCTGAAAGTATCAGCATGATATTGTTTCTTCCGAAGAACCTCCATTTGAGAAAAAAATAAATTCCCGCTGTAACAAAAAAGAAGAAAACGGATTCGGGAAGACCGGAGACGCTCAGCCAGACCTGAAACGGAAAGAAAATAAAAATTAAAGAAGAAACGAATGCAATCCTTTTGTCAAAACAGATCTCAGCTATTTTGTAGAAAAAAATTACATTGGCTGCCGAGAAAATCATATTAACAATAGTAGCGGCGAGAAAGAGATCCTTTACGAAGATCATGACAAATCCGTTTATCCAGAAATGGGGAGTAAGCCAGACGCCGGAATCAATGACAGGTCTCTGAAGCCATTCAAAAGATTTTACCGTGCGGCAGAAGTCGTCGGCGGACAGCCATCTGTATCCCGATCCCAGTATTATTATCTGAAAAATAAATTTTAAAATGATAAGAAAAATGATCTGGGTAAAACTGTTTGACAGAAAATGATTAATGTAAGTTCTGACTTTGCCGCTGAAACTGATGCTTTTATTTTCCTCTGTTAATTCCAATTAGAAATTAAATTCTTATTTAATATGTAATTTTATTCTGAATGTAGTGCCTTTGCCTACTGTTGATTCGAGCAGCAGTAATTTTCCTTTGTGATAATCCTCGATGATTCTTTTCGACAGACTTAGCCCGAGTCCCCATCCTCTGGTTTTGGTAGAATATCCCGGTCTGAATATATCTTTTTTAAATTTCGTATCAATTCCTTTTCCGCTGTCAGTAACGTCGATGATCACATCGCTTCCTACTGCGGAAATATTGATTGCTATAAATCCGTCGGTTCTGTCCATAGCGTCAATTGCATTCTTGATCAGATTTTCTATCACCCATTCAAAAAGATCCTTGTTAATGTTTGCGTATATTTCCCGCGGACTGTTTATTGAAATTTCAACCTTCTTCTTCTGACTTCCGTCCGCGCTTATGAGAGTCGGTATTCTCTTTTCAAAATATTCAGTTACTTTTCTAATGACCGCAGTTACGTTTTCCTCTACAAGTTTCGGCTGTGAACCGATCTTTGAAAATCTGCCCGCGATTTTTCCCAGCTTATCCACATCATTGCTGATTTCATTTGTAGTTTCGATAAGTTCAGGAGTCTGAGGTTCAATATTTTTCAGCATTTCAATCCAGCCCATCAGAGAAGAAAGTGGCGTACCGAGCTGATGAGCTGTTTCCCTCGAGAGACCTACCCAGATATTGCTCTGCTCATTTTTTTTAATGTAAGAAAATCCGATATAACCGAGGAAGACAAAAATTATCGCTGTGATCAGCTCAAACACCGGCAGAAGTTTCAGTTCGGTAACTAGACTTGACTGTCCGTAATGAACATAATTTAAAATTACCGAATCCTTATATGATACAATGATCGGCGGATTAATTTCGTCCATCTCTTTTGCGATCTTTAAAAGATATTCTTTCTTTTTACTCTCGGGCATCGTCGTATCGTATTCAACATTCTTTGTCAGTATTATTTCCTTCTGATCCCTGTCAGTGGCAATGATCGGAAAATTTATCTGCGGAATTATCTGATCAAAAATGAAACCGTACTCGCCGGAAGAATTTTCGTCATTGGCGAGATACTCCATCGATTTCGCATACAGCCCTGCAATGTCCCGCTCTCTGTTTTGAATTCTCTGAGCGAGTATCTGAGTGTAGATAAGAATAACCATTGCAATGACAACGCCGATCGTGATCAGCGCAATCTTTATATTAAATGAGCCGAATTTATTCATTAAGCTAAGAGTTTCGTTTTAATATATTGTATATAAACGCTTATTTAAATTTATTAATTATTGTCTAAAAAAGTTTTAATACTTTCGGCGTTAACAATTTCTTTGTTAATAATGTTTTTGTATGCGCTGACACTCGGAAGCGCTGACATACCGGTTTCCGGAATATTTAATCTTTTTTCCGAAGGCAATCAGACTTCAAAGGACATAATTCTGAATATAAGACTTCCCCGTATTCTGAATTCCATGATAGTCGGCGCTTCGCTGTCATGTTCAGGAATAATACTTCAGTCAATGCTCAGAAACAGTCTTGCAGAGCCCGGACTGCTCGGTATTTCAGCAGGTGCAGGTCTTGGAGCGATTCTTACTTTTATTCTGCCGGTAAGTTTTTCGTTTTTGCTTATCACTCCGGTTTCATTCATATTTGCGATTCTTACAACTCTGATGATCTTTTTCTTTGCAAAGGGATTCAGAAAAAAGAACAGTAACTTCATTTCATCAAACAAGATCATACTTGCGGGAATTGCCGTAAGCGCTTTCATTTCTTCGGTCAACGGACTTCTGCTTCTTTTATCCGGAAGTTCCGTCATGCAGATAATTTACTGGCTGAACGGCGGCTTATCCGGAAGGGGATGGAATGAATTTAATCTCGGAATCTTCTTTGCCGCTGCCGGTATAGCCGGAGCTTTTCTTATCTCAAAGGATCTGAATGTTTTAAATCTGAGTGAAGAGCTTGCGGTTTCGCTCGGACTTGATCTGAAAAAATTTCAGAAGATCTGTATAATACTTTCGTCAGTGCTCGCCGCTACGGCTGTTTCGATAGCCGGTATAATCAGTTTTGTCGGGCTGATAGTTCCGAATCTCTCTAAACTGCTGATAGGAAATGATCACAGATATTCCGTTCCCTGTGCGGTAATACTCGGTGCATTATTTTTGCTAACCGCGGATACGGTTTCGAGAACGGTTATCGCTCCTTCGGAAATACCGGTCGGCATTGTAACGTCGCTTGTCGGAGCGCCGGTATTTGTATGGCTGATATTCAGAAAAAATAAAAACTGAATCTGTATAATGAATTTTAATCTCAATGACACAATAGCTGCGATCTCAACTCCGCCGGGAGAAGGCGGAATAGCAGTGATAAGAATTTCCGGAGCAGATTCTTTTAGGATAACGGAAAATATTTTTTATAAGGATAATGCCGGAATACATTCGTTTAAGTTAAGTGATTTTAAATCTCACACTGTTCACTTCGGATTTATTTCTGACGGAGAAAGCATTATTGATGAATCTCTTGTTACAATATTCAGGAATCCGAATTCATACACCGGTGAGGATGTAATAGAAATTTCTTCACACGGCGGCAATTTCATCGCGCGGAAAATTTTAAAACTGATACTGATCAAAGGGGCAAGACTTGCAGAGCCGGGGGAATTCACTAAAAGAGCATTCCTCAACGGAAAAATGGATCTGGCGCAGGCGGAAGCTGTCGCGGATCTGATAAGCTCGCAGACCGAATCTGCTCATTCATCTTCAATAAAACAGCTCGAGGGAAAACTGTCGGAATTAGTGCACGGTATAAAAGATGAAATTATAAATGTAACTTCGCTTATCGAACTCGAACTTGATTTCGCAGAAGAAGATCTTGAATTTGTAAAAAAGGACGAGGTGAGAAATAAGATCGAGAAAATTATCAGCCGGCTTGAATCCGTCATTGATACATACATTCAGGGAAAGGTCATCCGTGAAGGCGTCCGGCTTGTAATAGCCGGCAGACCAAACAGCGGCAAGTCGTCGCTTTTTAATTATCTGCTCAAAACAAACCGCGCGATTGTCAGCGACATAGCGGGCACTACCAGAGATTTTATCGAAGAGCGGCTTATCATCGGCGGTATAGTTTTCAATCTCACTGACACTGCCGGTCTGCGCTCATCGGATGATCATATAGAAAGCGAAGGGATAAAAAGAAGTTTCAGCAAGATAGATGAAGCGGATCTGATAATTTATCTGATTGATTCGTCTGCAGGGGAAAATGAAGCGAAAGAAGAAATTAAATATGCTGAAAAGAATTTTGATCAGAAAAAAACGATTCCGGTATTTTCAAAATCCGATCTTGGAAAAATTAATAAAGGAAAAACTAATGAAGGAAAAACTAATGAAGGAAACACAACCCATTCAGATACATCGCAGAGAAAAGACATAATAAATATTTCCCTGCTTAAGGACGAAAGCATTGAATCTTTAAAAGACGCCATGCTGAAAAAACTATCACTCGAAAATATTACTTCGGATAAATCAGGTGAGATAATAATCACTAATCTCCGTCACAGGATTTGTCTTGAGAATACTGTTTCGTCACTTAAGAATGCAGCCGCTACTCTTGATAAAGGTATGACAGGCGAATTCCTCTCTGTCGATCTGCGTAACTCACTTAGTCAACTGGGCGAGATCACCGGCGAGGTAACAAATGATGATATACTAAATAATATTTTCAGGAATTTCTGTATCGGAAAGTGAAGTATTTACAGTTTATATAATTTTTTAATATTAGTATGATTATATAAAATAAATCATACGATTAAAATTGAATACTTTAAAATTATACTATGCATTAATTTAGTTTAATAAAAATTATATATGAAAATAAATTTAATGATTTTAGCGGCTGTATTTTTTTTGATTTTATTTAAGTCAGCCGGATCACAGAATAGTCAGAATTTTAAACAGGAAAAATATTCGCAGGTAAGAATTTTTTCTCAGGGAGAGAATGCCGATAAAAGAATCATAGATGCCGGGCTTTTAATTGATCATGCAGTAAGAAAAGCAGATTATACAGATGCCTGGCTTTCAGAAAGTGAAATAAAAATGCTGGACAATTCCGGAGTGCCGTATAATATTTTAATTCCCGACTGGGAAAATTATTATGAAAGCCTGCCGAAAATGTCTCGCAGTGAAATTCAAAAATCTATCAGTAATTCATCAGCTCAGTTTAATGTCAGTCATTCAATCTATGGAACAATGGGTGGATTTTTAAAATACAGCGAGGTTACTGCAAAGCTGGATTCGATGAGACTTCAGTATCCGGATCTAATTTCAACAAAATTCTCTATAGGTTCAACGGTTGAAAACAGACAAATATGGACAGTCAGAGTTACAAAAAATCCCGATTCTCCCACAGGCAGACCCGAGGCCTGGTATCACTCTCTTATTCACGCCAGAGAACCAGAAAGCATGCAGCATATGATCTTTTATATTTACTGGTTACTTGAAAATTATAATATCGATCCAATTGCTGCTTACATCCTGAACAACAGGGAATTATATTTTACGCCTGTTCTTAATCCT
Source organism: Candidatus Tepidiaquacellales bacterium UBA2330 (assembly GCA_002344965.1). Lineage (GTDB taxonomy): Bacteria > Bacteroidota > Ignavibacteria > Tepidaquicellales > Tepidaquicellaceae > UBA2330. The sequence goes on along the minus strand of DDUU01000048.1, from coordinate 14,330 downwards.
GACGGATATGTCTATAATGAAACTACCAATCCTAACGGAGGCGGTATGTGGAGAAAAAACAGAAAATTTAACGGAAGTAACTACGGTGTTGACTTAAACAGGAATTACGGTATTTATCAGTACTGGAATTCATCAAACAACGGATCAAGTACCAGTACTTCCAGCAGTACATACAGAGGCACGTCACCGTTTTCAGAATCAGAAACACAGGCAGCGATGAATTTTATTAATTCGAGAAATATCAACTCTGTAATGGGTTCACATACTTACGGAAATTATATTATAAAACCATGGGCTTGGTCAGATCCATCGCCAACTCCAGATGATGCAAAGTTTAATGAATATCTTGCAGATATGAGCAGATATAATAATTATATTACCGGGACACCGTTATCGACTGTCGGATATGCGGTAAGAGGCTGTGCTGATGACTGGTATTATAATGATTCTGCTCACACAGGTCACAATATAATTGCAGTCACGCCTGAAACAGGACTAACCGGATTCTGGCCTGCTCAGTCGGAGATAATCCCGCTTGCTGAAAGTATGCTTTTTACAAATCAGTATTTAGCTCTTATAAGCGGCGCATATGTCTTTCCGGTATCTTCAAATCTTAATAAGCAGATTTATATTCCGGGGGAATCAGGTACTTTAAATTTAATTTTTAAAAATAAAGGTCAGCTGTCTGCGCAGAATGTAAAAGTTGAAGTTACATCTCCAAGCTTTTATTTGAATATCCCGATAACAAGTTTTAACTATTCTACCCTGAGCTCCTTTCAGAGTGACAGTTCAATATTTGGTTTCACGGTATCTCCGGCAGTTCCATTAAATTCAGCACTGCCCCTAAATATTAAATTCAGACAAAATGATTCGGATATAGTATATCAGGAAACAAAATACGTTCTTACAGGCAATGGTGCTTTGACATTATCTGACAGTGCAGAAAACGGATTCGGCAAATGGACTACAAATTCAGGTTGGGCAGTTACATCATCTCAGTCGCATACACCTAATAATTCTTTTACTGACAGTCCGTCTGGTAATTATTCTAACAATACGAATAATTCAATGACACTGAATATTCCTGTTGATATTAGTTCAGTACCTGTAACTTTCCTGAACTTCTGGCACAGATATAATACCGAAGCAGGATATGACTTCTGCTATGTGGAAGTTTCAAGTAACAATGGCTCTTCCTGGCAGACAGTAAAATCATACAACGGTGTTATGACAACCTGGACAGAGCAGAATATTGACATAACATCTTTTGCAAATTCATCTTCTCAGTTAAAAATAAGATTCAGACTGCAGAGTGATCAGGGAGTTGTGGCAGACGGCTGGTATATAGATGATATTAAATTGAAAAACTACAGTCCTCTGATTAACAGTGTAGTTACGAATCTTCAGCTTACCTTAGCGCAGGAGGGATTATATAATTCAGCTCAAAATTCTTTGAACATGAATGACACTGTTTCAGTTTATTTGAAAAGCGTAACTTCACCTTATCAGAATATTGATTCATCAAGAGGAGTAATAGACTCACTGACATTCACCGGGAATTTCGGATTCAGAAATGCTCCTTCCGGAAATTATTTTATAATGGTAAAACACAGGAACAGCATTGAGACATGGAGTAAAGCAGGAGGTGAAGAGTATAATTTCGGAGGAACTTTAAGTTATGATTTTACTTCTTCAGTATCACAGGCATTCGGTGATAACATGATTCTTACAGGTTCAAAGTATTGCATATATTCCGCTGACGCAGATCAGAACGGATTTGTGGATATCGGGGACGGGACATTAATAGATAACGATGCAGCAATTTTTGCAGGAGGTTATATTCCGACTGATCTGAACGGTGACGGGATAACAGATGTAACCGATGCAGTGTTTGCAGATAATAATTCATATAATTTTATTTCAAAGATCGTACCCTGAAATAATTGAAAGCAGAATGAGTAATTTCAGCAGATATATAAATCAACATTAATTTTTATACTGATAATTCTCAATTGATTTTCAAATCCCCACCATCCAGAAAACGATCAGCGCGAGACTTTCTTTAAGACAGAAGAGCGCAGTTCCTTCTTTTGAGAGGACTTTATCGGATGAGATACAATCGGCTCGGATGTCATTGAAGCTGCATATTTCAGATGCGCGTCTCAGATGAAAATTATCGGACACGAGTATAATTTTGTTCCAGTTGCTTTTGTGATAAAGACTGTCGCGGATGAAATGTATCTGCTCGATTGTGGAGCTTGATGAGCTTTCAAGAAAAAGGTCTTTTTCAGGCACGCCTAATTTTTTAAGTTCATTCATAGACACTTCGCCTTCGGTGAGTTCATTTGGCGAGCCGCCGCCTGTGATTACAATTTTCGGGACAGTGCCTTTGCTGTAAATTTCATAACCTTTATTGATCCTTTCTCTAAGTACTGGAGAAGGACGGTTGCCTCCCCACACCGCTGCGCCGAGTATTGCGCCGGCATCGGCTTTAAGATTACTATTGGAATATTTCTGCTCATCGTCTTTGAAACTGTAAACCGACATGAATACAGCCAATAATCCGGTGATGAATATTATAAGGAAGATAAGAAGTGACTTTAAAAAACTGAAATTTCTGCTGCGTGAAAATAACACGCTCAGTGCTGATGAAAGAATGATAAGATTGATTATAAGAAATACGCTTGATAAAATAACTCTCAGATCTTTATTGAAATAAAATATTGAGAAATTAAGACAGAGTATTCCGAATACGGAAAGAAAAAGCAGTAAAGAAATGATAAAGCCGCCGGGATTTTTCCAGATAAAAAGATCGGTTATTAAGACCAGAGTCAAAATTGAAAAAAATACTATCGAAAGAATATTGCCCGTTTTATCTTCATATCCGCTCAGATTAAGATTCTGGTTGTCGTAACGAAGATAATACAGGTAAAAAAAAGAAATTACGGACAGTAATAGTATCAGTAATAATTTAAATCTGCCTTTATTGATTTGATGTGGGTTTGATTAAAAATTTTTTTTATTAAACTTAACTTAATTTATTGTTCTTTTAAAGTAAATTTAATTTCAGACTGTTAAATACACATACGACTTTTATTGTTAATTTTTTAACCTCCTTATTAATGAACACCGGACGACCTTAGAGCGTGATTCATATAATTTACTTGAATCAGTTCCATATTTAAACTAATTTAAAAACATTAAATACTAAACATTTCTATGTCAAAACTTCTTGAAGTTAAAAATTTAAAAACTTATTTCTATACTGATGACGGAGTTGCAAAAGCCGTTGATGATGTAAGTTTTTCATTAGACAAAGGTGAAACTCTCGGAATAGTAGGCGAGTCAGGATGCGGTAAAAGCGTATCGGCTTTGTCAATAATGCGCCTTATACCCGAGCCACCCGGAAAAATCGCAGGCGGCGAGATACTTTTTAAAGGGAAGAATGTCCTGAATTTTACCGAAAAGGAAATGCAGGAGCTCAGAGGCAATGATATAGGAATGATATTTCAGGAGCCGATGACTTCACTGAATCCTGTTTTCACATGCGGAGATCAGATCGAGGAAGCGGTTATACTTCACCAAAAACTCACCAAAGAGCAGGCGAAGGAAAAAGCTCTTGAGATGCTCAGACTCGTAGGCATTCCCGCGCCGGAGCAGAGGTATAATGAATATCCGCATCAGCTTTCGGGAGGTATGCGTCAGAGAATTATGATAGCAATGGCGCTTAGCTGTAATCCTGAAATACTTATAGCCGATGAACCTACGACAGCCCTCGATGTTACTGTTCAGGCGCAGATACTTGAACTTATTGAAAAGCTTCAGACCGATCTCGGAATGGGTGTGATTATTATCACGCATGATCTCGGAGTTATCGCTGAAGTTTCGGATAAAGTCTGCGTTATGTATGCATCAAAAGTCGCAGAATACGGAACCGCCGATCAGATCTTTTATAACAGCAAACATCCTTACACAATCGGTCTTCTTAATTCCATACCGAAACTTTCCGCAGGTCATAAAAAACTTGCTACTATAGAAGGCAGCGTACCGGCGCCTACAAACTATCCGGCGGGCTGTCATTTCTGCACACGTTGCACATTTGCAATTGACAAGTGCTGGAATGAAGAACCTCCGATGACTGATGTCGAACCGGGGCATATTGCGGCTTGCTGGAGAATCAGCGAAATAGATAAATTCAAAGAACAGCTTCTGAACTCTGTCGTGTAAAATTAAAAATTTTTTTAACAACCCTGAATTTCTTATAAATTAATTTAGGGTTTTCTTTTTTTAAAAATGAATATACTTATTAAGGATATAGGTCAGCTTATTACATGTGCTAACAAAGGCAGGATACCGAAAGCCGGAAAAAAGCAGTCTGAAATAGGACTGATCAGAAACGGTAATATTTTTATTGAAAAAGATAAGATCGCTTTCGCAGGAAGTAATGCCGAACTGAAAAAATTTCTGGCAGGCAGCGCTGTTAAAAATTATGATGTAATTGACGGAAGAGGAAAAGTAATTACTCCGGGATTCATAGATTCACATACCCACTTTGTATTTGCCGGATCGAGAGAAGATGAATATGAAATGAGACAAGCCGGAAAGACTTATCAGGAAATTGCAAAGGCCGGCGGCGGTATTCTCTCTACCGTGAATGCCGTTAGGAATTCCAATAAAAGTGAGCTGACTGAACTATCAGGAAAGAGACTTGATAATTTCATAAAATACGGCTCGACGACTGTCGAAGGTAAATCGGGTTACGGACTTGATCTGGGAAATGAACTGAAAATTCTTGAAGTAATGAAAGAACTTAATGAAAACAATAAATACGGAATAGATATTATACCGACTTTCCTCGGCGCTCATTCGGTTCACCCCGAAAAAAGCAGGGAAGAATACATCTATGAAATCTGTCACAATATTATTTCAATAGTGTCGAGAGAAGGACTTGCGAAATTTATAGACGTATTCGTAGAGGTAAATTATTTTACAAAAGAAGAAGCGGATAAGATATTTACATTCGGAAAAAAATACGGGCTGACAGCAAAGCTTCATACGGATCAGTTTAATTCGGTCGGAGGAATTGAAACAGGAATAAAACATAACGCCGCATCGGTCGATCATCTTGAAGTATTAAAGGAAGATGACATTGAGCTTCTCGCTGCGCACTGCAAAGATAAGAAAAAGAGAAATATCATAGCAACAGTACTGCCCGGTGTTTCTTATTTTCTGGGAATACCTTACGCTCCTGCAAGAAAACTAATTTCAAAAAAAATCCCTGTTGCGCTCGCTACTGATTTCAATCCGGGAAGCTGCATGACGGAAAATATTCAGATGATAATGTCGCTCGCTTCTGTTCATCTGAAAATGACAGCTGAAGAAATTCTGAATGCAGTAACTATTAACGCCGCATTTGCATTAAACATAGAAAGTAAATCAGGCAGTATCGAGACCGGCAAACAAGCCGACCTGCTTATTTTTGATATGCCTTCTTATAAATATCTAGTTTATAATTTCGGAGTGAATCATCTTGAAACAGTCATAAAAAAAGGTAAAATTGTTTTACACGTCAATTAAAATTTTTATCATGAAAAAGATCAATCTTATAAAATCGCCGTTCATATTCAGTATGTTCCTTCTTCTGAATTTAAATATGCTTTCATGTAAACAAGTCAATGAAGATCCCGGCGCGCTTTCTGAAAAGCAAGAAACCGAAAAAATCGAAGTGTCCGGTGTAACAAATGAGAAAAGCGGTTATGATTTAGAAGTATTTGCAGAAGGTCTGTACGTGCCGTGGAGTATAGTATTTACATCTCCCGATAGAATGCTTGTAAATGAAAGGAACGGAAAGATCCGTATTATAGAAAACGGAGTTTTAAAAACTGAGCCGCTGAAAGAATTTAAGGATGTCTCTTCGGGCGGTGAAGAAGGTCTGATGGGGCTTGCGCTGGATCCGGATTATATAAATAACAAACTGATCTACGTAAGTTATGCCTTTGATAACGGAGATGAACTGGCGGTAAAGGTGGTAAGATATAAAGATAACGGTGATAATCTTTCAGATGAAAAAATAATTTTAAATAACATACCTGCAGAAAGATATCACGCCGGTTGCAGACTCAGATTCGGACCTGACGGAAAATTATACATTACAACCGGTGACGCAGGCGAGAGAGGTCTTGTGCAGGAAAAGAAAAATCTTTACGGAAAATTGTTAAGAGTTAATTCCGACGGGACAATACCTGAAGATAATCCATTTCCCGGAAATCCTGTCTGGAGCATTGGACACAGAAATTCACAGGGAATAGACTGGTATCCCGGTACGGAAATTCTGTATTCGACAGAGCACGGTCCGTCGGGATTTGACGGTCCCGGAGGAGGTGATGAAGTGAATGTAATTGTAAAAGGCGGAAATTACGGATGGCCGGAAGTATCACATGAGCAAAGTATTGAAGGTATGATATCTCCCGCGCTTGTATTCACTCCGGCTGTCGCGCCGGCATCGGGAATGTTTTACAGTTCGGATTCAATTCCGGAATTTAAAAATAATTTCTTCTTCGGATGTCTGAGAGGTAACGCAATTTACAGAGTCATTCCGGATGAAAATGATCCTTCGAAAGTAAAGTCATTTGAAAAGTTAGAGGGGATTGAATTCGGAAGAATAAGAGATGTAGCGCAGGGACCGGACGGCGCAATATATTTTTCTACAAGTAATAAAGACGGGAGAGGCAGCGTAAGAAAAGGCGATGATAAGATTTACAGAATTGTAAAAAAGAAATAAAATATATTTGTCAGGATTCCGCAACATCAGGAAGATTCAGCGAAGTATCCTCTGACTCGAGTTCACGCCAGATCCTCTGACACGGAAACTGATTTTCGTATAGAGCTCTTGAGATCATTACGGAATCTATCGACAGATGCTCTATATTCATAATTTGTTTCAGATCCAGATAGTTTGAAATTCCGCCGGCTGAAGTGATCTTCAGATTTGTATTGTTTGCAATTTCCAGTAACCTGTCAATATGCGGACCGCAAAGATTTCCCACCCTAGTTACATCCTGATAAATAATTCTTGTAACTCCGGAAGCTTCCATCTTCTTTGCAAAATCAAGCGGTGTTATATTTGCATAATTGATCCATCCGTCCATCACGACGTTATTAAGCTTTTCATCAATGCATATTATGACTTTGGAAGGGGAGAATTCTGTAATTGCAGAAACGATAAAATCGGGATTAGTCAATGCAGCCGTGCCTATCACTATCCTGTAAACTCCGAGCTCCTTGATTATCTTACGCGCAATGTCCATATCCCTGATGCCGCCGCCAAGCTGGATGGGTATATCAACGGATTGAGTAATCTCTTTTATCACGTCAAAATTTTTCATATCGCCGTGAAGCGCACCGTCAAGATCGGTAATGTGAATGCATTTGAAATTTTCCTTGCGGAAAAGCTTTGCCATAATGATAGGACTCTCGGAATAGAATTCAGTATTGTTATTCAAATCCTGAATTTTCCTTACGCACTTACCGTCCTTTATGTCAATTACGGGAATTACAAGCATAATAATTTATTTTCTTACAATTGCTACTTTTCCGGTGCCGGCTTTACTTCCGTCCTGATTGAATGCAACGATTATATAAATTCCGGTCGGAGTTAATTCATTATCGGAAGTCATTCCGTTCCATGAAGCAATCCTTCCTCCCGGAGAATCAAATTCATTTATAATTTTTCCGTCAAGTGTTATTATCTTAATGGTAGAGTTTTCTATCAGCCCGTCGATTTTGAGATTAACGCCGGACGGAATCAGATAAGGATTCGGCGATGCGATGATCTCGTCAAAATCCTGAACGGGTTCTATTGCATTTGTCTTTAAAGCTGACATTCCTTTCTGAGTCCCAAAATAAGCGATTCCGGTTTTGTTGCTGACTTCGATCGTATTTATTTTATTTGAAAGTATAGGACTGTTTGACGTGTTAAACTTTTCAAGAAGAGTAGCGCCGTCCGAAGAGAGATGAAACACTCCGTTGGTTTCCGTGCCGATCCATTTTTCGTTGAGAATATCATTTGTAATGGATATACAGTTTTCGGTAAACGGCACTCTGATATTTCCTGAGATAATACCAAGCTTCTGCGGTCGCGGCTTGTTGCTCGGATTCTGAATCGCGCCGAAAGGATTGCTGATTATGAAAACTCCGTTATTGGTAGCGATCCAGACTTCATTATTTTTTTCTATTATAATGTCATTTACATTTGTTACTTCAGATCCGAAATCCGCATTATCATAAAATCCATATACGTCATCTGCAGGATTATCTATTGAGCCGTTCTCATTAAAAAAATAAACGCCTGATCTTGATCCGCTGAGAACTATCCATTTAGTATTGTAAGAATCCACAACAGTTTCGGATAATGAAGAGCTGCCGATGAAAGACGGATTTACAAATCCTACCCATTGATTATTTCCTTTGTAAGCATATAGAGAGCTACCGGAATTTGTTGCGAAAAAAGTAACCCACATGACCTGATTATTATCAAAAGCACCGCCGAAACTTGCGCAAAAATTAATGTTATTTGAAATACCGGGGAGAATGGAATTTGAGGGATTGAAATTCGTAATAGTATTTCCGCTGATCTGCGTCGGACCGCCGCCGAAGCCGAATGCCCAGACCTGTCCGTTACCTGAATTTATTCTCTGAAACCAGTTACCGTTTCCGATCTCTGGATGGCTGACTGTATTGTAGTTTTCCCATGTTAATCCGTCATAAGAATAAAATCCGTTTTCAACTAATCCTCCCGCTACCCATATTGTATTATTTTCATCAATAGAGATCTGACTGAATACATTTGTATAAGGACTGTTCGGGAATATTAGTTTGTAATTATTATTTACTGAAGTATAAATTCCGTTATTAGATAAGCCGGCAATTACTTTATCAGTGTTATCTTTCGAAAGCACAGTATATGAATTAGTGTTCTGAAACTGAGTAATCGCTGCGGGATCATTTCTGTCAGCGGAATAAATTGCGTTGCCTGAAATAAAATAGATCCTGTCGCCGGCTGATTTTATAAAAACTGTTCTGGCATTTGAGACCGCAGCATTAGGATAAGGAAACCAGTTGCTTCCGTCGTAATAGCTGAATCCGGAATTAGAACCTGCAAAAATTTTACTGTCAAATGTTTCAATCGTTCTAACATCGGTTGACATTGCTCCTCCGGCGTAAGTCTGCCATAAAGCAGGGTTGTTCAGATTTGAAGAAATATCACCGTAAGCTATTCCCGTAGCTGAAGCTGCATATAGAACATTGTTAAAAGAAGTCAGAGAATACACGGCTGTATTAATCGGGAATGCTCCGAGCTTATAATAAGGTGCGTCAACAAAAGTAAAGGACGATACGGAAATTTTCTGAATACCGTAACCTGTAGCTACAAACATAAAATTTCCCGACAAGTGCATATAGTTTATAAACTTATTGGATTCGGTAGAATTTTTAATATCATAAATATATTTCCAGCTCAGATCATCTACATTCAGAATGGAAATTGAACCGTCTGTCGCGCCGATCCATAGCTTTCTGTTATTATCAAGAGCCAGCGATAAAATTTCATTGCTGATCAGACCGTTAAGATTGGTAAATTTCGCCGTAATATTTCCTGTGCCGTTTTCCACAATAAAAAGTCCTCCGCCTGATCCGCAGTAAATCATATTTTTAACGGGATCAAATGCGATGGAAGTAATGGATTTAAAATCAGTAAAGTTTTCCCACTTGCTGTTTTGTGAGAATGTAATGGAGTTTACGGATAGAAATATAATGAGAAATAAAACGCATCTCTTTAACATAAATATATGATTTTAATTTTTTTGAAAACGGAACATGTAGAAATGCCTATAATCTAATATTTTATTCCGAAGGATTAAAAAAGTCAGAAGTTCTTTTGAAAAATGTGTTTCAATATTGAGTATTTAATGTTTAAAATCAATATAATTTTTTGATTGAATTCCTTCCGCATTCAGATTCGTCAGTTATTTTCCTCCTCCTTCCCAAACCCCGGTCTGGGAAGGTATCCGCCGTTGATGGTGTTCCAAAAAGTTTGCGAATTTAAATGTTCATGTTGAATGTAATTCCTCTGCAAACTTTTTGGCATATAACAATCTGAGAAAAATAGATCAACAGACATTCTATGTTTTGTCTGAACCATGATTCACCTGATTTAGGATTACCTGATTACATCAACAGCCGCTTTTTTTTAGCAGTAACAAATCAAGAAATCCTTCAATCCTTTAATCAAGGTTCAGACTTTTTCCTCCTTCCTAAACCCCGGTTTAAGAAGGGATTTCCAGCCGTCGCAGGTGTTCCCAAAAGTTTGCGAGTTTAAATGTTCGTGTTGAAAGTAATACCTCTGCAAACTTTTTGGCATATAACAATCTGAGAAAAATAGATCAACAGACATTCTATGTTTTGTCTGAACCTTGATTTACCTGATTTCAGGATTACCTGATTACATCAACAGCCGCTTTTTTTAGCAGTAATAAATCAAGAAATCCTTCAATCCTTTAATCAAGGTTCAGACTTTTTCCTCCTTCCTAAACCCCGGTTTAGGAAGGGATTTCCGGCCGTCGCAGGTGTTCCAAAAAGTTTGCGAGTTTAAAAATCCAATTTTAATATAATACCTCTGCAAACTTTTTGGCATATAACAATCTGAGAAAAACAGATCAACAGACATTCTATGTTTTGTCTGAACCTTGATTCACCTGATTTCAGGATTACCTGATTACATCAACAGCCGCTTTTTTTTAGCAGTAACAAATCAAGAAATCCTTCAATCCTTTAATCAAGGTTCAGACTTTTTCCTCCTTCCTAAACCCCGGTTTAGGAAGGGATTTCCGGCCGTCGCAGGTGTTCCAAAAAGTTTGCGAATTTATATGTTCATGTTGAATGTAATTCCTCTGCAAACTTTTTAGCCACCATCAACATGTGAAATTATAACCTGTATTTAATTTTACTAAGTTGATTTCAATGCAGTGATAAAATAATTTTTATCAAAATTTTATTCAAGATGAATATAGAAAAGGAAGGTGAATAAATCAGAATGCAGTTTGTTGTTGGTGACCAAAAAGTTTTATCATGTGAATTTGTAAACTCAACTTAAGCAGTAAAACTTTTTGGAACACCTACAAAGGCGAAATTATCCATCAACGAACCCAAGCCGTTGTAGCGTATTCTTACAAATATATTTATTTAGAAATTCCATTTCCACTTGAATCATTACAGAAGAAAGTTGTTTCACTTTGAATTCCTAATATAATCTCCTCTTATCTCTGAAGCGGAATATAAATTTACAAGGAAGCGCTTGTTTTCGTAAATTGCAGTATCTTTTGTCTCGTCCCAGATTGTATCAACACTTGCACTTACAGTAATTGTTGTATCGATTTTCTTCAAGGTGACAATATACATTGAACCTGGCTCAATCTTGCTGTATCCCTTTGGTGTTATCAAATCATCAATCTTATCAGTTATGATTAAATAGGTTGAGTCATTCCTGTTTACTGCCCAATAGAATTGATATCTTTGAAATCTTTCCCACTCAAATGCCGGATAAATCATATATTCGTTGTTTGTCAAAAGATGTTGGTTTGAAGTGCATGATGCAATTAAGGATAAATTCATCACAATATAAAAATAAAGTATTCTCATCTTATGTCATCCTTTGTGTATAACAAATGCTCCACTCCTTTAGCATCTATCAAATATTTTCTGTTAAAAATGTTTACTCTGTTAAAGGGGTCATAAATGACACCAGTTTTTTTCCCGGGATAAAATCTTGCAGGATCCTCCAATGAAACCGTTTTAGAATGAGCAAATTCATAACTCTGAACATTATCTGATCCAGCATAGAAAAATCCACCAATATAACCTTCAATAATCTCATGCATAATCGATCGACCAATTGATCCTCCTCCAGCTTCGCGCCAAACTTTTGCGTGCTCTATATTAAAATACTGAGTAACTTGTGCAACTCCATTATTATCAATAGTACAGCCTCCATACATTCCAACTGCAAAATAATCCTGACCGATATTGTTTTCGAGAGTTGACAACAGATTAACGATTACATCAGGATTATCAATAGCATTCAACAGAACTAACTCCTCTTTGGTCTTTGCTACACCTTTATATGAAATCTTACCTGATTTATCCATTCTCAATTTTAATCCTTTAAATTCTGATTTGATGTAATCAAATACTTCTTTCCTATTTTCACCTTTAAGAATAACATCTTTCCCATCCGGATCAATTAATATCAAAGGATTATCTAACACATAATTATAAGGACTGAAATCATAGTGCTTCTCCATCAGAGGATCTATCGTTCCCCATCTCCCAATCCTCGCATCCCCCGCTAAAAGCATGCGGGGGCAGGCTCCATCCTGTGCTCTCATAAGCTTATTGTCATAGATTGTAGCTCGAATACTGCCAAGATGATCTTTCAGATAAAAATGCAATTCATCGTCTTTTATCTTCCCGATCATATCAAGTCCGTATGTGGGATATTCGAGTAAAGAGTTATTCTGATAGATTGCCATTTCTTTTCCGGAAACGTCACGGCTGTACACTTCATCGTTTCTTAAAGCTAGTTACTTATATTGCTTACCACTGAATTTGAAGTAGGTTCACTTTCCTCAAGTGAGCCAAGATATGCAAAACGTATTGGTTCGTAGTTTTGCGGTAAAGTAAAAAATGTTAGCCATTTCTTCATGGCTTTAACAATTTTGTTTCGGCTTTAAAATAAATTTCTAAGTTTCCCCTCCTTTTCAAAGTAGCCTCGACAATTAATTTATACAAACCTGAATTTACTATTACTTTATTCTCATCTTTTCCAAACCAAACAATTTGACAAATGCATCCTGGAAATACGTTGTTTTCAAAAAGGATGATTGAATCTTTCATATCTGCATTTATTATATAACAACTTACTATGGAAGAATCAGGGATTGCTAATGTAGTTCCAAGAATGGGACTAAAAGGGTGCAAGGCACCAGGTGAAATAGAAAAACCTGTTGGAATAAAGTTAGCGTTGAACTCAAGAGAATAGTATGCATCTGTTTGTGAAAAAAGTTTTGAGCAAACCATTATTAATAGCAATGTAGAAAATAATTTTAATGTTTTCATTTCATTCTGCTTTTTTATAATATCTTGGACCATATATTGAAACTTCTTTTAAATACATATCTTTATATCTGTTTATTATATTTCTAAAGAAACCTGATATTTGGGAATCTTTCATTATTGTAACTTTCTCATAAGTATTAACTCTGTTGAGAAAATATTTATTTCCAGAGCGATCTGCTATAACATAGATTGCTGCATGTCCTATATCACCCTTCTTTGCAATTGTTGTATTATCTTCTTTGAAAATTAAATCATCGCTTAAGTCAAATAAAGCAATATCACCAGAAATTGGGTTAGATGTTTCTGAACTTATTTTTTTTGATAATGAAACATAATCCATTTGTGATTCTCCGGCTCCAGGTGTTATGGCCATATTCACAAATCCAAAACAATTACTGTTTGTAAAATTTGCATCAAAATTAGAATTTTGTATAACAAAATTTGTAATATCAAAATTAGTTTCGCCAGGTATCACAGAATACTCATTAACATTATTTATATCATATGTTTTCCCAAAATCATCACCACTTATACCTAATTGGTTATACAGATTTTGAAGATTATCACCCTCTTCAGCAACAACACTAACATTGTTTGTGCTTGGATTGTAATTTGGGATCCAAAGTCCGGTAGGATCTGAAAGAATAATTGGATTATTTAGTGTATAACAATATGGAGTAAAGGTTGGATATTTATTTTGTAATGGATCTACGGTTCCCCATCTCCCAATCCTCGCATCCCCCGCTAAAAGCATGCGGGGGCAGGCTCCATACCTCGCACCAAAATAATCATATTCACTCTCCTGATCACGCTCCTTTCCCGTGAACTTATAAACACTTCCTTCGCTGTGGTATTCGCGGCCTTGCAGTATATATCCCCATGCGTCATAGTCTTGCCCTGAGATCAAAGAGTTATTTTCATCTGTGACTGCTCTTATCGAACCGAGATGATCTTTCAGATAAAAATTCAGAGCGCCTGCGCTTGTGATGTATCCTTCATTGCCGAGACCCTATATATTATTTTGCATAATGTTTCCGTTTACATAAAGCGCAACTTCTTTTCCCGACAAGTCGCGGGAATAGACTTCATCTTTTATCAGATCCCAGTAGCCGGTCATGTCTGTGATATCTCCTATGTCAGGAGTCTCTACGCTGTCTGAC
>DDUU01000001.1 GCA_002344965.1 Candidatus Tepidiaquacellales bacterium UBA2330 | reverse complement strand
GTCAACTTTTTTTAGGACGGGACAGGTTACGGGTCTTTAATTAGGATATATATATTAATGAAAGTGAATCAGGATGAAAATTTACGGATTTAAAAATCATTGATAAGACCGAAATTTATCAAACCGTCGAGAAAACTGCTTTCCTTATTTAGTGCGTAACTAACGCCGATAAGGCCGAGTCCGGTTTCAAGTCTTATTCCGAGGCCGTATCCGTAAAGAAAGCCGCTTTGCTCAGGGTAATTATTTATCTGATCAGACGGTCTGAAATAATATCCGGCGTCAAAAAATCCAAAGAGAAAACCTTTTTTTGAAACTGCATATCTAAGTTCAAAATTTTGTGATGCGATTCTCGAAGCCAGAAACTGTTCATTTCTGTAGCCGCGGATAAATCTGGATCCGCCAATTCTGAAATAATCGGAATCTTCAAGTTTGTCAGATCTTACTTCTCCGCCGAATAATTTCAGCAGAGTGGTCTGTCTCTGAAAAAAAGTATAATAAAATTCCAGATCGACAAAGTATCTTTGAATGGAATAGTTATCATTGAATCCCAGATTCTGAAGTTCGGCAGCATTAAATATTCTTTTGTTTCCGAATGAATAAAATGATTTATAAAGAAATCCTTTAGATGGAATAAATATATTATCGCGGTTATCATAAACCAATTCCACTCCGGAAGAGAGTATCCTTGAGTCAGCGACTATAATATTGCTGTTTTCAATGTCAGAAGGAATAACTCTTTCATACCCTCCGACAAGAGACACTGTAAATTTTCTTGAGAAAAGTAAATCGCCTTTAAGGTCCAAATTTCTTTTTGTATAAGTGCTGTCCTGAAGTCTCTGCAGAAATCCGAGATTCAAATTCAAAGGGAGATTAAAAAAATAAGGTTCGAAATATCTGAATGAAAGCTCCTGTGTTTCCTTAACTTCCTGAAGGTACTTCGCTTCGATTTTTCTTGCAGTGCCGAACAGATTTCTGAAAGAAACATTTACAAGACCTGTAAGATAACCTTCTGATACGCCTTCCACAGGCGGCACATATCCGAGTATTCCGTCAAAAGTATTGGTATTGCCTTCACGTACTTCGATCAGAAGTCCGGATTCATCTTTACCTTTTATTGAATATACTTTCGGTTCCGCGACATATTCAAAAATATTAAGTCTGTCTAGTTTTTCCTTAATTTGTAAAAGTGATTCTGTATCTATAATTTTTTTTTCATCCAGATCCAGCTCTCTGGCTATTACATAATCTTTAGTGGTCTCATTTCCCTTTATCCTCACCTGATCAATTTCAATCCTTGTATTTTCATCAATTAAAATATCAATATTAAGATTTTCAGTATCTCCTGATTTATTTACAGAAATATCCTTAACTATTATTTTAGCGAATGGAAGCCCTGCTTTTTCATAGGATTTAAGAAGCGAAACAATGTCGCTGTTAAGTTCGGAATCGTTTAATACATCTCCTGTTTTAGTCTCAAATCCGGATAAAATTTTCTCACGGCTGAAAGACTTATTCCCGGTAATATTAATCTCGCCTACTTTTATGCGCTCACCTTCTGAAATGACAAGTTCAATTTCAGCCGTAGAAGAATCCTCCGAAATTTTTAACGGATCTTTCTCAAACTTCATGTATAAAAAGCCGAGAGATTTATATCTGTCCCTGATGGTTTTCAGATCCAGCAGATACTGGTCCATGCTTAGCGGGGAATTACGGGAGGTGATCATCATATTAAAGATCTCTGTGCGCGTCAGAAAATCATTTCCGGAAACGGTTACGCTCTCTACATTTATCTGAGAATATATTTTACCGGAATAAAATAAGAGGGATATAGTTAAAATTAAATACCTGATCATTAAAATAAAACTAAGTCAACTGATTTTAAGATAAAATGTATTTTAACTGAAAAAAATTACAGTTAATAAAAATATATTTAATGACGCGAATCCTTAAAAATTTTTATATAAATCTTTTATGTCCGGCCGATGAATATTTGCAGGAAATTTATACAGAGCAGTATTCTTATATAGTTGCCGGTACTCATTGATGATTGAGTTCATAATTAACGCCGGTTTTGAAATATACATTGAAAATTTGTTATAAATTAGCGAATTTGTCAGTCTGTCAGTCAAGTTTTAGTTACAACGCTGATAAATGAAATAACTGAATGCAAATTCCGAACAAACCCCGGCTTCAGCCCTCAAAGTTTATTCGTGATATTTCAAATTAAATAAATATTTCATTTATAAAATACTAAAGTTTAATAAACTGTTCAGATTATTTTTTTAAAAATAATTAACACTAAATAAAACAGATAACGAATATTGATATTAAATGGATAAAGTTGTAGTGGCAATAGACGGACCTTCAGGTACGGGAAAGAGCACAACGGCAAGAATACTCGCGGAAAAGCTTAAATTTTTATACATAGACAGCGGCGCAATGTACAGGGCAATAACGTTTGAATTACTTAAGAATAATATTAAGCCGACTGATGTAAAGAAAATAGTCGACATTACCACTAAAGCCGACATAAAGTTTGACGGCGAGGAGGTTTTTTTAAACGGTAAGAATATTACAAAAGATATAAGGTCGCTTGATGTTACAAGCAAGGTTAGCAGCGTCAGCGCAATAAAAGATGTAAGGAAGATCCTTGTTAACAAGCAAAGGGAATACGCTAAAACAAATGACGTAGTAATGGACGGCAGGGATATAGGAACTGTAGTTTTTCCCAATGCTAAGTTCAAGTTTTTTCTTGTATGCGATCTGAAAACCAGAGCAGCAAGAAGGAGACAGGATTTTATAGAACACGGGATGAAACTTCCCATTGAAAAAATAATGGCGGAGCTCAAAAAAAGGGATTCTGTAGACAGTACAAGAAAAGAGAGTCCGTTGAAGAAAGCTAAAGACGCTGTGGAAGTAAATACGACAAATATGATAATAGAAGAACAGGTGAATTATTTATTAAGAATTGTAAACGGTCTGGATTAAATTCAGATCATTTTTAAAAAATATTTTAAACAAAGCCCGTAAGGGAATTAATTAATTAAACAATCTGAAGCTGCAAAAAATTAAGAAGCAGCGGAAGTGAAATGGCGGAGAGTTTTGCTTCGCCGGAAGGAATAAAACCTATAATGGTAGATACAGAAATTAAGGAAACAGCAATGAAAGAAACAGGAGATCCAAATGAAATGTCAGCTTCAATGAACAAAAAGATTAAAGCGGAAAAAGACAAGATTAAAATTATTGTAAGCGATTATGACGAAGCCGAGTATAAGCAGATGCTTGACCTTTATGAAAAGACATTTAATGTCATAAAGGAAAACGAACTTGTAAAAGGCAGAATAGTTGCTATCAACGGAGAAGATGTTTTAATTGACATCGGATCAAAATCCGACGGTAGAGTTTCTGTTAATGATTTTGCCGATCCTGAAGAGATAGCTGTCGGTAAGGATGTTGAAGTATTCTTAGAAAAGATTGAAGATAAGGAAGGTCAGCTTGTGCTTTCGAAAAAGAAAGCGGATTCAATGAAAATGTGGGACAGAATTGTTTCAGCACAGGAATCCGGCGTGATAGTAAAAGGAAAATGCATCAGAAGAATCAAGGGCGGATTTGTTGTAGATATTGCAGGATTATCTGCTTTCCTTCCGGGCTCTCAGATAGATACAAAACCAATCAGAGATTATGATGAATATGTAGGCAAAGTAATGGACTTCAAAGTTCTCAAAGTAAATAATGTAAATGAAAATATTATAGTCTCTCATAAGCTGATCATTGAAGAATCAATGAAAGGGCAGAGAGAGGAACTTCTGAATACTATTCAGAAGGGTATGACAATGAAAGCTGTCGTAAAAGCAATCACTGATTTCGGAGTGTTCGTGGATCTTGGTGGTCTTGACGGATTAATTCACATCACGGATCTTTCGTGGGGAAGGATAAACCATCCGAGCGATATAGTTCAGCTTGATCAGGCGATTGAAGTTTCAGTTCTTGAATTCGATCCGGAAAAACAGAGAGTCTATCTGGGACTGAAACAGCTTCAGAAGCATCCGTGGGATGAGATCCAGGCGAGATTCAATATCGGCGATAAAGTTTCGGGTAAAGTTGTATCGCTTACTGAATACGGAGCGTTCATCGAAATTGAAAAAGGAATCGAAGGACTTATTCACGTCAGCGAAATGTCCTGGACACAGCATATCACCAATCCGACACAGATGGTTTCAATGGGACAGGTAGTGGAAGCGCAGATCCTGACCATCGATTCTGAAAATAAAAAGCTCTCCCTCGGTATGAAACAGCTTACGCCGAATCCGTGGCAGAGTCTTCTTGACAAATTTCCTATCGGCACCAAACACAAAGGTAAAGTCTGTAACATCACTAACTTCGGTATTTTTGTAGAACTCGAAGAAGGCGTAGACGGACTGGTTCACATTTCCGATCTTTCTTGGACTAAGAAAATATTTGATATTGGCGATCTTTATAAAGTCGGTGATGAGATTGAAGTTGTTATACTCGGAGTGGATGTCGCTAACCAGAGAATTTCTCTCGGCAGAAAACAGTTGCTTGAAAATCCATGGGACACTCTTGAAGAAAAATACAAAGTCGGTTCAGAATCGGTCTGTAAAATTATAAAGCCGATCGAAAAGGGAATTATCGTAGAGCTGCCTGAAGATCTTGATTCTTTCATACCTGCTTCTCAGATATCGACTTTCCCTGTTAAAAATTTCAATGAACTTTTCAAACCCGGCGATTCCGTAAAAGCTGAGATCATTGAATTTGACAAGACCAATAAAAAAATCGTTTTATCTGTAATTGAATATCTGAAAGATAAAGATCAGTCAGAAATAGATGAATATATAAACAGATTCAAGCTTCCGAAAAAATTCACGTCTTCTGACATTCAGGATAAAACAAGAAGTTTTGAATCCGAACAGATTGACTTTAAAATCGAAGATATAATCGGAGAAGATGTACCGGAAATAAATCATCCTCCGGTAGTCGATACTTTAAAGACTGCTGAAGTTAAATCCGAAACCAAAGCTGAAAAACCCGCTGAGGAAAATACAACTGAAGTGAAGTCAGAAGCTAAGGAGAATCCGGAAACAAAATCCGAATGATCTGAAAAATAATTTGATAAGTAATTTATTAACCCGGGTAATTTATTATCCGGGTTTTTTTATTTAATGAAAAAAATCTCCGTTTAAAAATCTGACAAGCATTACGGAAACACTCTTAATCCGGAGATCTGGAACAGGTAAAAAAATTCTGAAGCGACAAATGTCGTTATTTCAGCAGCACCATTCTTTTTGTTTCGTCAAAATATGATTTAGATCCTGCATTATCCGTAGCAGTAAATTTATAAAAATAAACTCCGGAAGAAAGATCAGTAAAACTGTATTCAGAATTGTAATTTCCTTCCCTTTGAAATTCGTTTACTAAAGTTCTGATCTTTTTTCCGGTAATGTCATACAAAGTAATGTTCACATTTGATGGCTTGCCGAGTTTATAGGTTATGGTTGTTTTCGGATTGAAAGGATTCGGAAAATTCTGCCCGAGTTCAAATGTAACCGGAATAATATTCTCGCCTCTTACTTCTTTCAGTATATAATTATCAGGATCCAGCTTAAAGTTATACGGCTCGCTGTCAAAAATGAAATTGAAAGTCTGATAAACGGAATTGTTGAAAACAGTTACAGTTGTATCTTTATTCTGAAGATTAAACAATATACTGACAGGCATTGTAAAAAATTGCGGCGCAGTGTTTTGATCCTGAAGTAAATTAAAAGTAACTTTATAATGTGACGGACTTATTTCCTCCGTCACCCAGTCCGCATTATATCTCGGAAAATTCTCTCCGTAGATCCATTGCGAAAAAAAATAATCCAGGTCATGTCCCGAGATTGTCTCGGCTACGTTCTGAAAATCTTCCGTAACGGCGGTTTTGTATGCGAAAGCTGTATCCATAGAATAGCTTTTTAAAATCTTAAAAAATAATGAATCGCCCGTAACTCCTCTAAGCATGTGAAGTATAACGCAGCCCTTTGCATAGCTTCTGTTGCCGCTGAAGATCTGCGAGATGGAATTCACATCCTGCACATACACCGAGCCAACTGCTCTTTTTGAATCCGACATTCTGTATTTTATAAATTCATCATATCCGGTTTTACCGAATGCAAACTCGTTATACAGCGCTTCGCCGTAAGTTGCAAATCCCTCGTTCAGCCAGATGTGCTCCCAGCTTCGGCAGGTAATTTTATCACCAAACCACTGATGGGCAAGCTCATGCGCCATTATGTTATCATTAAAAATTCCCATTGACGAAATTGTCTGATGTTCCATTCCCGCTATTCTCCCGAATTCCGCATGCCCGTATTTTTCTCTGATGAAAGGATACTCGCCAAACTTCTCGGAAAAATATTCAAGCATAGAGTTAGTTTTATCAAGCTGACTTTTAAGTCCTTCAAGATTTTCAGGATAAATATAATTCACAACAGGCATTGAGTCGTTTTCAGAATACCGGAAATATCCGTTATACTGCGCATAGTCGGAGATCGCAAGAGAAATCACATATACAGTAATAGTATAGGAATTATGCCATGCATAAGTTTTTGTTCCGTCGCCGTTATTGATTTCTGAAACCAGAGTTCCGTTTGAGACGGCTGTAAGAGCTTCGCTGCAAGTAACAATCACATCAGAGGAATCGGCTTTATCCGAAGGTGAGTTTTTACAGGGAAACCAGTCGCTTGCGCCGAAGGGTTCGCTGAGCGTCCAAATAGAAGGACTTTTATTATTATTATGTGCACCGAAAATAAAACTGCCGAAGCCGGTAGCGACAGGAATCCCGCGATAGTAAATTACTGCATCCGAATATTCTCCAGCGATCAGACCCGATACTGAAATAAAAATTTTATCCATTACATGACTGAATGGAATTTTTACATTGTTAAGTTTTATCGAGTCAACGGTAAGATTATTGCTGAGGTCAAAAAAGATTTCATTAAGTCCTAAGATATTTGCAGAGAAACCTACAGTAACTTTTCCGGTGAGAAAATCCGGCTGATAAGTAATTCCGAGTTCCAGTCTGTAATACGAAACATTTATATTCGAATCGCCGCGGTAATCTGAATTTATATACTCACGGCTTTTGATATGTTGAAGTTTTTCCATTTCATAGACAGGGATGTGAGAAAAGTATTCTGACTGCGAGAGAGATACAGAGGAAAGCAATGATATAAAAAAAATGACAGTTAAATTTTTTAAGAACATGCTTTCAGATCAGATTTTTAAAAATTTACTTTAGAGAATTTTACATCAGAGGAAAAAAAGATATCTCAAACTTAAAAGCAGACCGGTAGTCCTTGTGCCGTAATTCACTTCTGCAAATTCATTGGAGTGAACCGGGATTTTGTAAGAAAGCTCTGCCATTAATGACGAAAGAAAAATCGCCTGAATTCCAAGATAGGTATCGAGACGGAATCCGCCGGAGTTTACTATCTCTTCACCGAGGAATTTATTTTTCTCAAAAAAATAAGCTTTGGATTCGGAATAAACATTTATGTTAACATCGTCATAACTTTTATAAACTTTAGGTAAGACTAAAAGACCGAGAGCGAGATTCCAGTTGAAATAGTTTCCAAATTTAAAATCACTTTTCGGTGCATTGATATTATAACCCATTTCGCCTGTTACGGCAAATTTATCAACGAGGTAAGTTCCGATCAGACTGTTTTTAAAAGTATAATTGTCGGTTGTATGAAAATCAATTGACGGCACGGTAATATCCTGCACAAAATTATAAAACTGAACTACGTGACCCGGGTGAAGTTCATACTCAACCTGATCTCCGACTATGGGCTGAGAATTTACAGGGACCACAGCTCCGGATTGTAAAGCCATACGGAAGTGCGAATTCTTTTTATCTATATCGAGAAACCTGTACCTGAATTCGGTCTCGAAATTTCCAAGAAATTGATTACCGGTTTCAGTTGAATAAAAAAGATGATTATACATTGTGAGATTACCGAGAATGCCGTAGTTAATTTCAAATGAATTATGAAAATAATTGAAATTGTCCAGACTTCTTATATTATTTCTTAATTCAATCCTGTTTTTAGAAAGATTTGCTGCTGCGTTTGTGACAATATACAGCTCCTGTGAATTGGCGTAGCTTGTGAATAAAATACTAATCGTATAAAAAGTGAGAAGTGCTAGATTGAGTTTCATAATTGGTATAATAAATTAGATATGATGTAAAATAAAGTAATTCATATTTAAGTTCAGTAAAAAAATTGAATAATATGGTTTTTAGAATAATTAAGAGAAATTCTTTCTTGCCTCAGCAATGAAATTTGGACTGAAATTAAATTCAGAATGAATTAAGTTCGGTGTTTTACTGAATGAAATTGGCAAATACTAAAAAAGTCCGGACGGGAATTAAAAAAGTTAAGGAAAAAATTCACGGGAACGGGTATGAAGTAATTTACGATCCGAAAAAATTCATAATCATAAAAGGCGCGCGGGTTCATAATCTTAAGAGTGTTGATATTAACATTCCCAAGTATAAGCTCGTTGTTTTTACCGGGGTCAGCGGTTCGGGAAAGTCTTCTCTTGTGTTTGATACGATTTATGCCGAAGGTCAGAGAAGATATGTGGAAAGTCTTTCTTCATATGCGAGACAGTTTCTTGAAAGAATGAACAAACCCGATGTTGACTTTATTTCCGGACTTGCTCCTTCAATGGCAATTGAGCAGAAGACTCAGATCAAAACTTCACGTTCCACTGTCGGCACTACCACAGAAATTTATGATTATCTCAGACTGCTTTTCGCGCGCATCGGCAGGACATATTCTCCGGTCAGCGGCATTGAAGTGAAAAAGGATTCTCCCGAAAGCATTATAAAAGAACTTGCTGAATCCGGAAAAACTTTTCCCAAAAAAATTTATGTGATGACTGACGCTGAGGTATCAAATCTGAGCGAACTGAAACACAGGATCACCGATCTGAAATCAAAAGGTTTTTACAGGATCATCACGGAAAATGAAATCACGGATTTAAATGACATTGACGAAAAGAAATTTCTGAAAGAATATTATGCCGATGCGGATACAGAAGAGAAAAAGACGCTGAGAGTGCTGGCTGACAGACTGATGTTTGATCCGGCGGATAATGAATCTGTTTCGAGATTAAATGATTCGATAGAGCTTGCTTACAGGGAAAGCGGCGGATTTGTGATCATCAGAGAATATGAGGGAGATAATTATACTGACCTTCGCTACAATAAATTTTTCGAAGCTGACGGAATAAAATTTGAGGAACCCCAGCCGAGATTATTCTCATTCAATAATCCCTACGGCGCCTGCGGGAAATGCCAGGGATTCAGCAGGACGATGGACGTGGATATGGACCTGGTAATTTCCGATAAAAAATTATCAGTCTTCGGCGGCGTGATAAATATTTTTAATACTCCCAAGCATTCGAAACATCTGACTGATCTTATTACGGAAGCTGATGATTACGGTCTTGACTTTCACACTCCGTATAACAAGCTAAGCGAAGAGAGTAAGAAATTTATTTACGAAGGCGGAAAGAAATATATCGGACTGAAAAAGTTTTTCAGGATGATAGAAAAGGAAGCGTCATATAAGCTGCATTACAGAGTGCTGCTGAACAGATACAGAGCTTTTACGACATGCAGCGAATGCGGCGGAGCGAGATTGAGAAAAGAAGCGCTTTACATAAAAATAAGCGGAAAGACAATTTTTGATATAGTGAAAATGAAGATCAGCGAAGCTTATGAATTTTTTAAGAATATAAAATTAAATGAGTATGAATCCAGGATCTCCGAGAGAATAATGGAAGAGATCGTTTCGCGTCTGAAATATCTGAATGATGTCGGACTTACATATCTGACACTTGACAGACTGTCCAATACTTTATCAGGCGGCGAGTCGCAGAGGATTAATCTTTCGACATCGCTGGGATCTTCGCTTGTCGGTTCGATATATGTGCTTGACGAACCATCAATTGGTCTTCATCCGAGAGACAATCAAAAGCTGATTGACATTATGAAATCTCTCAGAGACATCGGTAATTCAGTATTAGTGGTGGAGCATGACAGCGATATGATGAAGGAAGCTGATGAGATAGTTGATATGGGACCGTTCGCGGGAGAGAAAGGCGGAGAGAAAATATTTCAGGGGACGTATAATGAAATTATAAAAAGCAAAGATTCTCTGACCGGAAAATATCTCAGCGGAAGCATGAAGATAAACATTCCGAAAACAAGAAGACCTGTGACCGAAAAATCCGAAATGATCGTGATAAAAGGAGCGCGTGAAAATAATCTGAAGGATATTAACGTAAAGATCCCGCTGGGAATGTTTGTATGCGTCACGGGAGTGAGCGGATCGGGAAAGTCAACGCTGATAAATAATATTTTATTCGGCGATCTGAAAAGAAAGATTGAAGGAAGTTACAATGAAAAGATCGGGGATCACGACTCTGTCACTGGACATAAATATCTGAACGCACTTGAGATGATAGATCAGAATCCCATCGGCAAGACTTCAAGGAGTAATCCCGTAACTTACATAAAAGCGTTTGACCCGATCAGGGAAGCTTTTGCAGGAACTACTCAGGCGATGAAAAAAAATCTTTATTCGGGACATTTTTCGTTTAATGTATCGGGCGGCAGATGCGAGAACTGCGAAGGGACGGGAGTGATAAATATTGAGATGCAGTTTATGGCTGACATAGTGCTTGAATGCGAAGAGTGCAAAGGCAAAAGATACAGGGATGAAATTCTTGAAATAAAACTTAAGGGAAATGACGGAGTAAGAAAAAACATCAGCGAAGTATTGGATATGACAGTTTCGGAAGCGGTAATGTTTTTCAAAGCGTTTCCAAAGATTGAAAAAAAGCTGAAAGTGCTGGAGGATGTAGGGCTCGGATATATCAGAGTAGGACAGTCTGCCACTACTTTATCCGGCGGCGAGTCCCAGCGCGTAAAGCTAGCTTATCATCTTACTTTTCAGGAGAAAGGAAAGAAGACGCTTTTTATATTTGACGAACCTACAACAGGTCTTCATTATTATGACGTGTCAAAACTTTTAAAATGTTTTGAAGAGCTGATAAAGAAGGGAAATTCCGTTGTAGTGATTGAGCATAATCTCGAAGTAATAAAATGTGCTGATCATATAATAGATCTCGGTCCTGAAAGCGGTGACGAAGGCGGATACCTGGTAGCGCAGGGAACGCCGGAAGAAGTATCGGAAGTAAAGAATTCCTACACAGGGAAATTTTTAAAAAATGTCCTGAAGAGAACTAAAGCTGTTTAAAAAAATAATAAACTAAAAAATATTAAATACAGACAAATCAAATGAAATCGTTTACACTGATTATGTTTTTGTTTACTGCATTTTTTACAATCAATGCGCAGACAATAAAAGAAAATTTCGAGGCGGGTAAGAAAGCATTTTTCTCGGATAATTTCGAGGAAGCATATAAAAATTTCAACCCGATACTTCAGTCTGAAGCTGAAGACTTTGAAACTTCCTTTTATAAGGGACTGGTATATGAGATCTATTTTGATTTTGACAAAGCAATCTCAATGCTGACCAATGCAATACTTTCGAGACCGGAAGAAAGCGAACCTTATTTCAGAAGAGGAGTCATTTATGATAAAAAGGAAATGTATAAGGAAGCAATCAATGATTATTCTATTGCAATTAAGTTAAATAAGAATTTTAAGGACGCATATTTCAACAGAGCGACGGATTATATTGAACAGAAGGATATCAGTAATGCTATAAAAGATCTTACTAAAGTAATAAAACTTGATCCGAAAGATGACATTGCATATTACACAAGGGGAAAACTATTTAAGGAAAAAGGCGAACTGAAAAAAGCGGAGCAGGATTTTAAAAAGGCGATCAGTATTGATAAGATCTGGAAGAATGAACTTGAAAAGGAAATTGAATCATTGAAATCGGGAAAGAAATGATCTGATTTTGTTTCAAAGCTTTCCGGAAGTTTTCGTAATTTAACTGAACTATTTTAATTCGTCTTTAAGATATTTTGCGGTATATGAAACGTCATAATAATTTTTCACAAGATCTTCCGGTGTACCTTCTGCGATAATTTTACCTCCCGCTTCGCCACCTTCAGGTCCCATATCAATGATCCAGTCAGCGGTTTTTATCACATCAAAATTATGCTCAATTACTATGACGGTATTTCCTTTATCGGTTAGTTTGTTAAGTACTTTCAAAAGCATATTGATGTCTTCGAAATGAAGTCCTGTGGTAGGTTCGTCGAGGATATACAGCGTCCTTCCCGTCTGAACTTTAGAAAGCTCGGTGGATAATTTTACTCTCTGGGCTTCACCTCCTGACAGAGTGGTTGCCTGCTGACCGAGACGGATATATCCTAGACCTACATCGTATAAAGTCCTTAGTTTTCTGTTAAGCGAAGGCACTGATTCAAAAAAATCAACGGCTTCCTCGACTGTCATGCCGAGTACGTCTGCGATGGATTTATTCTTATACTTTACTTCGAGCGTTTCGCGGTTATATCTTTTTCCCTGACAGACTTCGCATTCCACATACACATCGGGGAGAAAGTTCATTTCAATTTTCTGCAGTCCCGCTCCTTCGCAGGAGTCGCATCTTCCGCCCTTTACATTGAAGGAAAATCTGCCCGGCTTGTAACCTCTGATCTTTGAATCGGGTAAGTTTGAAAAAATATCTCTTATAAAAGTGAATAGACCCGTGTAAGTAGCGGGATTGCTTCTGGGAGTTCTCCCGATAGGGGTCTGATCTATTTCAATTATCTTGTCTATAATTTTTTCTCTGTACTTCTCTTTCTTCATAGACAGACCTTCAATAGTTTTGAAAGGAAGCGGAGTTTCCGGAGTTTTGTAAAATTTCTTTGAAAGTATTCTGTAAAGAGTTTCATTAATAAGAGAAGATTTTCCTGAGCCGCTTACGCCTGTTACGCAGATAAATTTACCAAGAGGAATTTCAAGATCAACATTTTTAAGATTGTTTCCGGCAGCTCCAGTCAATGTTATTTTATTTCCTGTGCCTTCTCTTCTTTTTACAGGAACATCTATGCTGCGTTTACCTGAAATGTAATCGCCGGTCAGAGAGCTGCCGTTAAGATTTTTCGGCGGACCGTAAGAAACAATTTTGCCGCCGTGTTCACCTGCGCCGGGTCCGAGATCAAATACATAATCGGACGCTTCGATCATTTCTTTGTCATGTTCTACGACAATTACGGAATTACCCGTATCTCTCAGAGTCTTTAAAGAATCAATAAGACGTATATTATCTCTCTGATGAAGTCCGATGGAAGGTTCGTCAAGAATATAAAGAACTCCGGTCAGCTGCGAACCTATCTGAGTCGCAAGACGGATACGCTGCGCTTCGCCCCCTGAAAGCGTCCGCGCGCTTCGGTCGAGAGTGAGATATTCAAGACCGACATTGAGTAAAAAATCGAGACGTGAAATAATTTCCTTAACAATCTGAGAGGCAATGAGTTTTTTTCTGTCATCAAGCTCAAGATTTTCAAAAAAATCACGGCATTTTTTTATTGACAAAGTAGTGAGATCGTGAATGTTCATACCGTTTATTTTTACCCAGAGAGAATCAGTCTTAAGTCTTCCGCCGTTACAGGTTTTGCACGGTGAGATCGTCATGAAACCTTCAGCCCATTGTCTGATGGTTTCGGATGAAGTGTCATCGGAATATCTTTTTACATAATTCAGAATACCTTCAAATCTGTGCGCGTATTTATTTGTTCTGCCTTGTGAATTTATATGGTCATATCTGATCTTGTCTGATGTTCCGTAAAGAATTTTATCAAGAGATTCATCTTTGATTTTATCGACGGGAGTATTGAAATCATATCCTTCGGATTCTATAAGTCCTTTGAAGATTGAATATATCCACGTGCTGCGCGGTTTGCCGAGCGGTTCGAAAGCGCCTTCATTTACTGAAAGCTTTCTGTCGGGAATGATCTTATCAATATCTATATCCTTTTTCTCTCCGAGACCGAAGCAGTCTTTGCACCAGCCGTAAGGAGAGTTGAATGAAAATGAATTCGGAGCGGGCTCTGAGAAACTTCTTCCGGATTCAATATCGGATAATCTTTCATTGTAAAATTTATCTTCCTTTCCGTCATTGATTATTACAACGCCTTCGCCGTGCCTGAGCGCAGCTTCGATTGATTCCGAAATTCTTCCTCTGGCATTAACGCTGATCTCTACTCTGTCTATTACTATTTCGATATCATGAATTTTAAATCTTTCCAGCTTAAGCCCGGGCGTGATCTCTTTTATTTCTCCGTCGATCCGGACTTTTGTAAAACCCTGAGATGCAATGTCTTCAAACAATTCCCTGTAATGACCTTTCCGTCCTCTTACAACCGGAGCGAGAATAATTATTCTTGTCCCTTCAGGTCTGTCCATAACATTGTAAATAATCTGATCGAGATTCTGACGCGTAACGGCTTTACCTGATTCGGGAGAATACTGAGTGCCGCAACGCGCGAAAAGCAGACGTAGAAAATCATATATTTCCGTTACGGTTCCGACAGTCGATCTCGGATTCTGCGAGATTGTTTTTTGCTCTATGGAGATTGAAGGGGATAGTCCTTCGATCTTATCCACATCAGGACGTTCGATACCTCCGATGAACTGCCGCGCGTAAGCCGAAAGAGTTTCCATAAATCTTCTCTGACCTTCTGCATAAATAGTATCGAATGCAAGCGAGGATTTTCCGGAGCCGGAGACGCCTGTAAACACGACCAGACTGTCGCGCGGAATTTCGAGATCCACATTTTTCAGATTATGAACGCGCGCGCCTTTTACGATGATTTTATCTAAATGAGAGTCTGACATAAATATCACGGAAAATAAAAGAGTCAGGTTGTTTTTACAATCTAATATTTAATGCTGAAGCGGGAATATTTTCACATCTGTTTAAAACATTTAGTTATAAAATTAAAGTTGTATCGCTATTATAGTACTTTCTTTTGACAGATCAAAAGAAATTACCAAAGAAAAGTCTCCGCTAATGAAAAATTGCCGTAATTCCTTTTCCCTTCGGGACGTCTCCGGCTCACAATTGCTGTAAAATTTCCAACTCAAAATTTGCTTCGCAAATTTCTCAAACAAGGAAATTTTATTGACGCAATTGCTCATGAATTCTTTCGGCAATTTTTCAAAGGCGG
>DDUU01000041.1 GCA_002344965.1 Candidatus Tepidiaquacellales bacterium UBA2330 | reverse complement strand
AAACCTATTTCAGGACAAGACAACCCGTACCCGTAACTCGAAACTCGTAACTAATAATTTTTTACGGTGTTATTTTACTGATAAAATTGAACGCATTATTATCGACAAAAACCGCATCGTCGACATCAACTATACTGTCACCGTTCAAGTCAGTAGGTAAATATCCTGTTGCAAAAATCAGAGCATCATTAAATATCAGACTCATATCCGTAAGATCAATTGTGCCGTCCTGATTTACATCACCGCTGTAAATTCCGTACCTGGCAGGCGAAGTATCTATTTGTATCTGATTACTTCCGTATGCCTGTGAATTCAAGACAGATAAATTATAATTCAATGGATTTGAAAGTGAAAATAAAAACGGCGTTTTGCTCCAGGTTTCGATAGTGTTTCTGTGTTTTACTGCAAAGTAATAATTACCGCCAACAGCATTACTGAATTTTATGGCTGCGCTGCCGTTAGAAGACAGGACCGTTTTAGCAATGTCAACTACAGCAAACGGCGAAGTGGAATTCCTGAGTTCAACAGTAATAGTATCGCTGATCTGTAAATTAGAGCCGGTATCATAAAAACCTTCTATATAAGTAACGAGATTTAAAATCATGCCCGGGCGTTCCGCGACAGCAACCGGACTTTTATTGTTATGAATATCCTGAGCAACAATAAAATAATAATATAATCCTGTTAATGGAGTCGTGTCCAGAAAAGATGTATCTGTAGTAGCTGCAAATACAGGTTCGGTCTCCGGATTTATGACAGGGTTTACATTTCTGTATAATAAATAATTCATCAGGTCCGGTGCTGAGCTGCGGCTCCAGTTAAGTCTTATATTGTTTGAAACAGCCGTGGCAGTAAACGGTGATACCATAAAAGGAGCAATGTTATCCAGGCTCCTTCCTGAAAGAATAGCTGATCTCCAGTACTGATTTGATATTTCTGTTCTGGCTGTTATCCTGAAGAACATATTTCCGCTGGAATTGGAACTGGAATCAAGCGGCGTATCGGCAGTGAAATTATAGAACGGATTTTTATTTGCAGTAATGTTTCCAATTTCTTCCCAGGAATAATTTCCGCCGGAAGGCGGATAACTTCTTTCCACAATATAATTTGTAATAATATTATTTCCATTCACATCATATCCGCTTCTTGCCCATTTGAGATTTACTTTTCCGCCCTGATCATTAGGAACATCTTTGACATATTTCAAAACTGGTTTTATGCTTATTAATGAGCCTGTAAAAATATATGCTTTTCCTGCACCAGAATTATTACTGCTGGCTCCTGAGATAATATCAGAGATGCCGTCACCGTTTAAATCTCCGGCATATGATACTGAACCTCCGAAAAAATCATTTGGAGATTCTCCCGACATACTGACATCAGGAACATTGTCCATTGAAGCTCCTCCGAAGAATATAAGAGCTTTGCCGGTGTGAATAAAATATATATCTGCTCCTACTATTACATCTGAATACCCGTCTGCGTTCAAATCACCGGCCGAAGAAACAGAAGCTCCAAGAGAGCTGATAGTAATTTCGCCTGTTATGATAACATCCGGATATATGTCTGTGAGCAGACCTCCATAAAATATATATGCTCTGCCCGTAGAAGAAAGATATCCCCGTGCTCCGATAATAATATCAGAATATCCGTCTCCGTTTACATCGCCGGCATCGGATACAGAATATCCGAATTGATCTCCGGTACTTTCTCCTGTAAATATTACATCTGAACCATTGTTCATGGAAATACCTCCAAGGAATAAATATGCTCTTCCGGTGGCTGTGCTATAATTAACTGCTCCGACAATCACATCAGAGTAACCGTCACCGTTTACATCGCCGGCTTTGGATACTGAATTCCCAAATTTGCTATCTGCTGCCGGACCGGTCATAGTTACGTCTGCAATATTATTCATGGTTGATCCGCCGTAATATATGTAAGCTCTTCCTGTGGATGAACTATAGAGTTCAGCTCCGACGATCACATCGGAATATCCGTCGCCATTCACATCACCGGCATCAGATACTGAAATTCCAAAACCATTGTTTGTTGCTCCCCCCGTCATAATTACATCAACAGCATTATTCATAGAAGCACCGCCGAAATAAATATAAGCTCTGCCGGTAAATGTTGAATAACCATTAGCTCCGACAATAACGTCTGAATAACCGTCGCCGTTAACATCTCCGGCTGAAGAAACTGAAGTCCCAAAAAAATTTGCTGCTGTTTCTCCGGTCATGGTAACATCAGCTACATTGTCCATAATCACCCCCCCGTAAAATATATACGCTCTGCCGGTATTTGAGCTGTAACCCCAAGCTCCCACTATCACGTCGGAATATCCGTCACCGTTTACATCTCCCGCATCTGAAACTTCTCCGAAATAATTATTTGATGATTCACCTGACATTGAAACTTCCGGTATGATCTGTCCTTTCATAAAATAATCATACAAATAAGCTCTTCCGGTATTTGTGCCGTACCCCCAGGCTCCGGCAATCACGTCTGAAAAACCGTCACCGTTCACATCGCCGGCGTTTGAGACGGAATAACCGAATTGATTACCCGGTGCTTCACCGGTGATATATGAGTCAGGTATATTATCCATTGAAGATCCTCCGAAGAATATATACACTCTGCCGGTATATGTTGCATAAACATTTGCTCCTGATATAATATCAGAATATCCGTCACCGTTCACATCACCGGCTGTTGAGACTGAATGTCCGAACTGAATTCCGGAATTTTCTCCTGTGAGTATAATATCAGCAGTATTATTCATGGACGCACCGCCTAAATATATATATACTCTGCCTGTTGAAGAACTGTAACCAAACGCTCCGACCACTATATCTGAGTAACCATCGCCGTCAACATCTCCTGCATCAGAAACTGAATGACCAAAGTTGTCTCCTGATGCCTCTCCGTTCAATATAACGTCTGCTACATTATTCATGGACGCACCGCCGAAGTAAACATATGCTCTGCCTCTGATCGAGGAATAATTATACGCACCTGAAATCACATCAGAATATCCATCGCCATTCACATCACCTGCTCCTGAGACTGAATATCCGAATATATTATTTGTTGCTTCTCCTGTCATTGTTACGTCGGCTACATTATTCATAGTTGAGCCGCCAAAATAAACGTAAGCTCTTCCGGTACCGGTGGAATAACCGCTTGCTCCGACTATTACATCGGAGTATCCGTCGCCGTTCACATCTCCTGCATCAGAAACTGAAACTCCGAACAGGTTATTTGCTGCCTGACCAGTCAAAATAACATCAGCCGTATTGTTCATAGTTGAACCGCCGAAATAAATGTAAGCTCTTCCTGTGTTTGTACTATATCCATAAGCACCGACGATCACATCAGAATAACCATCTCCGTTCACATCACCGGCTGTTGAGACTGATCTTCCGAAATAGTTACTTGTTGCAGCACCGGTTAATGTTACGTCAGCTACAGTATTCATTGCAAGCCCTCCGAAAAATATGTAAGCTCTTCCTGTTGTTGAAGAATAGTTAGGAGCTCCGACGATAATATCTTCATAGCCGTCTCCGTTCACGTCACCTGCGCAGCTTATACTGATACCGAAATTATCAAATGTGTTTAATCCGTTGAATATTCTTCTCTGGAGAGCATCTGTTTCCGGTTCGACAGGGATGCGTCCTGATTTTGAATTGCTGTTTAAATTAATTTTATTACCGGTTTCATCACGGATATCATCCAGCCATTCATCATTAACACCTGCAGGCAATGAATCAGAATGAGTATTGTGCATTACATTACTTTGCTCTGAAACGGAAACTGAAGATTCATCAGTTTCAATTCCGTAAGTATGAGTTAAAGCCGTGAAAAATACAGCAATTATCAAAATCAAGGTTAGTTTGCATTGATTGTACATTTTTTAAAGAATTTGATTAATAAAATTTTAATACAATTAAATGAGTCAGTTCATATGAAAAAAATTTCAGCAATAGTATATAATTGAAATTGCAATTTAAGCAGCTATAGAACTGATACAAAATTAAGTCACTTTGTATTTTTCCACAAAGAAATTTTTTCAAAATTGTATCTCGGTTATACAAAACAGATCAGTTTAACTGATTTTTCATACAGAGATAAAAGCAATAAAGTACTTTAGTCATTTACAGTTTTTTGCAGAAATGATGTTTGTTTTTTTAATATTGGCAAACCATATGAAGATTTACATAGTAGGAAAAAGAGCATGGGAAAAGAAAATTAAGATATGTAAGATGATAAAAGAATAGAAATAGTATAGTGAGTAAATTTTTTAATTTGTTTGATAAAATGAATTCAATAAACCACATCAAAAAATGAAAAAACTGTTAATGCAGATAATACGCATGTAAATCTGCAATATGATTTCTTTAAATTTTTTCTGAATAATCGGATATCCGGAAACAAAATGAATATCATATAACCATTCAATTAATTATTGTAATCAAAAAAATATCGAAAAGAAAAAAATTCTGTCATATATGCAATAAGTATTTTATTTTCCTGTTAGCGATTGAAGAAAAGATCTGAATCATATTAAATGTTAAGTTATTTTTGACGAAAATAAAAATATATTAAGCAAAGGAGTAAGTGATAGAGAATATTTTTGCGGTACTTTAAAAATTAATTATTTAATTGTTTTGTTTTTTTAAAATTTTTTTAAAACAAAAATTTGTTTCAAAATCAAATTACAAATCTTATTAAGTGGTTTCTGTTGAAAACTTCAGATCAGATTATTTCAGTAAATAATGATCTTCAGAGGTTCATGTACGCTGTCTTCCCTGAATACTTCCTTACCTATCCTGCACATGCTGCACTTTCCGAAGATACAGTAATAATTATGAAGATGAATGAGCCCCTGCTCCGTTGCCGGATTCAGGGCTTTAATTCCCAGCTGTTCCTGCATTACCTTTGAGATCTCGTTCACCGACGGCATTAGTCTGTTATTCCTGAAATAAAATTCCACCTTGTTCTTCATGTTCGGATCATTTTCGGTAAAAGATCTCTGATACATGAACGGAAAAACTACATTCGAAATTATGTCTTTTATTCTTTCATTACCTATTCCCCTGTTTGATGTTGCCGAGACCTTGTTGAAATTGTAGTTTCTTTCCCAGTAGTCAGAAAGTTTAATCCTTGAAAAGAGATTATACATCGAATTCTGTATATCTGAACTGTCCGTAAATTCACTGATCAATTCCTTAACAAATCCTCTGTTTACTATCTCATAAAGCAGACCGGATGCATATGCCAGTCTCAGTGTCGGAAAGTTAGGCGGACGTAATCTGAAGAAATTCCATTCTGACCTTGTCATTTCTTCTCTTCTTATATTCTTTCTTACATTGACCCAGTTATTGAAAAGTTCTTCAGAATATTCGTCCTCTATCTTAAGATCTGAAAGAAATCCTGACAATCCGAATATGAGTGATTCTGTCTGGATCCGGTTCATTTTCAAATGTCTGATTACACTTACATCTATTTTCCTTGAAAGTGATATGAACTGCTTCTTGTTTTTCGAATATCCGAGTGCTTCACATATGTACTCGAACAAAACCTGATCTTCGGGATCTCCGTGATCTGAATATTCTTTCAGTTCAGAAATGCGTTCCCTGAATTTATCGGATTTCTGCCTCAGCCTTTCCAGACCTGCTTCTTTAATAAAATTAATTTTTTCATCATAAAAGACTTCATTATTTTGGGGAAAGCAAGGAAGCCTGAATGATTCTGAAGGTTTACTGATTATATCTCTCCAGATCGCGTGAATGGATCTTGAAAGGAATTCGGACAGAACTACTGTGGGGATCCCGTCCTGCCTACCCGCTGCCGTATTCTTATTGCCTGAAAACAGATCGTCATAAAGCGCTACATGCAGTATCACGTCGTTATACTTTGTATCATTCTGATGACCGTGCAAGTACCAGTCATTGGAAGTTCTGTGAATCTCTATTGAACCGGAATAGATATTCCCGTCAATTCTTATCTTTGCGTCCGAATAATCCGGACCTGCGTCAGGGTTTTTTTTGCCGCGATCAAGTATTTCTACTTTTCTTCCGTCATTTGTTTTAAGGTCCGAATAATTATTTTCATCTTCCCAGATCCGGCAAATGAAATTTTCATTTAGGTTTAGTTTTTTCATTAATTTTTAAATTGGTTTTAACTACATTAATAAAATTTTTTTAAAAAAATTAATTAATACTAAATAATAAACATGCGAAATTTAAATTTTAAAATTATATTTATTTTATTGTCTGCAATTATTATCAGCGGATGTACTGAAAATAAAAAGAGCGAGGAGCAGTATCTTTCGGATGCCAAACTAAAGCTGGAAGAAAAAAAATATGATGAAGCTATTGCCGACTATAGAGAATTTCTGAAGCATTATCCTAAATCCGACAAAGCGATTTTCGCTTACAACGAAATCGCCGGGATCCAGATCAGCAATTTAAATAATCCTCAGGAAGGAATAAAGACCTATATAGAACTTGCGGAAAAACACCCGGATACAAAAGAAGCTAAACAATCTCTCTTCATGGTTGCTTTCATTTATGACGAAACTCTAAAAGACAAACAAAACGCAATGGCTTCATATCAGAAGTTTCTTGATAAATATCCAAAAGATAATGATTCGAATGATAAAATGAGTGAATCAGCAAGGACAATGCTTGAAGTATTAAAATCCGGAAAATCCATTGAAGAAATCATTGAAGAAAATATTAAAAACTCCGGCGGTAATACAGATACAACAGGTACAACTGAATCAACGGGAAAGACAGGAATTGATGAAGACTCAGACAGTAAATTAAAAAGACTTGAGAATGAAAGCAAAGGAAAAGACATAAAAAAAGAAGATGATAAAAAAGTTGATCCGGCACAGAATTAGTAATTAAATCAACAGAAGGTTTAAAAAGTAATTGACAGATACAACAGATTATAAAAAATATTTAGACCCTTCCGTTATTGCCCGGCTTTCGAATATGGAACTGAAAGCCAGAATGGTAGTGGAAGGGTTTATTGCTGGTCTTCATAAATCTCCTTATCACGGATTCAGCGTGGAATTTGCCGAGCACAGACAATACATGTCAGGCGATGATCTAAAATTCATTGACTGGAAAATTCTCGGTAAGACTGAAAGGTATTATGTAAAAAGATTTGAGGAAGAAACCAATCTTAAGACATATCTCCTACTTGATATTAGCAGGTCAATGGATTTTAAATCGGGAGGTAATGACTCTTTAAATAATATGCGGAAAGGTTTTTTCAAAAAATATTTTTCCGGGGAAAGCAAAAATAATGAAGCAAAAGGTTCTGATCTTACCAAGCTTGAATATTCATCTTATCTTGCCGCATCACTAGCTTATCTTATGCAGTTGCAGAGAGATGCGGTTTCACTCACTACTTACGACACTGAAATCAGATCGTATATTCCGCCCCACTCTACAAAAGCAAATCTGCGTCTGATATTAAAAGAATTATCAAGAATTCAGCCGTTAAATAAAACAGGAATGGCCGGATGTCTGAATGAAATTGCCGATAAAGTCAGGAAAAGAGGACTGGTAATTTTATTCAGTGATTTGTTTGATGAGCAAAAAGAAGTTATCAACGCTTTGAAGCACTTCAGATATAATAAAAATGAATTAATAATATTTCAGATACTGGATCCGATTGAGATAAATTTTCTTGAAGGAAACCCCGTAACTTTAAAAGATATGGAAACAAATGAGGAAATGTATTCTCAGCCGGCTGCAATGCAAAAGATCTACAGAGAATCCATTCAGGAATTTATCAGAAACTACAGGACTGAATGTATAAAAAACAATATCGAATTTATTACTATTTCCACATCCGATTCATTTGATACAGCACTGTTAGGATATCTGAATAAAAGAAAAATGCTGATCTGAAAATCAAAACCTGATCTTGTTTTTGTCAGTATCCCATATAGGAGTCGTGAGTTTATAATCTCCGAATCCGGTTTCATCTACAAAAATAAACTGTTTATTTTCATTATAAAACTCCCAGATCTCGTATGGTTTCACACCTTCATTAAAAGGATGTCTTTCTATATTATTCGGCTCACCGTAAATTATAAAAACCATTCCCATATCAGTTTTCCATCCGTCAATATAATGGGAGAATCTTTCGTTTGCTGTGTTTACCCTGTTATAGTATTCAGTCATCAGTTCATTCTTTGAAGTATAAGGAGAAGGATCTTTACTTCTCCAGAATTCAACAAAATACTTTTCCTTAAGCTCAGTTGATGATGCTTTTTTTATTTTGTTAATTTCTTCGCTGCTTGCTATATATATCATCTGATCTATTAGAATATTTAGATCTTTTACATTCGCAGGTATACCGCTGAGTTTATTTTCAAATTCTTTAATGGAAAGTATCTCTCCGCTGTTATTGTTTTTTATTTCTACTTTGTAATCACCGAAGATCAGATTACTTGTGGAAATTTTTTCAAAATATTTATTTATTCCCGGATTAAGAGTATAGACTAGATTGTCTTTTTCCAATACATTGTTTTTGCTGTCAGTGATTGTATATGTAAAATCATTTACAACTTCGCTTTCACCGGAATTATAAACTTCAAAAAATAAATAAATAGTTTTAAGATTTCCGATATTTCCTTCAATCAGCGGAGTAATTACTTTCTTTCCGTTTTCCTCCTTTATATTACTTACAAGCATGATGTTGCTTGCGGAAATATTCTTTTTTACAAAGTCCGTAATTTCAACAGCACTCTTTTTTACTTTTTCCTTCTTTGTATTAATATCCGAAATGGTAATATCAAGATTGTAATTACCCGGATTCAGATAATATTCTTTCACAATATATTTTGAAGAAGATTCAAGATTCTTCTGCTCTGCTTTTGTTGTAGTCACAAAATCCTTAATGATTTCATTGCTTACAATTTCATTAAAGGAATTTGTAATTTTTATGTTGTACGAAATGCTCGCGTCGTAATTTTTTGTGGAATAATTTCTTTTGAACTGCAGGTTTTCCAGCGGTATTTCAAGATAAACATCAAGCCTGGCTTTTCCCTGATCCTTACTGTAAAATACAAGCGGATCAAAATAGAAAAAGTCCCTTGTGTCAATTTCTATATTTTTATTCTCAAGCTGTGAGAATGTATCTGCAAATGAAAATAAAATTATACCTATTACACACAAAGTAAAAAAAACTTTTCTGAATTTGCAGATCGAATCAATTGTGTAAATTTTATATTGATTCATGTCAAACCTCCTGTAATATTATAAATTAAATTAAATTTTTTTCTGTTAAATTTTTTCTCCGAACAGATCAAATTCCTCATAATCGAATATTCTTACATTAATAAAATTTCCGGTTGTCAGATCTTTATTGCTTATATAAACTTCCTGATCGATCTCAGGTGCATCCCTGTAACTTCGCCCGATAAAATATCCGTTCTCTTTTCTGTCAACCAGAACTTTCAGCTCAGATCCTTTCGTCTCACTGTTTTTCTTCACCGAAATTTCCTTTTGAATATCTAATATATGTTTCTGCCTGGAGAGTTTTTCCTTTGCCGGAATTCTGTCAGGTATTTCAGCAGCTGCAGTTCCGTCTTCATGCGAATATGTGAATACTCCCAGTCTGTCAAATTCAAATTCCTTTACAAAGTCAGATAATTCAAGAAAATCTTTTTCGGTTTCATCCGGATACCCTACGATAAATGTCGTCCTGAGCGCAATTCCCGGTATTTCGTTTCTCATCTTTTCAAGAAGTCCGGTAAGATTTTTTTTCGTAATCCCTCTTCTCATTGATTTCAGGACATTGTCAGTAATATGCTGAACAGGCATATCAATATACTTACAAATATTTTCAGTGCCATTTATAACGCTAATCACATCTTCCGGAAACCTTGAAGGATAAGCATACATTAGTCTTATCCATTCAATTCCTTTTACAAGAGACAGATCCTTTAATAATTTTGAAAGCTCTCTTTTCCTGTTAATGTCAAAACCCCAGTAAGTAGTATCCTGTCCGATTATAATTAATTCTTTCACTCCTTTTGATGCAAGTATCTGCGCTTCCATTAAAATCTGTTCAGCGGGTTTGGATCTGTGTATTCCGCGCATTATAGGTATTGCACAAAATGAACACGGATTATCGCAGCCTTCGCTGATCTTCAGGTACGCAAAATGAGCCGGAGTAGTTAAGCTTCTTTCTCCTAAGAGCTCATCCTTATAATTTCCGCCGAGTGCTTTCAGAATTCCAATAATAGTATTCGGCTTGTCAGTCGCTCCGAAATACATATCCACCTCCGGAATTTCCTTTTCCAGTTCGGCTTTGTATCTGTCGGATAAACAACCTGCGACATAAACATTTTTAAGCTTACCTTTTGCTTTTCTGTCAACCGCATTTATGATCGTATCAATAGATTCTTTCTTTGCGCTTTCAATAAATCCGCAAGTATTTATGATAACATTTTCCGCATCATTCTCATCTTCCACTATTTCTATATCATTGGATTTAAGCTGTGATAATATAAATTCCGAATCAACAAGATTCTTCGAACATCCGAGCGTGATCAGCTTTACTTTGTCTTTCTTAATTTTCATTAATTGCTAATGAATTTTTTAATATTCTTGCTGATAATATTTTTTTTGATTTTGACATGGTCTTAAAATAATTGAACCCTCCAATCCTACATTTCGTTGCACAGGATTAAAGAGGGTCGGCTTTTACTGAAACTAATATTTTTTAGTTCAATAAAAAATGAATTAAAT
Source organism: Candidatus Tepidiaquacellales bacterium UBA2330 (assembly GCA_002344965.1). GTDB lineage: Bacteria > Bacteroidota > Ignavibacteria > Tepidaquicellales > Tepidaquicellaceae > UBA2330. Next base: position 7,142 of record DDUU01000041.1, on the reverse strand, counting down.
CTTATTGATACTGTTAAATTCAAATCTCTGTGTTTATCAATTAAACTGCACATTGACTTTTAAAAAGAAATCTAATTGAGTAATTTTAATAAATATTTTTTAATTATTTGCATAACACAAAAAAAGAATCAGAAAAAACAGTTTTAGTCTGTTATTCCAATAAAAACGCCAAGAATACATTACACACTGAAGAATCGCTGACAGAGCTTAAATTCCTTGCGGAAACTGCAGGCGCAGAAGTGATCGGTACTTTTTTCCAGGAAAATGATAATTTCGATCCGAGATTTATGATCGGAAAAGGAAAGGTGCAGGAGATCGCAGATTATGTTTCTGAAAATAATATATCATTAGTGATATTTGAAAATGAGCTCGCCTATACTCAGCTCAGAAATTTAGAACAGAAGATCAAATGCAAAATTATTGACAAGTCAAATCTTATACTTGACATATTTGCCTCAAACGCAAGATCAGCCCAGGCAAAACTTCAGGTGGAACTCGCGCAACTCGAATATTCACTTCCCAGACTTACAAGGCAATGGACGCACCTTTCGAAACAGTTCGGAGGAATTGGAACAAAAGGTCCGGGTGAAACTCAGATAGAAACAGACAGAAGATTAATCGGCACAAGAATTAAAGTTTTAAAGGAGAAACTTGAAAAAGTATCAGAGCAGAGAAAGACTCAGGCATATTCAAGAAAAAAATTTTTCAGAATATCTCTCGTAGGTTATACCAATGTCGGTAAGTCAACTTTGCTGAATGCTCTTACAGATTCTGATGTTTATGTTGAAAATAAATTATTCGCCACCTTAGATACATCCACTAAATTGCTTGAGCTTGTAATTTCAGAAGATGAAAAAGGTAAAACGAAATTCCCTAAAAAAGTACTGATATCTGACACAGTAGGATTCATTAAGAATCTTCCTCATAATTTAATTGAATCTTTTAAATCCACTTTATCCGAAGTCATCGAATCTGATCTGCTTCTGCATGTAGTTGATATATCCGGCGAAAATTTTCCCGAACAGATGGAAGTTGTAAACGATACTCTCAATGAGATCGGCGCAGGCGGCAAAAAGATAATTCATGTATTCAACAAAACTGACGTTCTCACAGATACTGATGTGATTAAATCCATGAAAAAACTTTATGGTGATTCTGTTTTTATTTCCGCGGAGAAAGGTCTTAACCTCGAAAAACTAATTACCGCAATAAAGTCCGAGCTAAATAAAGAAAACTCGGAAAGAACATTGAAATTAAAAGCTGACGATCATAAAAAAGTCAGCAAGATTTATGAGATGGCGGAAGTCAGCAGGATTAAATATTTAAAAAGCGGTATCAAAGTTACATTTACAACCAATGATAAAAATTATTCATATCTTGAAAAATTAATTCAATAATATTTTATACATTTTAAAATAAACTTTAAAAAAAGGATAATAAAATGCAGTCATCAGATTCATATAAAAGTCTCGACTATTACGGCATTGATGAAATGCTAACGGATGAAGAGAGATCAATAAGAGATACAGTGAGAGATTTTGTAAACGCTGAAGTAATACCTATCATAGAAGAGTACAATCAGAAAATGGAATTTCCAAAGCAGCTGATTCCTAAAATGGCTGAACTCGGTATTTTCGGACCGACTCTCCCTCCCGAGTACGGCGGCATGGGGATTAACAATGTTGCTTACGGACTGATAATGCAGGAGCTTGAAAGAGGAGACAGCGGCGTAAGAAGTTTTGCATCGGTTCAGTCCGGTCTTGTAATGTACCCGATATTTGCTTTCGGCAGCGAAGAGCAAAAGAAAAAATATCTTCCGAAACTTGCCAAGGCGGAAATGATAGGATGTTTCGGTCTTACAGAACCTGATTTCGGAAGTAATCCGGGAGGCATGATTACTAAAGCTGAGAAAACTGATGGCGGATATATTCTTAACGGAGCGAAAATGTGGATCACAAACGGAACAGTCGCTGACATTGCAGTTGTATGGGCAAAGCTTGACGGCAGAGTCAGGGGATTTCTGGTTGAAAAAGGAACTAAAGGATTTACAGCTCCTGAAACTAAAGGCAAACTTTCATTGAGAGCATCTGTTACGTCAGAGCTTGTATTTGAAGACTGTTTGATTCCCGAAGAAAATCTGCTGCCAGGCAGCGACGGTCTTAAATCTCCGCTGATGTGTCTGACTCAGGCAAGATACGGAATTGCCTGGGGCGTAGTAGGACTTGCGAATGAATGTTACAGCACAGCGCTTAACTATTCGCTTTCAAGAATTCAGTTCGGAAAACCAATCGCTGCATTTCAGATCACTCAGGAAAAACTTGCTTACATGCTGACAGAAATTACTAAAGCACAATTGCTCTGCTATCAGCTTGGCAAACTCAAGGATGCCGGGAAAATGAGACCTCAGCAGGTTTCACTTGCTAAAAGAAATAACTGTGAAATTGCCAAGACCATTGCCTCAATGGCAAGAGAAATGCTCGGCGCAAACGGAATACTTGATGAATATCCGATAATGCGGCATCAGAATAATATTGAATCAGTCAAGACCTATGAAGGTACTCACGAAATGCATACGCTTATTCTGGGAGAAGATGTAACCGGAATTGCCGCTTATAAATAAAATATTTTTCCAAATTTAGAAAAAAGTGTTTTTAAATGGAAAAGGTAATCACCATTTTAAAAAAAAGTGAGCAGGAAAAAGCTGATAAAGAATACTGGAGGAATGCTTCTATAGAAGAAAGATTTGAGGCTTTTCAAATTATTTTGCAAAATTATATTGCGCTGACATATGGAACTGACCCGGGATTTCAGAGAGTTATTAAAATTGTTAAACGAGAACAAAGTTGAATACTTGGTAGTCGGCGGATATGCTGTTATTATTTACGGTTATCCGAGATTAACAATTGATATTGATATCTGGATAAATCCTGTGAATGTTAACGCTGAGAAAGTAATTAAAACAATTAAGGATTTTGGATTCAGTTTTGATAATCTGACTGAAGAAGATTTTCGAAAGTCTGATAATGTAATTCAGCTTGGAAGACCGCCTTACAGAGTTGATATCTTAACTTCTATCGAAGGTATGGATTTTAATAAATGCTATAAGCGAAAGTATATTTACATAAAAGATGATCTTATTATAAATTTTATTTCCAGGAAAGATTTAATTGAAAATAAAAAAAACGTCGGCAGAAATAAGGATCTGGATGATGTAAGCAATCTTACTTAAAAGTCACAGCGAAAAAATGAAAACATTCGATATACCGTTATTTTATAAAAGCCCGGTAATTTCACGGATTAAAAATTCCCGGAAATTAAATGATCCGAGAAAAGCGGATTACTCACCTACCAAACTGGACTTCGGACCGGTAATCTTTTATATAGCCAGACATTTTGGTTTTTGCTATGGTGTGGAAAATGCAATTGAAATTTCATACAAAGCGATTGAAGAAAATCCTGACAAAAGAATTTACCTGTTAAGCGAAATGATCCATAATCCTGATGTAAATAATGATCTGATGGAAAGAGGCGTAAAATTTTTAATGGATACTTCGGGCAGACAGCTGATAGACTGGAATATTCTTACTTCTGATGATATTGTCATTGTCCCTGCATTCGGTACAACGCTTGAGATTGAAAAGCAAATTAATCAAAAAGGGATCGATCCCTTAAAATATAACACAACTTGTCCTTTTGTGGAAAAAGTATGGAACAGAGCGGAAACGCTTGGAAAAAACGGATTTACGGTTATTGTTCACGGCAAATACAAACACGAAGAAACGCGTGCTACATTTTCACACAGCAAGGAATCTTCGCCTACGCTTATCATCAGGGATATAGCTGAAGCTGTTACGCTGGGGGATATAATTCTCGGTAAAAAAAATACTTCGGATTTTTATAAAATTTTTTCTGACCGATACTCTGCAGGTTTTGATCCTTCACGGGATCTGAATTCCATAGGAGTTGTAAATCAAACCACGATGCTTGCCACAGAAACTCAGTCAATTGCTGATTATTTATACAATGTCATGACGGAAAAATTCGGACCGGAAAATATCCGCGAGCATTTTTCCGATACAAGAGATACGCTTTGTTATGCTACGCATGATAATCAGAAAGCAACTTACGGTCTTCTAGAAAAAAAAGCTGATTTGGCTTTAGTGGTAGGCGGATATAACAGTTCAAATACTTCACACATATATGAGTTGTGTGAAGAAAAGCTGCCTACTTATTTTATTTCATCAGCAGATAAGATATTATCAAAAAATTCTATATCTCATTTTGATTTTTATAATCATAAGGAATTAACAACTTCAGATTATATTCCTCAAAAACATCCGGTTAAAATTATTCTTACAAGCGGAGCATCATGCCCGGATTCAATAGTGGATGAAGTGCTGCAGAAAATACTTTCATATTTTGAAGATGCAAAAACAATAGAAGAAGTTATGAATGAATATTTTAATGCAAAAAATAAATTAAACTGAATTATCATCTGAATGAGAGCACATACCAAAGAAACACAGGAAAGTCTGACTCCGGAACTTGCGCTTGAATTTTTAAAAGAAGGCAATCAGAGGTTTATCAATAATATTAAAGTAAACAGAAATCTCCTTCAGCAGGTGAATGAAACTTCATCAAATCAGTTTCCTTTCGCCGCGATTTTAAGCTGTATTGATTCGAGGACGTCAGCTGAACTGATTTTCGACCAGGGTCTCGGGGATATATTCAGTATCCGGATAGCGGGGAATATTCTGAATAATGATATTTTAGGAAGCATGGAGTTTGCTTGCAAAAAAGTCGGTTCAAAATTGATTGTTGTATTAGGACATACAAACTGCGGCGCGATTATAGGCGCCTGTGATGATGTAAAGCTCGGACACCTTACTTCGCTTATAGATAAAATAAAACCTGCCATAGAGTCGGAGACCGAAACAAAGTCAGAGAGGAACGGGAAAAACAGAAATTTCACGGAAAATGTCACGATAAATAATGTTAGACTTACTGTCGAAGGGATCAGGAAAAGAAGCGGTATATTGTCAGAACTCGAAAAGGAAAACAAGATAAAGATCGTCGGTGGAATTTATGACGTCGAAACAGGGAAAGTTACTTTCCTGGATTAATACACTAAAAAAAATTTTTCCAAAAAAAAATGCGGCCACAAGGACCGCAAATATAATATAATTTTAATATTACTTAAGCTTCAACATTTTCCTTTAAAAACATTTTCTGAAATTCTCTCTTCTCACGATTCTTCCAGCTGCCTTTATGATAAGCGTATCCGGCGATAAGCGGCATTGCAATTGTTGCTTCGCAGTAAACCATCTGCTCATAAGTCATATCTACTTTGCCCCATGAACTCGCTTCTTTTAAAGTGGATCCTGACAATGCTCCGTCTCTGTCATCGGCAACAGTAATTTGAATAGCATACTTATGCATCGGCACATCTTTATCAAGTATCTCTGCTGCCACTACCGTGTCCTGAGCAAAATTTTTCGGAACGCCGCCGCCGACCATAAAGAGACCGGATTCATATGCTTCGAGCTTAATCTTTGTCAGTTCAAGAAAATCTTTAGCTGAATCAAGCGAAACATGTGAATCAGGAAATCTGTGCTGATGATGAACGAATCCGAAACCCGCCGAGCAGTCTGAAAAAGCAGGAACAAAGATCGGCACATTGTTTTCATAACATACAAGCACTACCGATTCATCATTCTTCCCGTGTTCAGAAAGATACTTTCCCATATGCCATATAAATTCCCTGGAAGAGTAAGGTCTTCTTTCAAGCGAATCGCAAATCTTTGAAATAGTAAAATCACAGACTCTGAGATCTTCCTCGTCGATATAAGTATCATAAATTCTGTCTATCATAAGTTCGCGCATTTCATTGTCATCTACAAACTGCGAGCCTTTGTAATGCTTAAATCCCAGTCCTTCAAAAAAATCCTGATCAGTAATGATAGCGCCGGTAGAGACAATTGCGTCCACCATATTATTTCTGACCATATCCACAACGACATTTTTCAGTCCGGCGGAAAACAGTGAGCCGGCCAGACAAAGCATAACGGAACAGTTTTTATCAGCAAGCATCATATCATAATATTTAGCAGCAGTAGCAAGTTCGCGCGATGAAAACGCCATATTCTGCATATCTTCAACAAGCGGAATGACATTATGCTTTTTAATATCGATATGTTTTATTGTTTCCTGAAGGTAATCTTTTTTTGTTTTCATATATTTTATCTGATAAATGAATTTTAGTTTTTCAAATATAGATATTTTTAATTCCTTAATAAATGAAGATTATTTTTATGAAATTGCAAAAGTAAACATACTGGGATTCAGAGTTTTTAATTTTCTTCCCGGAATAATAATGAAAATTACTCCGGCTTTAAAAAAGAGGAGGAATTTATAATAGTTAATTTAAAATTTGTGAAGATCAGATCTGATGATACAATTATTTCAGCAGCATCATCCTCTTCGTCTGAGTAAATCCGCCTGCCCGTATTGTATAATAATAAATACCGCTCGACAGATCTGCGCCGCTGAATCCGGTTATATATCTGCCGGCTTCCCTGTATTCATTTATCAGCGTATAAACTTCCTTTCCGAGTATGTCATATATCTTTAATGTAACTAAGCTTCCGAAAGGCAGATCGTATCTTATATTCGTTTCGGGATTGAAGGGATTAGGATAGTTTTGTGAAAGGGAATATTCTAAAGGCAGCTCCGTTTCGCTTTCGCCGGTTTCATTAGATGCGTTTCTGCTTCCCGAGCCGGCTTCAAGACTGCCTCCGCGGGTATTTACAAAATCAGACAGCACTGAAACGTCGTCATATTTATCCACTGCCTGAACTCTGTATCGAACCGGATATTCTATGCAGTAATTCGGCGGTGTGCATATTTCCGTATTGCAGATTGAAATCAGCTCTTCATCCGTATATGCCGCGTCTGAGTTTTTATTAATGTCAACAGTTGCTATGAGGTCGTAATAGTTTTCCGAATAAGCGAGTGCGTCATCCGGAACATAGCTCATGTCTAATGCTGTGCTTCTGTAAATTTTATATCTTTTATACAATCCCTCTTCACCGGATAATGTTCTTTCCATATCCGGCTCTGTATTATGATTCCATTTCAGCTTA
>DDUU01000005.1 GCA_002344965.1 Candidatus Tepidiaquacellales bacterium UBA2330 | reverse complement strand
ATATAATTTACAAATCATTAAGACCTGAAATCTCAAATGTTTTTATTAATATTTATTAATAATTTGAGACTTCGGGTCTTTCAATTTTAAAAAATAAAATTTTAATAAAAAATTTTTTTAGCTTAACCTGAAGGACTTTGTTAAGTTAATGTTAATTGTAATTTTAAATTATATAAATTATTTTAGTCTTTGAAAACAATGAACTTTTATACTTTTCAATATTTTATTTTCTATTCTGATTTGGAAAGCAATTTATTCTACCTGCTGAGAAAAGCAGGATCAGTTCAAAGTAATAATTTAAAAAGGACTGATTCTGAATAATTTTGTCAATAACGCTCTCCCGGATACAACCAAAACCCAGGGCAACAATAAAAACGGAAAATACCTTGCTATTCTTTGCTTAAGTGCATTAGGAATAGTTTTCGGTGATATAGGCACGAGTCCTCTTTATGCACTTAGAGAATGTTTTCATGGAGTTCACGGAATTGCTCCTCTTAAAGATAATATTCTCGGAGTTCTGTCGCTTATATTCTGGTCGCTGATTTTGATAATTTCAGTAGAGTATATTTTAATTATTATGAAAGCGGACAATGACGGTGAAGGCGGGATCCTTGCTTTAATGTCACTTTTAAAGAGAACGGATTTTAAGAAAAAATGGGTTGGTGTGATGGTTCTTGTTTTTGGTCTTTTCGGTTCAGCATTGTTATACGGCGACAGTATTATAACTCCGGCTATTTCGGTTCTCTCCGCAGTGGAAGGATTAGCGTTAGCTACTCCTCTGTTTGAACCTGTTATATTGCCAGTAACAATTTTAATACTCGTTATTCTTTTCAGTATGCAGAAAAGAGGAACTAGTAAGATCGGAAAAATTTTCGGACCAATTACATTCGTTTGGTTTGTTACCATCGCAATATTAGGTTGCAGTTCAATACTTGAGAATCCTGAAGTTTTTGCCGCAGTTAATCCTTATTATGCCGTTATTTTTTTTATTGAAAACGGATTTCATGGTTTTGTAATACTGGGAGCTGTATTTCTTGTAGTTACCGGCGGTGAAGCTCTTTACGCTGATATGGGACATTTTGGCAGACAGCCTATTAAGATCACATGGTTTTGTCTTGTATTGCCGTCACTGCTTTTAAATTATTTCGGACAGGGCGCTCTGCTTATAAGGGATCCCTCAGCTGCAAAAAATCCATTTTATTTATTAGCGCCTGAATGGGCATTATACCCGCTAATAGGACTTGCAACTTTTGCAACCGTTATTGCTTCTCAGGCTGTTATATCAGGAGCTTTTTCGCTTACATTTCAGGCTTTACAGTTAGGATATCTTCCGAGAATGAGAATACTTCATACTTCAGAAGATGAAAGGGGACAGATATATATACCACAGCTTAACTTTATGCTGTTTTTAGCAACAATTGCTCTGGTGCTGTCTTTTAAGTCTTCAAGTAATCTTGCTTCAGCTTATGGAATTGCTGTTACAACTACAATGCTTATTACGACAATGTTACTTTTTATAACAACAATCAAACTTTGGAAATGGAATAAATTAGTTTCCGTAATAGTAATACTCTTTTTTATAACAATTGATTTATCTTTCTGGGGAGCTAACATGCTGAAGCTGATTCACGGCGGCTGGGTCCCTCTCGCTATAGGACTTGCTATATATTTAATCATGACAACCTGGAATAAAGGCCGGAAAATACTTTTAGATAACATAAAGCAGCAGACTATGTCGCTCGAAAATTTTGTGACTGAAATCCTCAGTGTAAGATTAATTGCAATCCCCGGTACAGCTGTTTATATGTCCAGCAATAAAACAGGAGCACCGCCGCCTCTGATACTGAATATTAAACATAACAGACTTCTTCACAAACAAATAATAATTCTCACTATTATTATAAAGAAAGTTCCGCATATTAAACAGGAAGAGCGTCTTGAAATACTGGAGCCGACTGAAGGATTTTACAGGGTAATTGCAAATTACGGTTATATGGATATTCCAAATATTCAGAATATTATTGAACTTCTTAAAAATAATAATATTAAGATTGATATAAACAGAACCACTTTCTTTCTGGGCAGAGAAACTCTAATTCCCGGCAATCGAACCGGATTCGGACTTTTGAGAAGTAAGCTTTTCATATTGCTGTCAAATAATGCGCAGAGAGCAACAGAATTTTTTAATATTCCGCCGCAGAGAGTTTTTGAAGTTGGTACGCAGGTCGAATTGTAATCCTAAAAATAACTTTTTATAAATGACATTATTTTCTGAATTTAAACAATCACTTAAAACTGTCGATTCGGAAGAAATTATTGATCTGTATGTATTCAGACCATTATCATTTGTTTTTGTAAAGTTAATATATAATACAAACGTAACTCCGAATCAGATATCAATAGTCGCTCTGATTTTCGGTATTATGACAGGGATATTTTACGGATTTGCTGATTACGGATTTTTGCTGCTCGGTTCGCTTAGTTTTTTTATTTGTAATACGCTTGACTGTATGGACGGTCAGCTTGCAAGACTGAAAAAAAACGGAACAAAAATAGGAAGGATAATTGACGGCTTTATAGATTACATTACTTCAATATCAGTATTCCTCGGACTCGGAATTGCAATGACGCATTTAACGGGGAATCCTCTTTTTAGCTGGACTCTCACCGTTACAGCAGGTGCATCCAAAGCGCTGCAGAATATGTTTTTCGATAATTACAGGAATATGTATCTCGAATATGTATATCAAAAAGCTCCAGGTCTTGATGAAGAAATAAGCGAATATTCCGAAGAAAAGAAAAGACTTGAATCTGTCAGCGGTAAATATATTGAAAAGCTGCTTATATCTTCTTACCTGTCCTATTCCGAATTTCAGAAAAGATCAACCAAGCATATTGTGCTTGATGTAACTCCGGAAGAATACAAAAGAAAAAATAAGCTTCTGCTGAGAGCCTGGAGCTGGATCGGATCCACAACACATATGGCTGCTTTAATCATTTTTTCGATTTTTAACAGAATAGACCTTTACCTGATTTATACAGTTACTCTGGGAAATTTTATATTCATAATTCTTTTTCTGATTCAGAGATCAGTTATTAATTCATTAAATAATAAATAATGCAGGCGGTAATACTTGCAGCAGGAGTCTCGCGAAGACTCAGACCGCTTACGGATAATACTCCGAAGTGTCTTTTAAACATCGGCGAAAAAAATCTGCTTCACAGGACAATAGAAAATGTAACAGATAACGGAATTACGGATTTTGTTTTTGTAACAGGTTATCTTGAGAATATGATCAGGGATTATGTGGATAAAAATTTCAGGGGAATAAAAAAAACTTTTATCACCAATCCCGGATATGAAGTTAATAATAATTCTTATTCGCTCTGGATGACAAAGGATTTTGTAAATGATAATATACTTCTTCTCGACAGCGATATTCTTTTTGATAAAAAAATAATAGCAAAGCTGACTGAAAGCCGACACGAAAATTGTCTTGCTGTTAATTTTACAAAGGAGCTGGACGAAGAGCAAATAAAAGTGATTATTAATAATGAAAACAAAGTGCTGAAAATCGGAAAGGAAATCTCAATAGCTGCATCCGCAGGAGAATCTATCGGAATTGAAAAGTTTTCTCCGTATTATATGAAAGAGCTATTCAGTATATTGGACAGGAAAATCACAAAGGAAAATATTATAAACGAGTTTTATGAAGCTTCATTTCAGGAAATAATAGATAGTGGAGATTCAGGGAACAGTATTTATGCAGAGGACGTTTCGATGTTCGGCTGTATGGAAATTGACACAGTCAGTGATTATGAAAAAGCCCAAAACATTTTAATTTAATTAATGAGCAACTATTACAAAAGACCCGGACTATTCGGAGGATTTTCATTATTCCCGCCGGTCATAAAAATTTTACTGGTATCAAATACGGCGATATTTGTAATATTCAATTTGCTGCTTTCAGGTTTTCAGATTGGCGGTATTTCAGTGGATCTTCTGATTACTAAATATTTTGCGCTGAATCCTCTCACTCCCGTACTTTTTAAGAACAGCTTCGGTCAGATCACAGAGCTAAGTTTTTACCCCTGGCAGATTTTTACTTATATGTTTCTGCACGGAGGATTCTTTCATCTTCTTCTTAATATGTTCGCACTTTGGATGTTTGGCGTAGAGCTTGAAAATATGTGGGGGCAGAAAAGATTTTTGTATTATTATTTTCTATGCGGCGTAGGAGCCGGGCTTTGTAATCTTCTTATCGCACCGATGTTTACTTCAGTCGGACCTACAGTAGGCGCTTCGGGCGCTGTCTACGGAATTCTGGTTGCTTTCGGATATCTTTTTCCGAACAGGAGTATTTACATATACGGAATTCTTCCTGTCAAAGCGAAATTTCTTGTTATATTTTATATGCTGCTTGAAATATTTGCAGTAGCCGGCGGACAGGAAAGCAACATAGCACATATTGCTCATCTCGGAGGTGGACTTGTCGGACTTATTTATATGCTTGTGGTCTTTAAAAGATCGAACAGTTTCTTTAATACTTCATCGTTTAAAGATAAATTTAAAACTCCTTCTCCCGAAAAGAAAACTTATTCACCTTCAGTATTCAGCAGCGGAGGCAAAGTAAGTAAAGAAAATGTTTCGGAAGCAAAATATGAAGAGCTTGATCAGACGGATTTTAAAAAAGAATTGGAAGATCAGCATAAGCAGGCACAGGAGAAAATTGACCGGATACTTGACAAACTGAGCGAAGGCGGTTATCAAAGTCTTACGGAAGAAGAAAAAAAAGTCCTTTTCCATGAAAGTAAAAAGTTAAGATAATCCCAAAATTAATATTCAATTTAAACTTCATTATAACTCCAATATATAACAACAAAGATTTAATTTATTTTGCTTACAGAAACTGATTCAATTAAATACTGCAATAGTCTTACTTACTATTCAAGATATATTACGCGTGAAGTAAATATCGGAGATATTCCCCTCGGCGGAAATAATCCAATCCGTATTCAGTCAATGACAACTACTGATACAATGGATACTATTGCAACCGTTGAACAGTCCGTCAGAATTATCGAAGCCGGCGGCGAATATGTCCGCATCACCGCTCCGAGCATTAATGAAGCGAAAAATCTTGAGAATATTAAAAATGAACTTCGCAGAAGAGGATATAAAACGCCGCTTATCGCTGATATTCATTTCACTCCTAATGCAGCTGAAACTGCAGCACGTATAGTAGAAAAAGTCAGAGTCAATCCCGGGAATTATGCCGACAGGAAAAAATTTGAAACAATTGATTATTCAGATATTTCATATGAAGCCGAGCTGGACAGGATAAGAAAAAAATTTACACCGCTTGTATTGATCTGCAAAGAATACGGAACGGCTATGAGGATCGGTACAAATCACGGTTCTCTTTCCGACAGAATTATGAGCCGTTTCGGAGATACGCCGCTCGGTATGGTTGAGTCTGCACTTGAGTTTGTGAGAATCTGCGAAGAGAATAATTATTATGAAATAGTGCTTTCAATGAAGGCGAGTAATCCGAAAGTAATGGTAGAAGCCTACCGTCTTCTGATAAATAAAATGGAATCCGAATCTATGAATTATCCTGTCCACCTCGGCGTTACTGAGGCAGGCGACGGTGAAGACGGCAGGATCAAATCAGCAGTCGGTATCGGCGCGTTGCTCGAAGACGGAATAGGTGATACAGTAAGAGTGTCGCTTACTGAAGAGCCGGAATTTGAAATACCGGTTGCGTATGATCTTATAAAAAGATATTCGATAAGAAACAAACTTCAGAAAGAAATTCCCTCTGTCATCCGTAATCCGCTCAATCCGTTTGCTTTTGCGAAAAGAGATACTTATGAAGTTTTTAAAACCGGCGGTAAGAATGTACCCGCTGTGATTCTCAGCGCAAACAAAGAAATTCTGAATAGTTATTCCGGGCTGAAAGACCTGGGATATTATTACAGCAGCTCTCTCGACAAATGGAATATCGGCGATACTGCATTTGATTTTTTATATCTGGGAAAAAATGATTTAAGTTACAAACTTCCCGGCACACTGAAAAAAATTTTTGACCATGACTTCTGGGTAAACTCTGATTCGAAAAATGATTCCTATCCGCTTATAAATATTTCTCAATATGAATCAGGATGTGAGGTTTCGGATAAAGTAAATTTCATTGAGCTTTCTCTGAATGATCTTACCGGTGCTTTGATAAAAAAGCTTTCTGAAGAAATGAATTTTATAGCAGTTTTAAAAACAGAAAATGCTCATGCAATGGCGGAGATGAGAAGAGCTTTTATCGAACTAATGAATAACGGACTGAAAATTCCCGTGGTCATCAAAAGAAATTATGAAAATGAAACTGATGATGAATTTACGGTTGACAGTTCCGCTGATACAGGACCGCTTCTGCTTGACGGACTTGGTGACGGGATCTGGATAGAATCAACAGTTACTGAACTTAAAAAAATAAACAGCATAAGTTTCGGAATATTACAGGCGACAAGAACAAGAATTTCCAGAACTGATTATATATCTTGTCCGTCCTGCGGCAGGACTCTGTTTGATCTGCAGGAAACTACAGCGATGATTAGAAACAGAACCAATCATCTTAAAGGACTAAAGATCGCTATTATGGGTTGTATTGTAAACGGTCCCGGTGAAATGGCGGATGCGGATTACGGATATGTCGGCAGCGGACCGGGAAAGATCACTTTGTATAAAGGAAAAGAAATCATCAAGAAAAGTATTGATACGGAAATTGCAGTCGATGAACTGATTAATCTCATAAAAGATAATAACGACTGGACAGAAGCTACTGTTTAGTCTGTAAAATAAAACGCTTTAATTATACTTTAAAACCCCAAACATTTTATGTTAATGAAAAAATCTACATTTTTAAAATATATTCTTATAATTGCTGCTTTAATAACTGCAGGATCAGTTCACGCTGAAGAACCTTATACGATTCAGCTTGAGCAGGTAAACATTCCCGGCTCTCCGAAGATACATTCTTTTGCTTTTGCAGATCATAACGGCAAATGGCTTTTCATCGGCGGCAGAACCAACGGTATGCACGGATTTGATGCAGCTACTGCATTTCCGAAACAATATGCAAATAAGAATATCTTTGTTGTGGATCCTGCAACTAATACAACTTATTCAAGAAGTATTTTCGCCGATCTGGATTTCAGAGTCGCTGATCCATTGAGATCAACAAATATGCAGTACTATTATGACGGTTCGAAATTATACATTAACGGCGGATACGGATTTGACAGTCTTTCAAATGACTTTATAACATTTCCGACTCTTACTGTAGTGGATGTAAGTCAGACAATACAGGCAGTCATCAGCGGAAATTCCGTTGCTCCATACATTAATCAGATCACGGACCAGAGGATGCGTGTCTGCGGCGGAGAAATGCTGAAGCTCGGAGATTATTTTTATCTTGCCGGAGGTCATATTTTCACCGGCGCATATTCGCCGATAAGCAACGATCAGGTTTATCTGAATGAGATAAGAAAGTTTAAAGTATCAGCATCAGGTTCGAACATAAATATTTCTGACTATTCCGCTTCTACTGATACAGTCGAATTTCACAGAAGAGATATGAACCTTGTCCCGGCGATAAAACCTGACGGTATAAATGAGTATTTGATACTTTACGGCGGAGTGTTCAGAAGTTATGCGGATCTTCCTTTCATGAATCCGATTTACATAGACGGAAACGGCGCTGTAACGGATTACAGCTTCGAACAAAAAATGAGCCAGTATACATGTTCATATCTCTCCGCTTTTAATTCCTCGAACGGAAAAATGCACACTACTTTTCTCGGAGGCACAAGTCTTTATTATTACAATGAACTTTTAAATCAGCAGATACGCGATTCGCTGATTCCGTTTATAAATGACATTACTACACTGACCAGAAATCCGGACGGAACATCAGTGGAAATTGTATCTCCGACAAAAATGCCGGCGCTTCTGGGCACTAATGCAAAATTTATTTTAAGTCCGGCTGTGCCCCAGTATTCAAACAAAGTAATTAAGCTGAATGAAATTTCCGGAAACACTTTTGCAGGATATATCTTCGGCGGTATCAGGGCGTATCTTCCGAATAATACTCCGAGTTTTGCAAGTGAATATATTCTGAAAGTATATATAAATCCTAAGCCGATCGGAATACAGCCGGTATCAGGTTTTGTACCTGACGGATACAGTCTCAGTCAGAATTATCCGAATCCATTTAATCCTGTAACTAAAATTAAATTTGATATTCCGGATAATGGATTTGTAAGACTTGCTGTTTATAATGCAATTGGAAATGAAGTTGCAGTAATAGTAAATGAAAAACTTAATTCAGGAGTTTACGAAACGAAATTTTCAGCAGAAGGACTTTCAAGCGGAATTTATTACTATAAGCTAACATCTGAAAAATTTTCCGAAACAAAGAAAATGCTGCTTATCAAATAAAAATATCCAATAAAATAATCAGCAATTGTTTGCACCGGCAGGAATTAGATATAAAAATCAATTTATCTCATTTCTTATATTCGTATACAACTCCGAATGCAGATTAATATCTGAAAATCATTTGTCAGAATTTAAAACCGATTAATTAATTTATTTTATGAATTTAAAATTACTCTTTCTTTTTATTGTATTATTCTTTTTTCAAATCTATGTACAGACATCGGCTGCGAATGATCCGTACACTATTGAGCTCGAGGAGATAAAAATCCCGAACGCTCCGGCAATACATTCTTTTGCATTCGCGCAGTCCGGCGGGAAATGGCTTTTCATAGGAGGAAGGACAAACGGTCTGCACGGATTTAACGCGCTCAACTCATTCCCTAAGCAATTTTCCAATATCTATATTTATGTTGTAGATCCGGCTACAAATCTTACATATTCCAGAAGCATTTTTACCGATCTGCCGTTTGCATTTGCCGATCAGCTTCGTTCGGCTAATATGCAGCATTATCAGGACGGCAATAAGCTTTACTTCATCGGAGGTTACGGTTATGACAGTACTGCAAACGGTCTTATAACTTTTCCCGAACTTAAAGTAATAGATGTAAGCGAAACCATCGACGCAGTGATTAACGGAAATTCCGTAGCGCCTTTCATTAGAGGACATTTCAATACAAGCCTTCAGGTCTGCGGCGGTGAGCTGATGAAGCTCGGAGATTATTTTTATCTTGCAGGCGGTCATAAGTTTACCGGTACTTACAGGATAAACGTAAACAATCAGGTTTATACAAATCAGATAAAAAAATTTAAAATCAGTGATGACGGCGTGAATGTCAGTATATTTGATTACTCTGCGTTTACGGATACTGCACAGTATCACAGACGCGATATGAATCTGGTGCCTGCATTAAAACCCGACGGTATTACGGAATTCCTGACTCTATACGGCGGCGTATTTAAAACTTCCGCTAATCTTCCTTTTCTGAATCCGATTTATATTGAGGAAAATTCCATTAATGTAGATTTTGGTTTTGAACAGAAGATGACGCAATATACAACTGCAAATCTGACTGCATTCAATGCATCATCCGGAAGTATGCATACGACATTTTTCGGAGGCACCAGTCTTTATTCGGTTAATGATTCGACAGGTGTTCTGGAATATGATCCGCTCGTTCCGTTCATAAATGATATAACAACGATTACAAAAAAATCAGACGGAACATCGGAAGAAATTATTTCATCGGAAAAAATGCCTGCTCTTCTGGGTACTAATGCTAAATTTATTCTGAACAGAAATATCCCGCATTACGATAATGAAGTTATTAAATTAAATCAGCTGACGCAGAGAACTTTCGCAGGATATATTTTCGGCGGAATAAAAGCTGAGCTTCCGAATAACGGTCCGAGCACTCCGAGTGATTATATTTTTAAAGTATATATCAATCCTGATTTTCCGTTGCCGGTTGAGCTTTCATCTTTTATTTATGAAGTAACCGGAAGAGATGTGAAAATCTCATGGAGTACAGTATCGGAAATTAATAATTCCGGCTTTTATGTGGAAAGAAAAAATGCAAACGCACCTGATAATGATTGGATCAGTATGGATTTTGTAAAAGGGCAGGGAAATTCAAATTCAGTTAATAATTATGTCTATTACGAATCAAATCTGAATTCAGGTGTTTACAAATACAGACTCAGACAGGTTGACTTTAACGGCAGTGCTGAGTATTTCAATTTATCAGGTGATGTAAATATTTCAACGCCGGCGGGATATTCTCTTGGTCAGAACTATCCCAATCCGTTTAATCCTGCCACTAAAATTTCATTTGATATTCCGGAAGCTGCAAAAGTAATATTAAAAGTTTATGACGCAGCAGGAAATGAGATTAAGACTCTTATAAAAGAAAATAAACCTGCGGGATATTATACTATAGAATTTAACGGGAATGATCTTTCCAGCGGAGTTTATTACTATAAGCTTGAAGCAAATTCATATTCTGAAAGCAAAAGAATGCTCCTGATAAAATAATCCGTGACAGGATTTTTTCTTCGCAATTTATTTTTTACAATCATAATCCGAATTCCCCTTCTTTTCAGGAAGGGGAATTTGTCATTTTATACTCACTTTAATTTTTAGAAACAATGACACTCATCAGGTATAAATTAAAAGAATAATCATAATTTAAAATAAAATTCATTAATGTTACTAAGGATTTCAATATTCAAATATATTAATCAATTTTAAAAAATGCTAAAATGAAAAGAAGAGAAATGATCTTCAGAGCACTGCAGACCAGCGCTTTGCTGACACTTGCAAATCCTGTTCAGGTGTTAGCGGATAAATATTCAAGCGGTATATTTCCCGGAGGAACGGGTAATGCTCTCAGATTCCCGCCTGTATTTAATAACGGAGGAACAATGGCGCTGGGGACCACTAATGTAAATGTCTGGCCGGGTCAGAACACAGAAGTGCTTTCTATAAACGGTTCTTATCCCGGTCCTTCTGTTATTATTGAAAA
Source organism: Candidatus Tepidiaquacellales bacterium UBA2330 (assembly GCA_002344965.1). Lineage (GTDB taxonomy): Bacteria > Bacteroidota > Ignavibacteria > Tepidaquicellales > Tepidaquicellaceae > UBA2330. The sequence goes on along the minus strand of DDUU01000005.1, from coordinate 3,813 downwards.
GGGATCGACATTCACTGCAAATTTTGTAAACAATTTTAATGAACCCGCGACGATTCACTGGCACGGATTAAATGTACCTGAATTAATGGACGGACATCCGAAAGATGAAATCCTGCCGGGAGGAAATTATACATATACATTTCCGGTGATTAACCGAGGAGGAACTTACTTCTATCATTCGCATGCACATATGCTGACTGCTGAACATGTTTACAAAGGATTTGCTGGATTTTTTATTGTCGATGATCCCGCAGAGATCGGACTCGGACTGCCGAGAGGTAACTTTGATATTCCTCTTTGCATTCAGGACAGAAGGTCTGTGAATATTCCGCAGTTTACTTATAATCCGCAGATGCCTGATATTATGAATGGCTTTCTGGGAGATACTCCTCTGATAAACGGAACTCCTGATGCTTTCTTCGAAGTATCACGTACATTATACAGATTCAGACTCTTAAACGGATCGAATGCAAGAATTTATAAAATAGCATTCTCCGATAACAGACCGTTTCACATTATTGCAACTGACGGAGGTTTAAAGGATGAGGCTGTTCAGGTTACTTCGTTTTTTTTATCACCGGGAGAAAGAACTGATATACTTGTTGATTTTTCTACTTATACGATCGGCAACAGTGTGATTTTAAAATCTCTTCCGTTCACTGCACCGGGAACAGGGAATTATGTGCAGGGTACAGAGATGAATCTGCTCAGGTTTGATGTTACAGGTAATACCGGATCCGGCGGAATAATCCCTGCTGTTCTCCCGCCTGTCAATTACTACAGCATTGCAGATGTAAAGACTACAAGAAATTTTACTCTCACTATGAACATGGGCGGAATGAATATGCACAGAATAAACGGACTGACATTTGAGATGAACAGAATTGACTGGGAGACTCCGCAAAATTCTCTTGAAGAATGGCGGATTATTAATGCGTCAAATATGCTTCATCCCATTCACAGTCACTCAGATATGTTTCAGGTTTACTCAAGAAACGGTAATACAACCCTTCCTCCTGAAGATAAAGGATGGAAAGATACTGTGCTGATAAATCCGTTTGAGACTGTGAGGCTGCTAGTAAAATTCAATGACTACAGGGGAATTTTTCTGTTACACTGTCATAATCTCGAACATGAAGATGACGGTATGATGCTGAATTTTAAAATTGTGGATCCGGTCGGAATAAACAGTCAAAGTGAAAATACGCCTGAAGGATTCAGACTGCATCAGAACTATCCTAATCCGTTTAATCCGGAGACAGTGATAAAATTCTCAATACCGAAGTCAGGCAAAGCGGAGCTGAAAGTATTTGACTCGAGAGGACAGGAGGTAAGAGTATTGCTAAATGAAAACTTAAATGCAGGCAGTTATGAATTCAGATTCGATGCGGCAGGTCTTCCGAGCGGAGTATATTTCTACACTTTACTAACTCCGGATTTTAATGCGACTAAGAAAATGATTCTAATAAAGTAGTTAGTAGTTAGCAGTTAATAGTTAGTAAAATAATGTGTAGGTTGCATAAAATCTGTGTAATCGCTTAATCCGTGTGAATCCGTGATTCTGATGCTTGTCTGAAATTAAACCGCTGCGGGCAAACGCGGCGGTTTTTATTTTGTGTGGAATGATTTTATATCCTTTTAGTAAGACGAGGGCTGAGGAAACGCCGCCGGAGATTTTGAGCAGGTGAGGAAGATGATGCTTCTCAAATAATTAGAAATTAAAAATTAGGAATTAAGAATTTTTATATAAGATTTTCCTGCAGAGAGAGATACTTTGCGGGATTTTTATAACTGCCCGTTAACGATCTCTCAGACAGTCTGTCTTTCTGATTGGTAATGCATATGCAGATCAGGTTCCGCTTAAACTTATTTTAAAACCTTTAGATAAAAATTCTACGGGATAAATCTGCTGTGACTGAAAAAATATAACTTGCACAAGAAATTAACTTGTATTTTTTTTTTTATTATCATAATTATGTGAAAGTTCAAATAAAGATTTTCCCGCCCCCAAACGGGAACGTCTGAAAAAATCATAACATTAATATGATGCAAATATGAAAAAGATAATTTTAATTCTATTCTTATACTCTCTTACATTTTCAATATCCGAAGCGCAGTGGATACAGCAATATCCTGTTACTGTTGGCAGTGCATTTCGTGATATAGAATTCATAAACAGAAATACCGGATGGGCTTGCGGTGACGGCATTATAGTAAAAACAACTAATTCCGGAGAAAACTGGATAGTACAATCAAATCCGGTTCCGGATAAATATTTATATAGTATATCACCTGTGGATTCTATGACTGTATATTGTGTAGGTTGGTTTGAAACAATTATAAAGACAACTAATGGTGGAGAGAACTGGTCAATTGTTAGAAACGGACCATCTGGATTTGGTAGAAGTTACCAAGGTTCCTTCTTTGTAAATAAGGATACAGGTTGGATATGCGGTCAGGTTTGGACTTATTATAATATTTTAAAGACTACTAACGGCGGGGATACATGGGATTCTACTTATATTTTCTGGGGTTTTCTTAAAGATTTTTACTTCATAAATGAAAATACCGGCTTGGTTAGCGGTCCGGGATTAGGAGTCTTTAAAACTACAAACGGCGGAACTGACTGGGAACGTAAATATATTCCACATTGGGGAGGAGCAGGGGATATAAGAAAATTATCTGTAATAAATGATCAGTATGTTTTTGTGGTAGAAGATGCAAGAAGAGTCTATAAAAGTACTGATTTTGCTGAATCTTGGGACAGTGTTGGGTATGTAAATGGCGCAGATCAGCCATATTCCTGTGCTTTTTCAAATATTAATACAGGATGGGTCGGAGGTACTTATGGAGAGTTGTTTAAATCAACTGACGGCGGAGTAAACTGGATAAGACAATATACTGGAAATGATCAACGATTCATAAGATCATTCTGGTTTTATAATGATTCCATCGGCTGGGCTGTAGGAGGAAATACAAAACTTCTTTATACAACCAACGGAGGATTGACATTTGCTAATTCAAATATTCAATATACTCTAGAGAATTATAAGCTATATCAAAACTATCCGAACCCTTTTAATCCTGAAACCAACATAAAATTTGAAGTAATTAAACGTTCTTTAGTAGAATTAAAAGTGTATGATATTCTTGGAAAGGAAGTATATGTTTTAGTAAATGAAGAATTAAGTGAGGGAGTTTTCGAGAAGATGTTTGATGGTTCGGATCTGCCCGGAGGGATCTATTTTTATCAATTGAAAGCGGATGATTTTATAGAAACTAAGAGAATGATTTTAATAAAATAAAAAAGGAGGAATCATGTCCCGGAATAAAAATCCGGTAAAATTAAGGTTAGGGATTTCAGCCGTTGTTGGTCTTAGTGAGCGTAGCGAGCGTGACCAACAACAAACCGAAACGTGCTTTGGAAGCGGTATGACTTTCGGCTAACAAAAATATTACTTTGGAATCCGCCCTGTCACCGCTTAGTAAGACGAAGGCTGAGGAAACGCCGTCGGAGATTTTGAGCAGGTGAGGAAGATGATGCTTCTAAAATAATTACGAATTACGAGTTACGAGTTACGAATTTCAAATTACATATAAATAATTATAAAAATATTTTATACCGCAGAGAGAGATACTTTGCGGGATTTTTATAACTGCCCGTTAACAATCTTTCAGACTGTCCGAGAACAAATTTGTTTAAAATATCTATACAGCTCAAAGTAAATTAATTTTAATTTTTTTAACTTAGTCTTTAAGACTTTAAAATGTTGTCAATATTTTCAGACTGTCTGTCTTTCTGATTGGTAATGC
>DDUU01000057.1 GCA_002344965.1 Candidatus Tepidiaquacellales bacterium UBA2330 | reverse complement strand
AAATAAAATATTATTTATATTTTCAAAAAATTTTTATAATTAAATTAAAAGAACGCAGATGAAAAATTTCAACAACTTTGTTCTGATTTTACTGGCAAACCTGATCATAGTAAGTACAGCATTTTCAGAAACTTATTATGTCAATGACGCAACCGGCAGTAATGCAAATTCTCCTGCTTCCGCAAAGAATTTTTTAACACCCTGGAAAACCATTCAGCATGCAATTAGTAATGCTTCGGTAGTTGCCGGTGATAATATTGTAGTTGCTGAAGGTACATATGCAGGATTTACTCTTTCCAAAAGAGTTAATATAATCGGTGTTTGGAAAGGAAGTAATCCGGCGTCCAATACTATCATCAATACTACGGTAACACTGAATGCTCCCGGCGGTGACGCTGTAAACAGAATGGTATTGAAAAACCTAAGAATAAGTACATTGACTGGTGATGCAATTGATGCAAGGCAAAGCTATTTTACACTTGAAAATGTTTCAGTTTCCTCTGCACAGCTTTACGGACTCAGATTTAATGAAAACATTACTGATGTTTTACTGGAATCATCAAATTTTGATAATTCACAGATCAGCGGAATTTATTTCCCGACAGCTTTCAGTGTAAATAAGTTCAGAATGTATAATTCAACTGCCAGCAATAACGCATACTGGGGAATTGCAGCATTTCAAAGACAGTCTCAGCCTACATCAGTAATTGATGACGTCATTATATCTCACTGCGTTTTTGCAAATAATAATCCTTCAAATCAGCAGCAGGGTCATCAGTTGTATTTTGAAAAATTATCAAATTCAGTTTTCAGTAATTTATCTGTTGAAACTCCTCCGGGAAATATATGGATTGGTATAGATATCAATCTTCTCAGCAGAACGGATTATGCGAATATAAGTATTTTGAATTCCAGAGTAGTGAGAGCTACTCCAGGAAGCGGTGTCTGGGTTCAGGCAAGAAATGATCTGTTTAATCCGCCAGCAGCTTTAAATAATGTTTTAATACGCGGTATGAATTTTTCAAACTGTGATACGCTTATTGCTTTTAACAGGCAGATAAGTGATATGACTGTTGACAAATGCGATCTTAGCAATTATCTCGTTTACGGACTTGTTAATTTTACTGATCAGGGCGGAACAATAAACGCAAGTAATAATAAATGGCAGAGCGGTGCCCATCCCGATACTACAGTAATTTCCGGAGGTCTTCTGACAGCAGGTAATCCTATCATTTCTTTTATGCCTTCCACTAACGGTATTTTTGTTGGTATGGGAATACAGGGTCCCGGAATTCCGCCGGGAACTACAGTTGTGGGTCTGTCTCCGAATACTGTTTCTATGAGCAATGCCGCAACGGCAAACGGATTTATTCCGCAGATCGGTTTCGCTTTTAATTTTGCTACATCTACAGATCTTGTAAGAACTTCTTTAAATTTCATAAACTTTAATTCATTTTTACCTCACTCAATAATTAATCAGGCAAATCAAAGTTTCCCGACTCTTGCTGCAGCTATTTCCGGTACTACAAGCGGCGGAACTATCTGGAATTTACCTTCCGGTTTAATCGCAGGTAATACCGTAGTTGATAAAAATCTTACTTTGATAGGTCCGGGTGCAGGCTTTTTACATACTCCAAGCCGTACAACTTTTGAAAATCTTACGCTGAATAGCGCTACTCTTAACATGGGAAGTGACTTTGCTATTGATAATACTTTAACTCCTAACAGAGTTGTGATAGGTGATAATAATACTTTAATAGTTAACGGCTCTATTACGCCGGGCGGAATTATTGAAGGCGGATTGAGATCAGATATTTTCTTCGGCGGCGCCGGAGCAAGTACAGGCTTGACTACGGTTGAAGACGGTGTAAGGGATTTCAGAATTAACAGAGCATCAGGTATTTCTCTTGAAGCTCCGATTAATGTATCCAGGCTTCTTTTCTTACAGAATGGTGTTGTTTCACTTGGAAATAATATCATGAGCCTGAGCCCTAATGCTTCTATTTTTAATCCTTCTCCTGCAACAAGCTATGCAGGTACAAACGGTACAGGTACACTCAATAAATATTATTCAAATAATACTCCTGGTCTGTTTAATTTTGCAATAGGAAATAACGGAGCTGCAAATGCACAGGTGTTTTTAGCTACTCCGGTGTTTGCTCCGGATGCTTATGTAAGCGCTAAGACAGTTAATGCAATACATCCGAATAACGGCTGCGGAACTGATTATCTGAACAGATACTGGGAATTAAGACAAAGCGGTATTTCAGGATACACTGTCTGGAATAAATTCGGTTATCAGGATGCAGATGTTGTCGGAAATGAAGCAACATTTAACGGAGCTAAATACGACGGATTCCAGTGGATATCTTTTAGTCCTGTAAATGTCGCAGATAATTTCTTTATCATTACGCCTACAAATTCATTCGGCGACTATACTGCAGGTAACCCTGGTTGTCTGGGCGGCTCAAACACTATCGCTAATCTTAAGGTATTGTTGCAGGGAGCATACATCGGCGGCGGTAATATGAGAACTTCTCTAAACGGATTCAACTTACTTCCATTGAACCAGCCGTATAACAATTCTCAGTTTAATTATTCAGGAACGGAATCTGTTGCAAGTATTCCTGCCGGAGTTGTAGACTGGATTTATGTTGAACTAAGAACCACTTCAAACGGCGCGCCAGTATTAAACGGCAAAAGAGCCGGATTCATAAAAAGTGACGGAAGTATTGTAGATCTGGACGGAACAAGTCCTTTAAAATTTTCTAGCATTCCGGCAGGAAATTATTTTGTAGTTTTAGGACACAGAAATCATCTTCCGGTAATGTCAGCTAATGCTGAAGCTCTTAATAATTCAAGTGCCTTATATGATTTTACAACCGGATTAAATAAATATTTCGGTAATGACGCAGCTTCACTCTCAGGTCTGTTTGGAATGTATGGCGGTGATGCAAACAAATCATTCATTATTTCAGCTGCTGATTATACTGTCGTTCAGAATAACTTACTGCAGGCGAATTATAATGATGCAGATCTTAACTTGAACGGAACTGTCACAACAGCTGATTTTAATGTTATTACACCGAATCTTGCAAAAGCATCACAGGTACCAAATTATCAATAAACTTTTTTTAAAAAAGCTGTATGAAACATTTATCTTTTGCCGTAACATTTTTTATAACAGTATTTTCTTACAGTAATTCTGTTTCTCAGAATACTGTTACAAATACAATTGCAAATTTCAATATTTACGATAACGGTAACAAATTTAGTTTTGACGTTTATTCTTTAAGAACCAGCGCTCCGAATTTTGTAATGGGGAATTCTTCCTATTTCTTTAAATATACTTTAGGAGCTTTCGGAAATGCTGTTATCACTAATGTAAATCCAAAATATACTATATTCAGTATATCAAATTCCTATAATGAAATGGCATCGTTTGTTTATTCAAGCGGTAAAGTCGCCATTCAGATATATTATAATAACGGTGGTCCCGGAGAAGTTATATCAAATGATCCGGGAGTTACTACTTTCGGGGAAAGAATTGCTACTATTAATCTTGATATTTTAGATCAGTCAATACTTCCTAATCTTCAGTGGGATAACATTAATACTGCAGTTGTCAATCCTTTCTTCCAAAGCGCAATCATTACCAATAATGGTTTTTACAATAGTCCGCTTCCTGTTGAGCTTAGTTCATTCACATCCGTTGTCGAAGGGAATAATGTTAATCTTCTCTGGACTACATCGATGGAACTTAACAGCAGAGGATTTGAAATTGAAAGAAAATCTTCTTTGTCTGACTGGACAAAAATTGGTTTTGTAGATGGAAGTAATAATTCAAATGTATCCGTTAATTATAATTATAAGGATAAATTTCTTTCCAAAGGAAATTATAATTACAGACTGAAGCAAATAGACTTCAACGGAAATTATGAATACTTTGATTTGAATACCGAAGTTAGTATAGGTATTCCGGTTACTTACTCATTGTCTCAGAATTTTCCTAATCCGTTCAATCCTTCGACTACAATTAATTTCTCAATTCCTGAAAATTCAAAGATTGATCTTAAAATTTTCGACATGAACGGAAGAGAAGTAAAGACGCTTATTAACAATGAATTTCGTAACGCTGATTACTATTCCTTAAATGTAAATCTCGCGGGTCTTTCAAGTGGAGTTTATTTTTATACTTTAAAGGGTTCTAATTTTATAGAAACTAAAAAAATGACACTAATTAAATAGTGTGTTTTTATTTTAATAATGAGTTTTAATAAATAAATTTATTTCGGGGGTAAAATGAATAAAATTTACAAACTATGTGTTTTATTTCTGCTGACATTCTCAGCAATCAATCTTTATGCTCAGAATTCTGCAACTGTTACAGCAACAAATTTTGAGATATTAAATAACGGAGCAAATTTCCGTTTTGATGTTCATGCTTTAAGAACCAGTGTTGCTCCTTTTGAAGTTGGCTTTGCAACCTTTGTTATGGAATATGCTCCTGGAGCGTTAAATAATCCTGTATTGTCAAACCAAAATCCAAGATTCAACGGCGGCGGCAGTTACAGTCCGATGACTTCAGTTGTTTTTTTCGGACAGCAGGTTGCTCTGCAGATAAATTATACAGGCGGCGCCGGTGAGGAATTGTCTAACGTGCCGGGTCCCACTGGATTCGGGGAAAGAATTGCAACCATTACAATGGATATTCTTTTAAATGTTCAGGCAAACATGGTTTGGGATCCAGCTTCATCTGATATTGTAACTCCTACATTCGGTCAGGTTGCAAGCACTTATAACGGAAATTATAACGGAACTCTTCCTGTCGAGCTTTCAAGCTTTGTATCAAGCATCTCAAACAATAACGTTACTTTAAAATGGTCAACTTCGTCTGAGTTTAATAACAGAGGATTTGATATAGAAAGAAAAACCGGATCTGAAAATGCGGTATGGAGTAAGATCGGTTTTACTGAAGGTAACGGAACAGTCAATGAAATTAAAAACTATTCATTCAAAGATCAGAATCTTTCTGCCGGTAATTATTCTTACAGGTTAAAACAGATTGACTTCAACGGAAACTATGAATATTTTGAACTTCAGAACGAAGTTATTATCGGCGTTCCGCAGAAGTTTGAATTAAGTCAGAATTATCCGAATCCTTTTAATCCGAATACAAAAATTAACTTTTCGATTCCTGCTGATTCAAAAGTGTCGCTTAATATTTATGATATGAGCGGAAAACTGGTAGCTTCTCTCATTAATAATGAATTCAAATCCGCAAATTATTATTCTGTAGATTTTAACGGAAGCAATCTTGCAACCGGAACTTACTTCTATTCATTAATCAGCGGAAGTAATACCGATACTAAAAAGATGATCCTGATAAAATAATTTTTAAATATTCAATTTACCCGATATTCCAAAGTCCGCAAAGAATTTTAAAGTCTTTGCGGATTTTATATTTAATTAAAAAAATAATTCAATAAAATTTATATTATGGACTACAGAACAGAACGTGATACAATGGGAGATGTAAAAGTGCCTGCTGATAAATACTGGGGCGCTCAGACGCAGCGCTCTATTGATAATTTCAGGATCGGAGGTCAGCGTATGCCTGATGAAGTGATAAAAGCTTTTGCTGTTCTTAAAAAAGCCGCAGCTGTTACTAATCACAAATGCGGAGTGCTCAGTGAAGAAAAAATGAATGTAATTATCAAAGTATGCGATGAAATCCTTGAAGGGAAACTTGATGACCAGTTTCCGCTTGTCGTATGGCAGACCGGCTCGGGTACTCAGTCCAATATGAATCTAAATGAAGTCATTGCAAACAGGGCTCATGTATTGAGCGGAGGCAAGTTAAGTGACGCTTTAAAATCTCTTCATGCTAATGATGATGTAAACAAATCGCAGTCATCCAATGATACATTTCCTACTGCTATGAATATCGCAGCATATAAAGCGCTGACAGAGATTACTATTCCGGGTCTGCTGCTTTTAAGAGATACTCTGCATAAAAAATCAAAAGAGTTTATGAAAGTGATAAAGATCGGTAGGACTCACTTTATGGATGCAACGCCGCTTACACTCGGACAGGAATTTTCAGGATATGTCTCTCAGATCGATCATGCAGTCAGGACTATAAACAATTCACTCGTTCACTTATCAGAGCTTGCACTCGGCGGATCGGCAGTAGGGACAGGTATTAATGTACCGGAAAATTATGATAAACTTGTAGCTGAAAAAATTTCTGAAATTACAGGACTTCCTTTTAAAACCGCTCCGAATAAATTTGAAGCTCTCGCATCAAATGACGCTATAGTAGAAGCTTCAGGAGCATTGAAAACTGCGGCAGTAAGTCTTATGAAGATCGCAAACGATATCAGAATGCTTTCATCAGGACCAAGAAGCGGAATTGGTGAGATTTTCATCCCTGAAAATGAACCGGGTTCATCCATAATGCCGGGTAAAGTGAATCCGACTCAGGTCGAAGCAATGACAATGGTCTGCGCTCAGGTGATCGGGAATGATACCGCTATTTCAGTAGGAGGAATGAGCGGACATTTTGAACTGAATGTATTCAAACCAATGATGATATATAATTTTCTGATCTCTGCAAGACTTATAGGCGATGCCTGCGTTTCATTCAATAATAACTGCGTCGCCGGAATTGAGCCGAATCTGAAAGCTATAAATGAAAATCTGGAAAGATCCTTAATGCTTGTAACAGCTTTAAATCCTCACATCGGATATGAAAATGCAGCTAAGATTGCTAAAAAAGCTCATAAAGAAAATAAGACGCTGCGTGAAGCTGCGATTGAACTCTCGCTTCTGACTGATGAGGAATTTACTAAAAAAGTTGACGCTTCGAAGATGGTCGGTAAATTAAATCTTGACTGAAACATATTGCTACTTTTTAATGACAGAATGTTTGAAAAGTTTCCCGTACTTGAAACAAAGAATCTGATTCTGCGGGAGATAATACCTGATGACGCTGAAGTCATATTCAGAAATTATTCCGATAATGAAGTAATGAAATATTTCGGCAGAGAACTGTTAACTAAAATATCTCAGGCGGAAGAAAAAATTATAGGAATAAAGGAAGATTTTATAAACCGTAAAGGAATCCGATGGGCGGTTTGCTTAAAAGAGGATAATATAATGATTGGAAGCGGCGGTTTCTGGAGGATATTAAAGGAACATCTCCGCGCTGAAATCGGATATGAATTGTCCAAATCTTACTGGGGGCAGGGGATTATGAAAGAAGCTCTAAGTGCAATGATAAATTTCGGATTTGAAAAAATGAATCTGCACTCAATTGAAGCAAATCTGGATCCTGAAAATTACGGATCTTTAAAGCTTCTCGAAAAACTTAATTTTGTGCGAGAGGGATATTTTAAAGACAGCTATTACTTTAAAGGAAAATTTACAGATACTGTAAGTTATTCCCTAATTAACGTAAAACAGAAATGAAATATAAATTTAACAGGTTTGAGCATAAAATATTGTCTCAAGACGAGAGTCTGAAAAGAGGTAATGAATTTTATGAATTGATGAACAGAAGAAGGAGTATAAGGCATTTTTCACCAAAATCATTTGACAGGTCTTTGATTGAAATTGCGGTTAAAACCGCCGGAACAGCACCGTCAGGCGCTAACAAACAACCCTGGAAATTTATTATAATAGAATCACCTGATATAAAAAAACAAATTAGAATTTCGGCTGAAAAGGAAGAAAAGGAAAGCTATGAAAGAAGAATGCCTGAAAGCTGGCTTGAAGACCTGGCTCCGCTCGGGACAGACTGGCATAAAGAATTTCTGGAAATTGCTCCATACCTTATTGCTGTATTCAAAATTGATTTTTTAAAATCAGATAATGAAATTAAAAAGCATTATTATGTGAATGAATCTGTCGGAATTGCAACCGGTATTCTGCTTGCTTCATTACAGAATATGGGACTTGTTACTTTAACGCATACGCCTTCGCCTATGAATTTTCTCCAGAAAATCCTTAACCGGCCATCAAATGAAAAACCGTATTTACTGATACCGGTCGGATATCCTGCTGAAAATACTGAAGTTCCGGATATCTTAAGAAAAAGTCTGACTGAAATTTGTGAACTTTTATAATTATAAACAGATGTATTACTTTAAGTGATTCAGATATGTTCTTTTATTAAAAACAGTTAGGGTTACATATTTAATGTTTTAAATTGCAATAATTGTTCATTTAATTTTAACTCAAATTTTTAATGAGAAATAAAAAACCCGGAAAAAATCCGGGTTAATATTAAGAATATTATAAACTGAGTTATTTCCTTAGATAGACATCAACCTCTTTTTTAAAATCATCATAATCATGTTTACCAATCAATGACTTTCTCAGCTTTCCGGTTTTATCATAAATAAAAGTCCCTGGGATACCGCCTTCCCAGTTTTTATCAACATAATTAAGAAGTTCTTCATCTTTATTGAAATTATTATAATATGTATCAAAATCAACACCGCTTTTTTTGAGGAATGCTGTAATTTCATCTTTAAAATCCTCACCGAAATCAAGAGAGACAAAAATTAATTTGAAATCTTTATCCTTATAGTTTTTATGTAGTTTCATCAGGTCAGGAAATTCTTCCACACATGGTTTACACCAGGTAGCCCAGTAATTAAACAGCAATACTTTATCCTTATTATCACTAATTAGTTTATCCAAAGTATTTTTATCAGCAGGTAAAAGTTCCTGGGAATTCACTGTTGACTGAAAGCCAGGCATTACTAATAAAAATAAAGTTAAAATTAATTTCATGAATACAATTAAGTTAATTTTGATTTCCTTTTAATTATCTTTTTATCGTACAGCCAAATGCTTTTGTATTTGAAACTGCCACTTCTTTTCCCGAATTCAGATCGTTCAAGGCGTTTTGAAGATCGTTAACGGTTACTTTTTCAGCTTCTTTATCATCATCGATTCTGCCGTGATAAACAAGCGTCATATCACTGTTTCTGACTACAAAAACTTCCGGTGTTCTTTCAGCTTTTAACATATCAGCTACTACATTATTGTTGTCTTTTAAAACCGGGAATGTATAGCCGTGATCAGCTGAATGTGTTTTTATTTCGTCAACTGGTTCAGTATTGTTTGAATTGATTCCCCAAATTGTTACTCCATTACTGCTGAATTCCTTTACCAGATTATTTAGTCTTTCCGAATACGGCTGAACGAAAGGACATTTGGTAGAAAGAAAAATAAGTACTGTATAATTTGCGCCTGAGTTGCTTAGAGTGTATGATGTACCGTCGTAATTATCAATTGTGAAATCTGAAACTTTATCACCAACTGAAAATCCGTCTGAATTATTAGCGGCAATACTTTTTACGGAAAAGATTAAAGCAAAAACTAAAGTTAAAATAAGATTTAACTTTTTCATTATAGCCTCCTTATTTAATTTGATTTTATAAAAAAATTTTTCGGTTATGGTTTAAGTAACTGACCTGTTCCTTTTTTAGTTTCTCAATATACTGTTTTTATTGCTTTTTTGATATTGTTGAATATGGAAATTTTGAATGCATTCACCTTAGAAATTTTTGGATATATTGCTGTCCAACACATTATATAAAATAAAGTTATATGTGAGATTTTTCAGCAGCGGTGATATTTTTTTTGATCCCTCAAAAAAGTAAGTTAAGGTAAGCTAAACTTTAATCTAAACTCTAAATTTTTCAGACGGAATTGGATTTGAATACTAAACTTAAAAAGATTATATACTTGCTATTAAATACTATTGAAATTAATTTTGCTGAAACATTTTTTAAAACAAACAAATTATTCCAATGAAAAAACTTATTACAGGTTTTTTTGCAGTACTTTTCATTTCCTCAGTTCAATTCAACAATGTTTATTCTCAGGGTTTTAACAGTATAGTTTCGCCCGACGGAATTCATGTTATTGCTGTGGGAAATGACGGACTGGTTTTCAGATCTATAAATTCCGGTAATTCTTGGTCAAGTTATGTTATAAATTCAGAGGATCTCAGAAGCGTTTCCTCTGCAGGTAATGACGTCTGGATAGCCGGTCAGTCGGGTAATGTTCATAAAACAGGAAAAACCAATTCTGCTGTTTCTACTTATAATACAGGTTCAGCTGAAAATATTAATTCAATAGTATTTATTGATACAGAAACAGGTTATCTCTGCGGAGATAACGGTATTGTATATAAATCAGTAAACGGAGGCGTAACCTGGTCAGTAAAAAATACAGGAATTGCAAATATTAAACTCAATTCAATTTCATTTATTGACGCAATGAAAGGAATAGTCGTCGGAGATCAGGGACAGACTTATACAACCGTTGACGGAGGCACTACATGGACTGCGGAACAAATGGGAACAACAAGAAATTTACTGAAAGCTAAATATTTCACGGACGGTATAGTTGTAACAGGTGAATACGGAGTTATTATTTCTAAACAAAACGGAGGAGTCTGGAATAATATAGTAACGCGTACAAACTCCGATATCAGAGGAGTAACAGGCATTGGTGTTAATGATGCTGCAGTCTGCGGAGGCGGTGGTTTTATCAGAAACAATAAAAACGGAAGCGCAAACTTTTTCAACTTTGAAATAAATCCGATGATGGCGAATCTGACTGATATTTTTTACTATGACAATTTAAAAGGTTTTGCAGTGAGTAGTCTCAATAAGGCGATTATCAGAACTACCAATGGCGGCGTTTCATGGGATCTTCCTGCAGGAACTACCGTAACTCAGACCTGGGCGCAGAAATCACCAAACGGATCCGGTATAGGTAATACTCTTTGCATGCATCCTACAGACAGAAATTCTACATTTGTTGTTTATGGAACTAAAGTCTATGTCAGCAGAGATAAAGGCGATACCTGGAATCAGATAGCAAATATCGGCATCGGCTCCAGAGCACATTCATTTTATGTTAGTCCTGTTGATACGAATATCTGGATGGCTGCAATGCAAAGCTCTCCTGATAAAGTTGTAAGATCAACAGATTACGGTCTTTCATGGAGTACAATTTTATCTATGGATTTTACTACTTACGGTCAGCCGCTTGAAATGGATCAGAATGATCCTTCTAATTACTATTTCGTGCCTACAAATACTCAGGGTTCAGGACTTTACAGATCAACTGATAACGGTGCGAGCTTTAATCTCGTCGCACCTTATAATAACACTTCTATTGGTTCTCCATGCGATATTATTGTAATGTGGGATAATTCTGATGTGCTGTTTATCGGTGATGACGGCGCAGATATTTATAAAACTACAAACAGAGGAGTAAACTGGTATTTGGTTAAGCCCGGATCATCATCTGAAATTCCTTCAATGTGTAATTCAGTATTCGATCAGAATATTTGTTACGCTACAACATGGAGCAGTTCACAGGTATTCAAAACCATTAACAAAGGAGAAACCTGGAATATCACTTCAAATAATTCCGGCAGCGGGTGGGGTTCTGATCTCTGTAGAGAAGATCCTACTGTTGTATTGACAGGAAATTACGGCGCACAGTCATATCTTACAACAAACGGCGGCACAAACTTCTTTAATGTTAACTCAGGTCTTTCCGGCGCAGGTGCCGGAATACTTGTTCCGGACAGAAGTTATCTGCTCAATATGCAGACAGGAAGTCTTTTTAAAATGGTTATCACATACAGCGTAATTACGAACTTCAGTGAAAATACTGCATCGACTCTTATTCCTGAAAAGTTTGAACTGTTTCAGAATTATCCTAATCCGTTTAATCCGGTTACAAACATTAAATTTTCATTGCCTGAAAACGGGAATATTTCTTTAAAAATATTTGATAAGTTAGGCAAGGAAGTTGAAAATCTTGCTGACGGTTATAGAAATGCAGGTACGTATGAAATTAATTTCGACGCTTCAGGACTATCATCCGGAGTTTATTTCTACAAAATAGTTACAAACAATTTTGTTTCAACTAAAAAAATGGTGCTTGTAAAATAAGATTAATAATATCAATTTATTCAGCCGGCGTTATTTGTTTAATGCCGGCTTTTTTTAACTCAATTCCTACTTTCTTTTCTGATACACACTTTAATTTTATAAATTTAAATATCAATAATATTTTATCAAAAATTATTCACTTCTGATGTGAAAATCCGTCTGTGAATTACCTAGTAATTATCCAAAATTTCAATGTAATAAGCTTATATTTCAAGTTTACTATGAAATTATAAGTAATGATGAAGGTGAAAACCCCGGATATTTTTCTTTGTAAACCTATTATCAGGATTCTATTTTTGTAAAGTTATTTTAACCGAATAATAACCGGTGAAAGATATACAGGGAATTTTGATCAGATAAAAATTTTATTCCGAACGTATTCTTTCTCAAAGACATGCCGGTATGTCAGGTTATTATTCCTTTTAAAAAATTTTAGAAAAGGAGAATTAACAGAATGTTACACAAAACTATTTTTAAGATCTTTTTGATTTCTGGCATCATATTTATTAATATTCTGCCTGATTATTTAAATGGACAGAGCCGTTCCCCGAACAGTAAAATTCCTGTCAGTAACAAGAAAATAAATATCAAAAAAGTGAATGATAATTTTTCAAAGACACCTGAAATTAGTTATTCGGAAAAAGAACTAATTTTATTAAATGAAATAGAAAAGATCAAAGCAACTGATAATATAAGTTTCGGAGGTGAAAGTATTTTAAAAATTCAGACAGAACTGGAAAGTATAAACGGAAGCACTTATACAGATAAAAATCCGGAACAATTCGGTACATTAGTTCCCGCATCGCGCCTAATAGGACGTGAAACAGATAATCTTGTAAACACTTCGATTTTAAATCCTAATAATGTTCCGATTGCAACTGCATTTCAGATTGAGCAAAGAGGCGCTACGGCCGGTACTCAATGGCTGGCGATCGGTTTTGCAAACGGTGACACAGGATTTTTTGCATTACCTGATACTCTTGCTATTTTTAATTCCACTAATCACGGCGAAACTTTCAATCTTTACGCTATGATAGCTTTCAGCGGAAATAACAAATTTACATCTGACGATATGGATATGGAAATTATAGAAAATACTGCCGGTGAAAAATATATACACGTTGTATTCGGATATATAACAAACGGAGGTTACGGTCAGAGACTGATAGGATATACCATTATAAGAACTCCGACTCTTGGTTATGCAGGATCAACGCTGATATTTCCGGGATACAATTTTACGAGTCAGTATTTTCAGGCGCGCATTACTTCAGATAATGCGAGATATGCAGCTGTACCGTATATCACAATTGTATTATCACAGGATTCCATTGCAAATAATCAAAGCAATATACTTACAAAAATGTGTAAAGTTTTAAGTCCATATTCTTTATCTCCCGGAGTTACATATCTGCCGAAAAGTATTTATAATTCCGTTCCCGGATCAAACGGATATGCTGTTATGACTGATGTTGCCAATTATCACAATTCTGCCGATTCGCTTTTTTTTGTACTCAGCAATTATCCCGGTTTCGAGCCGTATTTATATCTGTATAAAGCAGAAAGCAATACAGTATCTTATCCTGTTTATTCCGGAATGATGTCTTCAAATGGTGAGAATATGGAATATGCCAGAATAGCATCATCCGGAGGCACCAATCAGCCTCAAATTATGATGTCCGTTTCAATTGATTATCAGAACTCAGGCGACTTTGATCTGTGGGGAATAAGAACATTTGACGCAGTTAACTGGTTTGCTTTAACAATTGAATACTCTGCAATTATCAGATCAAGATACAGCGATATAATTGCTAAAAGAAATGTGAATGGAAGTTTTAATATTGCATATAAAAATCTCTACTACAATATGGAAAATGTCGGTTACTATTCAATTTCAAATAGTCAGTCAAAATTTATTTATAATGTAAATACAAACTATGCAAACTCTTACTGCTCTCCCAAACCCGCATTCAGATATTTTCAAAATGACAGTTGCCAGATCATCTGGTCTGATTTTTACAGAACATATTCCACACACGGATGCGAAGCGACATACGTATTTATTAAAGCTGCAGTGGAAGGATATTATAATGAAAGTACGGATGAACACAGTCAGTATCTGGCAATGTATGCTTTGCTAAGAGATCAGACTCCTCCTTACAATATTATTGATACAGGTATTGCATATCTTGATTATCAGAGTCTGAACAATGTCTTTACTTTTCCCGATGCGCCTTCAGGAAATTTTTATCTTGTCTTAAAACATTATAACACTATCGAAACATGGAGCTCTGTACCTGTCAGCATAAGCAATAATCCGGTATCTTATGATTTTACAGACCTTCAGTCAAAAGCATACGGCAACAATATGATGATGAAAGGTTCTAAATGGTGCATATACAGCGGAGATGTAACTCAGGACGGATTTATTGATATTAATGATCTGCAGTTAGTGGATAATGATGTATATAATTTTATAACTGGTTATTCATATCTGACGGATCTCAACGGAGACTTTTTTGTTGATATAGCTGATTATGTAATAACGGATAATAACGCTTTAAACTTTGTATCAGCCGTAACCCCTTAAATTCCATTACAAAATTCCTTCCGGTTTGTATTTAAAGCGGAGTAAGCTATTACTCCGTTTTAAATACTTCCATTCTGTATTCCGCCGGATATGTCATTAAAATGTATTCAAAAATTTTTTTCATACCGTTATAAAACAATACAATTTTTAAGTTAAAAAAAGTATCTTATGTAAAATATGATTAACGTGAACATAATACCGTCTCGAATGTCTGTACACAATTTTAAAAATGTAAATTTTATTTTTATTGTATAATTTTTATAACAGTAAATTTATTTATCATTCTGTTATTTTACACAATCTTTTATATTAATATCAGATTATATGTATAAAAATCTTTTAAGAAGATGTAAAATAATGATAATTGCTGCAGTATTCTTTTTTCTCTTAATTGGTATTGCAATGCTTGCATTTCCGGGCGGAAATCTTATAGACACCAGTTCCATTCACTACAATTTCTTTTTGAATACTCTCAGTGACCTCGGAAATTCAATCACAATCTCCGGCAAAACAAATACTGTTTCAAAAATTATGTATATAACCGCTTTCGGCGGATTAGGTATCGTGATGATTTATTTTTCCAGAATATGGTGGGCATTGGGTACTGATGTTCTTGAAAAAAAGTTTGCAGGTTATACAAGTAAAATCTGCATGATAATCAGCGGGCTTGCTTTTATCGGGATCGCATTCACGCCGTTAAGTTCTTTCTTTGATCAGCATATGCTGTATCTCAGTATTGCTTTTCTTGCTTATACTTTATGGATAATTTTTATTCTGATACTTCAGTTCAGTAATGAAAAACTCAGGAAGTTATTTTTATTTAACGTTATAAATCTGTTAATTATGCTTTATTATGTTTTTGTAATATATCATTTTGAAAAGCCGGATGCAGAAGATGAATTTGAATTTTACGCTGTCTCTCAGATGGTTGCCGTAATGTCAATTATTGTGAATCTGTTTTATCAGTCTGTCGGCATAATGCACTATTTAAAAACATCAGACTTCAGAAGAAGCGGGTTTAAGAATTTTTATGTGTGATTCTTTAAAAGCAGAAAATTTGTTTAAGTAATTTCTTAATGTAGATTAATTCCAATCTAAGATATATTTTTTAATTTCCTCATCAGTTTTTCTTTATCAACACTATACTTTGCATACATTTTATTGTCGATAATCAGGACAGGGATTTTTAGTTTATATTTTGAAAGATCTTTATCTGATTCAATGTCTGTTACCTTCAGTTCAGTTTCATTCTTTAATTCGTACAAACATTCTCTGACGGTTTTTATCATTACTTCACATAAATGACAATTCCGCTTTGTATAAATTTCTATTTCCAATAAATCTTTGTTCAGCTTGAAGTAATAAGTTTTTTCTCTGCGGCAAGTTTGTCAAAAAGTAAATATATTCCTCCTAATATCATTACAACTGAAATTATCTGCGCCTGACTCAATCCGAATGCAACGACGGGGTTCAGTCTGATAAACTCTACCAGAAGTCTTTCAATGCCTGAAAGAATTAGAAAGTATGCAAAGATAATTCCCGGAGTTTTGAATTTTGCTCTGTTTCTCCATAAGAATAAAAATATAAAAACAGAAACTATAGTCTCATATACAGGCGCCGGATGCACAAGCACTCCTTCAGGCGTCGGCACAGTTCCTTTTGAATAACTGTATCCCAGAAATTCCCAGAATGTTCCGTTTACTACCGTTCCGTAATCACCGTCCCCGGATAGATGGCATCCGATTCTCGCAATTCCGTAACCAATTGCCGCGCTGGGCGACATCATATCAAATAATTTTAAGACGGATATTTTTTTTACTTTGCAGAATATCATTACAAATATTATTGCGAAGATCAGTCCTCCGTAAAATGTAAGCCCGGATGCTGAAAAAATAACATCGCTTGTAAAATATGACATCAGCGGCTCACCCGAACCGAAATTCCATTCTTCAAGAATATAAAAAAACTTCGAGCCGATAATTCCGCCTAATAAACAAAGGAATGTAACAGTAACCCCGTAGTTTTCATCCATTGAGTTTCTCTTTAGCTCTTTGGAAAACAATGCGCTTCCTACCAGGAAAGCAAGTCCGAGCATAAGACCGTAACTGTAAATAGGAACAGGACCAATTTCAAATAATTTAGGATACATTATATTTTTTAGTAAATACTTTCAGAAATTTTTTGGCTGGTTCGTGCGTGATCTTTATTGACTTAGGTGATATTTTAATTTTAAAAACCGCTTTATTTTTTCCGTATTTTAAAAGCGAAAGAGTATATTCAACATTTTTAAAATCATAAAACTTATACTGAAAGCTTGCTGTACCGGATTTTGAGATATCGAGAGACGGGGCGGAAAGTCCTTCAATATTAAACTTCAGTTCGCTCTTTGCGGGATCTATGCCTGTCTCTACATTAATTTTATACAGAAAATATTCAAATACTTTTTTAGTTCTGAAATCAAACTGTATGAATTCCTTTTCTATAGTCTTATCCAGCTCGCGGCTGATAAAAAGTTCGTATTCAAATTCAAGTTTGTCAGGTCTGACTTGTTTTGTTCTCATTTATTTTAAAAAATTTTCTAAATTATCAGGATCATTAACTTTTACTTCTGATCCGTCAGACATTTTTTTGAGCATAAAGGAATTACTTTCAATCTCTTCATCTCCGATAACAATTACAAATTCAGCATTTAATCTGTTAGCTTCTTTCATCTGTGACTTCAGGCTTCTTCCGAGAAAATCAGTTTCACACTTCACGCCTTTCATTCTTAAATTCTCGAGCAGTCTGAAAGAATACTTTTTGCTTTCTTCACCTATACTGGCAATGAAAATTTTCGGAAAGTCATTTTTTTCCGGAAGCAGACTGTCAGCTTCGAGTATCATCATTATTCTTTCAATGCCCGCGGCAAAGCCGATAGCAGGAGTCGGTTTTCCTCCGAGCTGCTGTATCAGCAGGTCATATCTTCCTCCGCCGAGAAGAGCATTCTGAGCGCCGAGACGGTCGGAAAGGAATTCAAACGTAGTCGAAGTGTAATAATCAAATCCTCTTACAAGCATATAATCAGTTTCAAACATAATTCCGTTCTCATTTAAAATAAGAAGTATCTTCTCAAAATTTTTCTTTGTTGATTCCTTTAAAAACTGATAAAGCACCGGAGCATCATTTAAAATTTCCCTGTCACGGGGATTTTTTGAATCAAGAATTCTCAGCGGATTAATTACAAATCTTCGCTTGCTGTCTGGGGAAAGTTCATCAAGATATTTTGAAAGATAATTTTTAAACTCTTTGAAAAATATTTCCCTTTCCTCCGCGTTTCCGATTGTATTAATTTTAATGACAGAATCCTTAATGCCTAATCCTCTGATAATAGTATCTGCAAGCATTATCATTTCCGCGTCAGCATAAGGGTCGCTGCTGCCGATAGATTCTGCGCCGAACTGTGAAAACTCCCTGAAACGTCCTGCCTGCGGTCTTTCCCTGCGGAACATATTGCAGATATAAAAAAGCTTCTGAAGAGGGGATTCGTTGCCGAGATTATATTCGATATATGCTCTGATGACTGGAGCTGTCATTTCAGGTTTCAGAGTGAATTCATCATTCTTGAAAGTATACATCTCCTTTGAGACAATATCCGTTTCTTCGCCGATTCCTCTTTTAAAAAGTTCGGTTTTCTCAAAAGTAGGCGTACGAATTTCTGAATAATTAAATGTATTAAAAATTTCTCTTACTTTTTGTTCCAGAAAATTTCTCTGAAATGCTTTTTCGGGAAGTATATCGTAAGTTCCTTTCGGTTTTTGAATCGGCATTTGCAAAAATAGAATTTTAATGTCATTAAATAAACACTATTAAAATTAGAAAAGCCCGATTTACGCTTCAGGAAATGGTTTTAAACTAATGATTTAATGAGCAATGATTAGATCAATGTGATCTTTGTGATCTCGGGGGGACAGTTAAATCTGATGGGCAATGCAACGCTTCCTAAACCTCTGGAAATATACATCCTGGTTTTTCCGGATTCATAATAGCCGCTGATATATTTACTGACAGCTCCGGCAAATGAAATATTTACAGGTCCTAATTTTGCCAAAACAACCTGCCCGCCGTGCGTATGTCCGCTTAGTATCAGATCCAGATTCCTTGCAGCCATTTCTTCAAAGTAATATGGTTTGTGAAACAACGTAAGTTTTGGAATTTCATTATAATCCAGATTTTTCTCCTTCATTTTAGCTTTCGTTCTTTCAATTGTAAGATCAAGATGTTTCATAAGCACTGTATCCTGATTTGAACGGCTTTGCCGCGTATCTTCAACGCCCATAATACATAAATTTTTTCCGTTAATATTTATAATATCAGAATTATTTCTAAGCAGATTTATTGGACTGTCATTCTGAACAAATTTAGCAACATACTCAGCATCTGAGAAATAATCATGATTTCCAAAAGAAGCATAAATTCCTTTAGGAGCTTTCAGACTTTTAAATGCATTTACAAAAGGATGAACTTCAATCCTGTTGGAATTTGTCAAATCTCCCGGGATCACTATTATATCGGAATTTAAATCATTAACAGCTTTCGAATATTTCCTGAGAGTTTCTTCATCCATATACGGTCCAGAATGTGTATCACTGATCAATGTAACGGTCGTTCCTTTAATCTCCTCTGGAAGATCTTCTATCTTTATATCTTTATAAACAATTTCATAATCATTGCTGTCGAGTACTCCTACAGTGGACCCGATGAATGCATACCCCGATACAAAAGCAGTTGCAGTAGTTAAAAAAGCTCTTCTTGAATTGTCAATTTTTCGGACAGGCGGTTTACTGAAAAAATTATTTAACATTTTTTTCGTATTTTCAAACTGATTCAATATCCATCCCGATATTGAAAAAGGAAGTTTAATTAGTTTGCCAATCAGTAAATACAAACCGATAAACAATATAGCGCCTAGGAAAATGTAATAGGGAGTGAATATTAAAGAATTGATCCAGTCAGATACCATATGCATTTGTCTCCTCTTAAATAAAATGTAGATCATCGGAAGATTTAATACAATGAAAGAGTAATTCGAAATTATTCTAAGAAATGCGGAGTCAGGATATTTCGATTTAACAAACCGTCTGAAGGTTATGAAAACCAAAAACTGAAGTCCGAAAAAAACCGCTAAAAAAATGTATAAAAACAATGGCTAAGTATTTAGAAAATTTTAAATGTTTAACCGTCGGAAATTGAAATGCGTTTCAATAAATACTAAATAATTTTTTTTTGGTGGTAAGAATATAATGAAAATAAAAAGAATCTAAAGTAATGAAATCATGAAAATCTGCAGAAGATTTTTTTTAAATTCAATAATCCGGAAATACTATTTTTCTATAAACTTCAACTCAAAATAGTTAAATTGTTAAAATTCAAAAAATGCTGACTGCTTCCGTAATACTTTACACAATAGTCGGATTGATGGGAATTTATCTCTTTGTAAGACTTTTTAGTAAGAGTAAAACCAATAATCTGATCGGTATCATACATGGTTCTCTCGGACTGCTCGGAGTTGGACTCCTGATCTTCTATATCTCATTTGTAAAAGGGGATACGCCTTATATTAGCATTCTTTTATTTATAATTGCTGTTTTTATAGGCGGCGGAATGCTCGCTGCAAAACTCACCGGAAAGAGATTTCCTTTATGGATCGCAGTTATACACTCTGTAATCGCTCTCTCAGGTATTTACCTTCTGTACTCTTTTTGGAGTAATATGTAATGTCATTTAACTTTCTTGTTTTATTTTTTCATTTTTCAAAAATGCCCGGTATTTTGAATTTAGTTTGCGCTAAATAAATTTTATATTGATGTATTCCTCAACTAAAAATTATAATTCAAATCTTATTTGATCAATATGATAAACTATCAAAATCCTGATAAATTTGTAAACAGACATAACGGACCTGATGATAAAGAGATCAGTGAAATGCTGGAAGTGATCGGCGTATCTTCACTTGATGAATTAATAGATCAGACTGTACCTCCTCATATCAGAAGTAAAAATGAATTGGATCTGGATGAGCCGTTAAGCGAATATGACTTCATAAAAAATCTCAAGGAAATTGCTTCAAAGAATAAAATTTACAAATCTTACATCGGAATGGGATATTATCCTTCCATCATTCCTCCGGTAATTCAAAGAAACATTCTGGAGAATCCGGGCTGGTATACTCAGTATACACCTTATCAGGCGGAGATATCGCAGGGACGGCTTGAAGCGCTGCTGAATTTTCAGACTATGGTAATGGATCTTACCGGAATGGAAATAGCAAACGCATCGCTTCTTGATGAAGGAACTGCGGCAGCAGAAGCTATGCTAATGTTCGGTCATCATAAACATCCGGACAAAAAAAATGCCGACACTTTACTTGTCTCTGAAAATTGTTTTCCGCAGACCATTGATGTTATTAAAACACGCGCTGTTCCTGTCGGAATAAATGTGAAAGTCACGGATATTTCTGAAAAAGATCTGACGGATGATGTCTTTGCCATTGTAGTTCAGTATCCTGACGGTAACGGTGAAATTAAAGATTTTAAAAAATTATTCAAAAATGCAGCTGAAAGGAATATTTTTATAATTGCTGCTGCAGATATACTTAGTTTAACACTTATTACTCCTCCGGGAGAGATCGGCGCTGATGCTGTAGTCGGTTCGACTCAAAGATTAGGCGTGCCGATGGGTTACGGCGGTCCTCACGCTGCTTATTTCGCGACTAAGGATAAATTCAAAAGGAACATTCCCGGGAGGATCATCGGCGTATCAGTTGATGCAGACGGTAATCAGGCTCTGAGAATGGCGCTTCAGACCAGAGAGCAGCATATCAAAAGAGAAAAAGCTACAAGTAATATCTGCACAGCTCAGGTGCTTCTTGCTGTCATAGCGGGAATGTACGCTGTGTATCACGGTCCGGTGCTTCTTAAAAAGATTGCGGAAAAAATTCATAACCTTGCAGTTTTGCTTGATAACATTTTAAAGGAAATGGGATTTGTCCAGCTTAATAAATATTACTTTGATACTCTGAAAATTGATCTGTCTGAATATGCAGGCAGGATTGAAGAGCTTAAGAAAATTTCCGAATCACATAAAATAAATTTCAGATATTTTGACAGTGCTGCCGGGATTTCAATAAGCGAAATTACCAATCTGAATGACATTAAAGAAATTGCTCAGGTGTTTGCCGAATTCAAAGGCATAAAATTACCTGATACCCGGGAATTAAACATTGAAAATGAAAATTCTTTTCCGGCTGATATAAAAAGGACATCTTCATTTATGACGCACCCGGTTTTCAATACTCATCATACTGAAACTGAACTGCTGAGATATATGAAAAGTCTGGAGAATAAAGATCTGTCTCTTACCACTTCAATGATCCCGCTCGGTTCCTGTACGATGAAATTAAATGCAACCGCTGAAATGGCAGGAATATCTTATCCTGAATTCAGTGATCTGCATCCTTTCGCTCCGCAGGATCAGACTGAAGGTTATAAAATTATTATTGATGAGCTTTCAAAAGATCTCAGCGAGATAACCGGATTTCACTCGATCTCAATGCAGCCAAATTCAGGTGCGCAGGGAGAATATGCTGGACTAATGGTTATCAGACAGTATCATTTAAGTAACGGCGACAATCACAGGAATATTTGTCTTATTCCATCTTCAGCTCACGGAACAAATCCGGCAAGCGCTGTAATGGCGGGAATGAAAGTAGTGGTCGTCAGCA
Organism: Candidatus Tepidiaquacellales bacterium UBA2330; assembly: GCA_002344965.1. Lineage (GTDB taxonomy): Bacteria > Bacteroidota > Ignavibacteria > Tepidaquicellales > Tepidaquicellaceae > UBA2330. Next base: position 48,399 of record DDUU01000057.1, on the reverse strand, counting down.
GTGATGAAAACGGTAATATCAATGTTGAGGATATGAAAAATAAAGCTGAGTTTCATAAGGATAATCTCGCTGCATTAATGGTTACGTATCCGTCCACTCACGGAATTTTTGAAGAGTCTATAAAGGACATTTGTAAAATAATTCACGACAACGGCGGTCAGGTTTATATGGACGGCGCAAATATGAATGCTCAGGTTGGTCTTACAAGTCCTGCAATCATCGGAGCTGATGTATGTCACTTGAATCTTCATAAAACTTTCTGCATCCCGCACGGCGGCGGCGGTCCGGGAATGGGTCCTATCGGAGTGGCTGAGCATCTTACCCCGTTTCTTCCTTCGCATCCTGTAATTAAAACCGGAGGCGATAATTCTATATCTGCAGTTTCTTCCGCACCTTGGGGAAGCGCAAGTATTCTTATCATTTCATATGCTTACATAAAAATGATGGGAGCGAAAGGCCTTACCGACGCTACAAAACTTGCGATATTAAATGCTAATTATATCAAGGCTAAGTTGGATGGTAAATTCAAAACTCTTTATACAGGAAGCAACGGCAGAGTAGCTCATGAATTAATTTTTGACATGAGGGAATTTAAAACTACTGCAAAGATCGAAGTTGAGGATATTGCTAAAAGATTAATGGATTATAACTTTCATGCGCCGACAGTATCATTTCCGGTGCCCGGTACAATGATGGTCGAGCCGACTGAAAGTGAAAATAAAACAGAACTTGACAGATTCTGCGAAACTATGAGTTCGATCAGAGAGGAAATCAGGGAAGTGGAATCAGGTGAAGCGGATATCACCGATAATGTCCTCAAAAATTCACCGCATACTGCTGAACGAATTGCTGATGATAACTGGAATCATGAATATTCAAGGAGCAAAGCGGCATTCCCGATAAAGTTTTCAAACGGCAATAAATTCTGGCCCGCAGTTGCAAGGATTGATAACGCTTACGGCGACAGGAATCTTGTCTGCAGCTGTAATCCCATAAGTGATTATGCTGATGAGGTAGCGGGTTAAATGATTAATTTTATTTAATGTATCGCTAAACCGCAAGTCTTGACTTGCGGTTTTTCATTTAATCAAATCAAATGCAGTTGAATAATTTGCAGATGAATATAAAGTGCAATTTTATTTTTCAAATCATTTTAAAAAAACCTTAGTAGTATATTTTAAATTGATATTATATTGCTTAATTTTGTGACAATTATTTTAAAATTAAATCCGAATAAAACATATATGTTATCTAAAGAAAAATTCATCGAGGAAGTAGATTCCGCGATAAAAAAAAGAAGTCTTCTCGATCATCCTTTTTATCAGAAATGGAATGAAGGAAAGTTATCTTTAAACGAACTTCAGGAATATGCAAAACAGTATTATCATTTTGTAAAGCACTTTCCAAGGTTTGTAAGCTGTGTTCATTCAAACTGTGATGATGTCAAAACAAGACAGATTCTTCTTGAAAATCTTGCTGATGAAGAAGGTTACAAAACAGGTATTGCAGATCATCCTAAACTCTGGATGAATTTTGCCGAAAGTCTGGGTCTTTCTGAAGAGGAAGTAAAAAACGCGAAACCTATAAGAGAAGTGGAAGATCTTGTTGACGGAATGTATGAACTTACACGTTCTCCTGAATTCACTTTAGGTCTTTCAGCACTTTATGCATACGAATCACAGGTACCGGAAATTTCAAGAACTAAAATTGACGGTTTAAAGAAATTCTATAATATCGATTCGGAAAAAGCTATTGAGTTTTTTAAAGTGCACGAAGAAGCAGATGTATATCATTCCAGAGATGAAATGGAAATTATGAACAACAGCAATAAAAGTCTTGAAGATCAGAAAAGACTCATCAATACCGTTGACGAATCTGCAATTTTAATGTGGAATTTTTTGGACGGAGTTTATAACAATTACTGCGTGAATTAAAATTTAAGCTGATATTTTCTAAGGGAATGATTCCGGCGGGATCGTTCCCTTAATTATTTATATAGGAAATTGAATTATAAAGAAATCTTCGATAGTTACAAAAACATTGCCGTGCTTGGATTTTCCGACAGGCGTGACAGAGCGAGCAACAGAATAGGACGTTATCTGAAAGAGAATAATTTTAATGTAACAGGAGTTAATCCTGTACCTGATACAAATTCGGCGGATGACATAACGATTATAAAAAGTCTGTCCGAACTTCCGGAAAATACAGAGATCATTAATATTTTCAGACGGTCGGAATTTATATATGATCATGTAATTGAAATCCTGAAAATGAAAACTCTTCCTAAAGTCATCTGGACTCAGTTAGGAGTGATAGATCCTGCGGCAAAAGAGCTTACTGTAAAAAACAATATTCAATACATTGAAAATAAATGTATTATGGTGGAGCACAATAAAATTTTTGGTAATAACTGATTAAGTTTAAATGCTGAGTAAAAAAACAATTTACGGTTTACTGTCTTTCTTTATACCTTTTACAGTGTATTTAATTACGCTGGCACCTGATGTAACGTTTATTGATTCGGGAGAACTTGCAGCGGCAGCTTCATCTCTAGGTGTCGCTCATCCAACCGGCTATCCGTTGTTTACAGTTATCGGTAAATTATTCACGCTGTTGCCTTTCGGCTCGGAAATTTACATGCTGAATTTTATGAGTGCTGTAATTTCTTCAGCCGGCTTATTTATCTTCTTTAATTTAATGACGCTTATACTGTCTTCTTTCAAATTAAATGAAGATGATATCACAGAGAGCGCAAAGGATTTTCCGGATATTTTAAAATATAACATTGCGCTTGCATCAGCGCTTGTACTTGCATTTTCAAGAACATTCTGGGATACGGCGAATGCAATTGAAGTGTATTCGCTGCATTCTTTTTTTCTGATATTAAATTTATTTCTTTTACTCAAAGCCTGCAGTTATTTTTCAGGTAAATCAGGAGACCGGCCGGAAGGGGAGAGGTATCTGCTCTTATTTTCATTTGTACTCGGACTGAGTTTTACAAATCACCTTTCGACGATATTTTTATCCGTAGGATGTTTATATCTTTTTTTCTCTGTATTTGGGTTTAATAAGACAAGCTTCAGAAGAGTTCTGATATTAGCCGTTCCTTTTCTTATCGGTTATTCATTTTATTTTTACTTGTTTGTCAGAGCGGACAATCCTGTAATAAGCTGGGGACATCCTCATAATTTTGAAAATTTCTGGCGGCATTTTACCGGAAAGCAGTTCAGTATCTGGATGTTCTCCTCTTTTGAGAACGCCGGAAAACAGTTTACATATTTTACAAAGAACTATCCTCAGGAGTTTTTTTATTTTCCGGTAATAATTGCCATACCGGGTCTGTTTGAATTGTTCAGAAGCAGCAAGAGACTTTTCTATTTTACTCTTCTTCTTTTTTCATTTTGTATTTTATATGCTGTGAATTATGACATCTATGATATTGATTCATATTTTCTGCTTGCATTTATTATTACAGCAGTTTGGTTTGGATTCGGCCTTAAATATATTTTATTGAAAGCGGGTAAATCTGCAGTACAGTTTAGTTACATCATGATCTTTATATCACTGATACCGCTGAGTTTAAATTTCAAAATAAATGACGAAAGTAAAAACTATTTTGTAAAAGATTATACGTTTAACATTTTTAATTCCGCAGATCAGAAATCAATTATATATTCAACTCAGTGGGACTTCTGGCTGTCATCATCTTTTTATTATCAGTTCATAAAAAATGTAAGACCGGACATAATAGTGATAGACAAAGAGCTTTTGAGAAAATCATGGTATATGCATTTTCTTGAAGTTCATTATCCGGAATTTTACGGCAGATCCAGAAATGAATTCGACGCTTATCTTACAGAGCTTTTAAAATTTGAAAAGAATACTGACAGATATACTTCGCCCAGGAATGAAACAGACAGACAGGATCTTCAGAAAATACAAACTGCATTTATGAACCTTCAGAATAGTTTTGTAGATAAGAATATACATGACCATAGTTTTTATACAACAATTGAAATAGAGCAGTCCAATCCTGAAAAGTTCGGCAATGATTATAACCGCATCCCGCAGGGTCTTCTTATAAAATATACCAAGGATAAAAATTTTGTACCGCTGAGGGAACCCGAAATTAACTTTACAGTTTCAGAAAGGACTGATTACCATTATGCTTTTTTAATGAATGCTTATTATTCATCTTATCTTAACAACGCTAATTATTTTATGAACCATTCAAAGTTTGATGAAGCGGAAAGGATGATTAACAAAGCACTTGAGCTAAGACCTCAGCAGAAAGATGCTATGCAGCTTAAAGCTAAATTGGATCAGCTAAGATCACTTCAAAACCCTGATAATTAATAAATGAAATACTATTATATTTTTTTTTGTATGTCGCTTTTATATACGGCGGACGGGCATTCGAAAGAAATTAATATTATCATTTCAGAAAATATAAATACCTTTATTACAGTCTCAGATATTTCAGATTCTTCAGCATCCGTTGATTCAGTCAATTTAATTAAAGACTCTGTTAAGATCTTTTACGATAAAGATAAAATAGATACAAACCGAAGCGATTCTGTTAATAACACCAACGCAGTTTTAGATTCAGCCGCTGGTGTTGAATATCTTTTGCCGGAGATAAGGATCGGTAAAATTTTAATTGTCGGAAATGAAGTAACTCAGGATGATATTATTACCAGGGAAATAAGTCTTCGTGAAAATACAATACTTGATCTGAAACAGCTTGAGCAGGATATTATAAATTTAAACAAGCTCGGTCTGTTTAATAAAGTTGATGTGCTTCCGATTCCGACCGATTCAGCAAATAAAGTTGACTTAATGTTTATGCTTGAGGAAAAGTTTTATATCCTTCCGATTCCGCAGGGTGGCTTTAGAGACGGGCAGTTTTCAAAATTCTGGGCAGGATTAAATCTGAGATGGTTTAATTTCAGGGGCAGAAATGAAACACTGAATTTTAATTTCGGTATAGGTTATGAACCATTTGTAGGGCTGAGTTATTCCGTGCCTTGGATAGGTGCAAAAGCCCGTTACTTTTCATCAGTATCTTTAAGATATTCAAAAAATTATAACAGAAGTCTTCAGGCGCTTAATGAAACAGGTTCCAGCACTATACCTGATCCTGACAGTAATTTTGTAAATTATAATTTCAGCGCATCTTATAAATTCGGAAAATATTTTGACAGAAATTTTTCCGTATCATCAACTTTAAAATATAATCTGATTGAGTCAGATCCTTATCAGCCGGGAAGAACTGTTTCAGCTGACGGCAAAGACAGTTATTTTACATTTGGCATTTTCTCAAAATATGATACAAGAGATTCATACGAATATACTTTGTCAGGTTCTTATTATTCATTTGAATATGAAAAAATAGGATTCGGCAGGACAATGGATTTTAACAGAATATATCTGGAGATGAAAAAATTTATTCCGATCGAAATGAGTAATGACAGATTTATTACATTTTCAAACAGAACTTTTTCTACAATTACATTCGGCGGAAACGTACCTACATATATGAGGGAATTTTTCGGATACAACGATCTGATCCGTGGATACAAAAGAAATGTATTTGAAGGTGAAAACAAATTCGGCGTCTTTAATGAGTTTCGCATACCTGTTATAAACCCATTTTATCTGCACGGGAAAAAACTTCCAATTGTAAGATCAGTTTCCGCTCTTAAAAATCTGAATTATAAATTCGGATTATTTGCTACTTTATTTTATGATATCGGCGGAGTCTGGAATAAGAACAGTAATTTTTTTAAAACTCAATTTCACAGCGGTTACGGAGTAGGTTTGAATTTTATTCTTCCGTTTGGTTTTATCGGGAGGACGGATTTCAGTCTGAGACAGCAGGACAATAAACTTTTTCCGTCTGTTGTTTTTGATCTTGACGCTGCATTCTGACTTATGGAATTTTATTATACACCTTCTGAAAATATTTTTGAATCTGAAAATAGACTTTATTTAAGAGATTTCGAATTTAAGCATCTCGCTAAAGTGCTGCGGAAAAAAACCGGCGATACCGTTTTTATAACTGACGGTAAAAAAAATATCTATCAATGTATAATTACTGAGATAGGGAGAAATGAAATTGTATGCGCAATTGAGAAAAAGGAAACGGATTTAAATGAACCGGAAATTAATTTAACACTTTGTCTTTCCCTTTTAAGAAATATGACACGGTTTGAATTTGCTTTGGAAAAAGCCGTTGAGCTTGGAGTAAATTCAGTTATACCTGTTATGACGCAGTTTACTGTATCTAAAAATGAGTTCAGCGGAAATAAGAGGGAACGATTTGAAAAAATTATAATCTCTGCAATGGGGCAGTCGCAGAGATGTTTTAAACCTGTTTTAAAAAAAACATTATCTTTAAATGAGCTTAATGAACTTTGCAGGGATGAGAAAAACAAAATTGTATTATATGAGTTTTCAGAAGATACGGATAAATATAAATTTGACATATCATCTGACAAAGTAATATTGCTGACCGGACCGGAAGGCGGATTCAGTAAAGAGGAAATACAGATATTGAAAAACAGCAACTGGCAGATAAAGTCTTTAGGCAAAAGAAAATTAAGAGCTGAAACTGCAGCAATTGCGGCACTCAGTCAAATATTAATAAAATAGAAAAAACAGTATGAAAATAATTATTCTAATCTTTTTTATTTTAGTGTTTCTGAATTTGAACAACGCATACTCCCAGTTTGACAAACCTGTACTAACTGTATCATTAGGACTTTCCAATCCAAATGATGAACTGCGCGGGGATGATTATGTCAGTTATGATACTCTTGGAAATATTTTTATTGATTCCAGCTTATTTTCATCACATCTCGGAGGTCAGATTGGGTTTCAAATGGCGGGCGCTATAAAAATTAATTTTGATAAATATTCTATTACCAGAGGAGTATTGTCTATGTCTTATAATAATTTCAATACTTTTCAGTCACGTAAGTCTGGAACCACGCTGGTAAAATTTATTAACAACACCTATCAGCAAAGACCTGTGGAATATAACTATGACTTTAATAACTTTGCAATCGGATTAGGTCTGGAAGTTGCTCCGACATCTTTTACCAATATCGTCTCTCCTTTTTTTAATGCCAATTTTAATTTTAATTTTCTCTCAGCTCAGCTGACAAGAGTAACCGGCATTAATGATTCGAATAACGTAGAGCTCAGCAGTTTCAGAATGGGAGTTAATTTCAATGCAGGCATTGAAGTGAAAGTAAACAGTAATTTCGGTATAGTGGCGGGATTAAAGTATGATATGGCGAATTTAATTTATAAAGAAACCGAACGAGACGGGTTTATTGAATGGGGTTCCAAAAGCGCTAACCTTAATGACGATGAAGGCAGATACATTTCAAATATATATTATCCGATAGGGGAGGCGTATAATTATTTTCCTTCTAAAGAGAAAAAAATAAACTGGGGTACTGCGTATATCGGAGTGAACATAAATTTGTTTTCTGACAAACCTAAAAAGAAAACTTCTCCTAAAACATCAGGGTATAAACAATTCAATTATTTTTTCTGATTTGAAACTTATTATATTTTTTTTATTCACAGTTTTATTTGTTAATCCTGAAGGAATTTTCTCACAAAAAATACCTTATCTTGAAATAAATTTCGGAGTAAGTATGCCTGGCTCGGATATGAAAGGGGATTTTATTACAGTTTCGGATTCAGGATACTATAACATAAGTGAGGATTTTGTAAAAAATAATTACGGAAATTCTACCGGCATCAGCATTACAGGAAATATCGTGTTTCCGTTTGATCAAAAGCGGCTCCTGAATTTAATTTTTTCCGGTGAATATACTTTCATGAATGCATTCAAGCAAAGCATATTAGGTATTACAAGACAAAACAATGTGGTAGTACCCGTAACATATGACAATTCTTTTTCCGGAACTACACTTGGACTTGGAATCGGTACAAACCCTTCGCTGGGAAAAGCTTTATCTGTTTATGCAAATTCTCAAATGACATTAAATTTTTTAAGTATGTCATATACGAAGAATGATATTTTCAGAACATACTTTTCTGATTCATTCAGAATGGGAGTTAAGGCGGGAGCAGGAATGACTTATAAACTGAATGAAGAATATTCACTGATATTAGGAGGAAGTTATCACCTCAGTAATCTTTTGTTTAAGAATGTAAACAGCGGATACAGCGACAGGCTTGAAAGTGACGTTGACAATCTTTCTATAAATGATGATGAAGGAAGTTTTTATACTAATCTTTCGGATCCTTCTAAAGGTTTTCAGGAAGTGGAAGGCAGGAAAAAAAATATTGACTTCTGGAATATAAATATCGGAATAAGTATTTTATTGGGAAAATCCAAATAATATTTAGTATCTTTGTTAAACTAAAAATAAAAAATATTTATGCATTTATTGAATCTCAAAACTATCCGGATTTTTTACACAATTGCAGCAGCAGCATTAATTTTAATTTCAGGATGCGGATCTGATGAAAAAGTGCCTGAGACAAAAACTGATACTTCAAAAAAGGATACAGTTTCCGGGACAGCAGATACTAAAAGTTCTCCCGGAAAAGATTTCTTTTATATGAAATCAAGTTCAAATAATATTGCCTGCGCTGATTGTCATGGCGACGGTACTAATTCCGACAGACCGCTGACAAAATATTTTTCAGATATAAAAGGCGCTGATAAAAGAAAATCTACATATCTCGGAAAATTTACAGGTGACGATGTTAAGAAAACTGCAGGAGGAGCAACACTTTGCTGGGAAGCTTATATGAAAATGAAAACTCCTATGACTCCTGAGCAGATCGAACTCCTTAACGGATATTATGCATCATTAGATACAAATGATACACAATCAGAAGTTACATATGAAACTATAGCTTTACCGCAAGAGGATAGAGCAAAATTAAAGACCGAACAGGCTGAGATACTTAAACTTACAGGTGACCCGGTTAATGGTGAAAATTTATTTAACAATGCGTGCGGATTATGTCACGGAGAAAATGCGTCAGTTAAAAAAGTCCCTTCTATAATTGAAGACTTTGACGGAAATGTAAAATCAATTACATATAATGTAAGATTCGGAGACGGCGCTATGCCATTTTATAAATTAAATTTACTTTCAAATCAGGACATTGCAGATATTTCTGCTCATATTCTAAAGATCAACGGAAAGTAAAAATTTCTGAAACTGAAAAGGGATTATAAATTATTATAATCCCTTTTTTTTGTTTCAAAAAAACCTGTCACATAATCAGAAGGTAAAGTAGAATTATTATGATCCCTGCAACAGAGATTCCTGCATAATCCTGAATCACGCCTGTCTGAATTCTTCTCCAGTCAAAACTGATATTGGAAACATACCTCGCTATTCCGTTTACTGCACCGTCTATAATTTTTATATCAAAGATATTCCAAAGAAATTTCTCGGAAGTCTTTTCGATAGGATTTACAATAACTTTATCATAAGCTTCATCCACATAGTATTTATTTTCAAGAACTTTATTAAATCCGGTAAACTCTTCAAACTTTTCTTTATTGGAATATCGTTTTACGGCAATAGTAATTGCAATTACAGATATAAGAACTGAAACAGCAATAATGACTAGTTCAGCTGTTAACGAATGTTCAGTATGAGGATGTAGTGTTTCAAGAATAACAATTGATTTAGCAAAAACCGGAGCAAGCCAGTCTTTAAGCAAATTCGGAAAACCATATAATCCCGGAAGACCTATAAAACCGCCTATAACTGATAATACAGCAAGAATAATCAGCGGAACTGTCATTGAAGAAGGAGACTCATGAGGATGAAGATTATTTTCATTATATCGTGGTTTGCCGTAAAAAGTAAGTGAAACCATTCTGAACATATAATATGAAGTCATCGCAGCTCCTGTAAGAGCTAAAACAACAAACGGAATTCCGAAAGCAATATATGTATCAAATACAATCAGGTCTTTACTGAAGAAACCCGAAAGGGGAGGAATACCGGCTATTGCGAGAGATCCTATTAAAAAAGTATAGTAAGTAATTTTCATTTTGGATTTAAGACCTCCCATTTGTCTTATATCCTGTTCATGATGCATTCCGTGAATTACAGATCCGCTGCCTAAAAACAACAGACCTTTGAAAAATGCGTGAGTAATAAGATGAAAAATAGCAATCCAGTAAGCTCCGATTCCTATCGCAATAAACATAAATCCAAGTTGAGATACCGTCGAATATGCAAGAACTTTCTTTATATCATATTGTCGTAAAGCAATTGTCGAAGCAAATAAAGCAGTCAGAAGACCGACTGCAAAAACTATCTGAGATGCCAGCGGAGACATTGCATATAAAAGTGAAGTCCTTGCAAGTAGATATACTCCCGCTGTAACCATCGTAGCGGCGTGAATAAGTGCGGAAACAGGAGTAGGACCTGCCATTGCATCCGGAAGCCATACGTATAATGGAATCTGCGCAGACTTACCCGCAGCTCCGAGTAACAGAAGCAGCGCGATCGTAAGAAGTAAAGTATCTCCGATTTGATACCCGGCAAGACCATCTATAAATTTAGATATTTCGAGAGTATTGAAGTTTGTGAAAATAAAAAACATTGCGATCATAAACCCAAAATCTCCTATCCTGTTAACAATAAATGCTTTCTTCGCTGCATCACCAGTAAATTTTTGCTCATACCAGAAACCAATCAGAAAATAAGAACACAAACCAACGCCTTCCCAGCCAAAAAATATTAACAAAAGATTATCAGCGAGTACAAGATTCAACATTGCAAAAATGAAGAGATTCAGATATGCGAAAAATTTTGCAAAAGCCCTATCGCCATGCATATAACCAATTGAATAAATATGTATAAGAGTACCTATTCCGGTTACAACAAGCACCATGATTATGGAAAGGGGATCTATGAGATAAGAGACATTTACTTTAAAGCTGCCGGCAGCAATCCATTCATAATAAGTAATCAGAATACTTCTGGATTCCGGCGCTAAATTTAAAAGCTCAGAAAATTGTATTGCGGCTATTACAAAAGGTATAAAGACAGCAAATGTAGAAATAGTGCCTATTAATTTTTCATTCTTAATTTTGCTTCCGAACAAACCATTAATAAGAAAACCTGCTAACGGCAGGATAGTAACGAGGTAGAATAAATCAGTCATTTAAACGGATTTGATTTAAAGTGTTTACCATTTAAGGATATTAATCTCATCAATATTCAGAGATTCTTTATTGCGAAACATAGATATTATTATTGCAAGTCCGATAGCAGCTTCGGCTGCGGCTACGGTCATTACAATAAACACAAATATTTGTCCGTTAATATTTCCTAAAAATGAAGAAAAGGCTACAAGTGTCAGGTTAATTGAATTTAACATTAACTCAATGCACATGAATATTATGATAGCGTTTCTTCTGACTAAAACTCCAATAACGCCAATGCTGAATAACACAGCGCTGACTAATAAGTAATAATTTATTTCAATCATAGTTTGCAAATTAATTAATATAATCTATAAAAAAAACATACTTTAATTCATTTTCTAAAAAATCTGATTGCTTGGAAGTATCTTTTACGGAAGGGGAGACGATTTAAAAGTGATGTATTGTCAATAACTTATTAATATATCAATAACTTTACATAATATATATTATATAACATTTCTTTCCATTGTTAACTACTTTTTAACAATCGAATCAAACAACTTTATAGCTTTTTTAATATTATACTTACCCGCTGTTTCAGTTAATTCTTCCAAAATCATTCTTACCATTACCGGATCACATCCGAGATTCAGACAACCTCTTAAATGAGAATGTAATTGATTTTCATAATACCTTGTGCAAAGAACAGATATATTTATAAATTCACGCTCTAATAAATTAAGGCCTTTTCTTCCCATCACTTTACCGTATCCGTCACTGATCATCCAGTTTTTTAAATCCGGGCTGAGCTTAGACATATTAGATAATAACTTTTTAAAGTTATTTTTATAAATTAATTTACAGTTGTGATTACCCCGGGCATTAAATAAATCAATGTCATTTTTTTGAATTTTAGGAATAAATTCAGGGAAATGATTAGAGAATATTTTCAAAGCCTCGATAGCAGCCGGAAATCCGCAGAAAAGATGAGACTGCAAAATAGCTTCGTATGTTTTATCGGGATTGACACTTAACTTTTTTGCTTTTCGGAATATTTTCCCGGTACTTTTTAAATCATCTAATGCGATATATGATGCAAGTTTACATATCAAAAACATTTCTTTTGCTGAAAAACTATAATTCATAAATTGAAAATACTTGATTTTTATATACTAAAACATTTTATCAGAAATTTATTTTTTGGTCTGATATGTTTTATTTTAATTTTTATACTGGTAGACCTCTTTGAAAATGTTGATAAATTTATAGATAAGAATGTAAGTAACACAGTTATTTTACAGTATTATATATACTTTATACCGGAAATATTAAAGCTTATTACACCTGTCAGCATGCTTCTTGCTACTTTGTTTACATTCAGCAGATTTAACAATTATTCTGAAATGACCGCCGTAAACTCTGCCGGTATCAGCATCTATAGATTTTCATTACCTCTTATTATATTCGGATTTCTTATTACGCTTTTCTCCTTATATTTTAACGGCTGGCTGGTACCAAAATTTAATTCAGAAAAATTAAAAATTGAAAGAACTTATCTGGGTAAAAATTTAATACCAGGTGTTATCTCCAATCTAAATTTTCAGGACAGCGAAAATAAAATTTTTGCAATCGGTAACTACAACGAAAATGAAAAGTCGGCTTATAATGTAATGGTACATATATTTGATAAAACAGAACAATCACAGGTATTATCAAGATACGACATAAAAATAATGAAATGGGATTCAATAAAAAATGAATGGAAACTTATAGACGTTTTGGAAAGAAAATTTGATACTGCGAATACTGAAATTTTAAAATCTATTGATACTGCACTTTCAAATGAAATTCCTGAAATCGGAAACATTAACTTCTCCCCTTCCAGTCTTATAAAGAGTCAGTTAAAAGCTGATGAATTGCTTCTTGAGGATCTAAGAGAACACATTAAAACTCTTGAATCAGGAGGACAGATTGTAAACAGGGAAAAAGTAGATTATTATTCTAAAATCTCATTCCCCTTTTCAAATATAATAGTAATTTTATTCGGGATTTCGATCAGTACAAACAAGCGAAAAAGCGGTACTGCAGTTCAGTTTGGAGTAAGTATTTTAATAACATTTATTTACCTCGGCTTTCTGAAAGTTTCGCAGACATTCGGATACAGCGGAGACATAAATCCTGTGTTAACAGCCTGGCTTGCAAACATACTTTTCTTTATACTGGCAATTATAAATTTAATAAAAATGAATTATCTGAAATAAAATTTTAATTGATCTTTTCATCTTTAGGCGGTACAGGCAGTTGAAAACCCAAACCCTGATTATTTGTATCCTGATGTGCAATAATCTCACCAAAATCATTTTCATATCTTTTCATATTTTCCTTAAGAGCATTATAAAATAATTTAGTATGCTGCGGAGTCATAATAATTCTCGAATGAACTTTTGCTTTCGGGACTCCGGGAAAAATTCTTGTGAAATCAATTATGAATTCAGCAGGAGAATGTGATATAATAGCAAGATTGGAATAAATACCTTCCGCTTCTTTTTCTCCTAATTCAATATTGATCTGCTGAGGTTGATTTTTGATATCCTTATTATTTTTATTATCCATTTTATATTTAGTGTTTTGTTTAATGTTACTTACGATTAAAATATATTATTATATCATTAATTTCAAACTAATATATTTTGAGTTTGCAGAATAAAAATTATTGTTCCTCATAAAAATTAAATCTAATGCAATATTATATTCTTGAATAAGGAATACATTATAATTAATTTGATTTTTCAAATAATTTTAAATTAATAAATGAGTTTACTTGTAATTGGATCACTTGCATTGGATACAATTGAAACACCGTTTGGAAGAGCTGAGAGGACACTTGGAGGTTCTGCTACTTTTATATCTACTTCAGCAAGTTATTTTACAAGTCCTGTCAGACTTGTAGGAATTGTAGGTTATGATTTCCCAAAAGAAGAAGTAGAATTTCTCAAATCAAAAAATATTGATATATCCGGTCTTGAAATCTCCGAAACTCAAAAGACATTTCACTGGCACGGAAAATATGACTTTGATCTTAACACTAGGGAGTCACTTGTAACTGAACTGAATGTATTTGAGAAATTTGATCCGGTAATTTCTGAAAAATTTCGTGACAGCGAATATATTTGTCTGGGAAATCTCCACCCGGCTCTTCAGAAAAAAGTTATTTCACAGATAAAAAAACCGAAACTTGTAATGTGTGATACTATGAATTTCTGGATCGAAGGAGCTTATAATGATTTGCTTGAAATACTTAAACATGTAAATCTGCTTGTAATAAACGACAGTGAAGCCAGAGAGCTTACAAAAGAATTTAATCTGGTAATTGCTGCCAGGAAAATTATGAATATGGGTCCACAGATTCTTATAATAAAAAAAGGTGAACACGGAGCGCTGCTTTTTACAAATGATTCAATTTTTTCCGCTCCTGCATATCCTCTTGAAGAAGTTTTTGATCCAACCGGTGCAGGCGATACATTTGCCGGAGGTTTAATGGGCTGGATTTCAAAAACAAAAGATTTAAGTACGGACAATTTAAAACTTGCTGTTATTTACGGAAGTACTATGGCATCTTTAGCAGTTGAGAAGTTTTCACTTGACGGAATCAGATATCTTTCGAATGAACAAATTATGAAAAGATTTTCTGAATTTAAGAAACTGACCTATTTTAAGGAAGAAAGTTTATAATTTAAAATGAAACACCTTTTTAACGATTAACGTAATCATCTTGTCTATTATCAAAACAGACGCTCTGGTTTTAAAGTCAATTAAGTACGGTGATTCAAGTAAAATTGTATCCTTGTTCTCGAAAGAACTCGGTAAGATAAAGGTAATTTTAAAAAGCGCAAGAAATTATAAATCCGGATTATCGGGAAAGTTTGAAACATTAAATTATCTTACTGTGATATTGTATTACAGAAAAAACAGGGATTTGCAAAATATTTATAAAGCTGAATTTGTGAGAACTTTTGGAAATATAGTTAAAGAATTCAGCAGACTTCGTGCAGCATACAAAATAATTGAAATTCTTAATAAATCATTGCCTGATTTGGATCCGAATCCTAAGCTTTATGAAATTGTTCTAAATTTTTTATCAAATCTGGATCTGACTGAAAGTGATAGTGAAATATTATTATTGAATTTTCAAATTAATTTTTTAAAATTAGCAGGATTATTTCCTGAATTTGATATCGAGAATGGTAAAATTGAAACTTTAAAAAACTTAACTGAATTTAACCTTAGCAATGAAGAAATTGAATTTCTGTCGAAAATAACAGGTCAGGATTTTTCAAATGAAAGTTTGAAATTAGCAAGAAATAATTTTGATTTGGAATATATTTCTGACAGATTCAGCAGATTTATTGTGAATAATAATGCAACACCTGTATTTTTCAAATCCGATAAGGTTTTCAGAGAATTAAAAAATGGAATTTAAACTAATTTACATTATTTAAAAAAATTTTTTTTAAAAATTAGTTATTTAAAAAAGGAGATTAAAATGTCTAAAAAATCAATAATTTTTGCAGGTTTGCTTCTGGTAATTGCCTTATCTTTCGGCGGATTATTAATAGCAAATTTCGGCAATGTTAAACAAATAATTGCAAGCTCTCAGATAGAATACAAAACTACTCCCGCTATTCCCAATGTAAGTCAGGAAATTAAAAACCTGAATGAAGCTTTTGTAGAAATAGCAAAATCTGTTACTCCCGCAGTTGCATATATAGAAGTTACGACTAACAGTTCTCAGGGTGATGAACAAATTCCCGGATTTCAAATGCCGTTTGATTTTGGTCCTGATTTCAAAATGCCTGACAATAGTCCATCCCGTGGCAGCGGATCAGGAATTATAATTAGTAATGACGGATATATAATGACCAATAACCATGTTATTAAGAATGCTACTGATAACGGAATAAAAGTTAAACTTACGGATAAAAGAGAATTTAATGCAAAACTTATTGGCGTCGATCCTAATACCGATGTTGCAGTTATAAAAATTGAAGCTTCAGATCTGATGGTCGCTTCCATTGGAAATTCCGATGATGTTCAGGTTGGTCAATGGGTAGTGGCAATTGGAAATCCCCTTGGATTAAACAGCACTGTTACCGCAGGAATTGTTTCAGCTCTTGGAAGAAATATACAAATGGGCGGAGACAGTTATGCAATTAATAATTTCATCCAGACTGACGCTGCAATAAATCCGGGCAACAGCGGCGGAGCTTTGGTTGATATAAACGGTTCTGTTATCGGAGTCAATACCGCAATAAAAACTACAAACGGATATTATCAGGGATATGGTTTTGCAATTCCAATAAATTTAGCAAAAACAGTTGCTACCGAGTTAATAAAGAGCGGTAAAATCTCACGCGGTTATATTGGAGTTTCTATAAAAGACGTTGATATTAAGGAAGCAAAAGGTCTTGGTCTGGATAAAGCAAAAGGAGTATTGGTGCAGGACGTGTTAGCCGGAGGCGCAGGAGATGATGCAGGACTTAAAGTTGGTGATATTATTTTATCAGTTAACAGTAAAGAAGTAAATGCTGCAAATGAATTACAGACAATAATCGGATCACAAAGACCAGGAGATGTTGTAGATCTGAAAATTTTTAGGGACGGTAAAGAGATTGATAAAAAAGTAACTCTTAAACCTAGGTCAGAATCTAATAATCAAACAGCTCAAAATACAACTCCCAAAAGCGAAAACACTGATTTAAACACAAAAAGTTTTGAATCTATAGGATTAACAGTTACAGAATTAAACAGTGATTTAAAGAGTAAATTTTCTGTAGAAAATGGCGTATATATTCAATCAGTTAAAAGATTTTCTGAAGCATTTGACAGAGGTCTTCGTGAAGGACTGGTAATTATAGAAGCAGATAAACAGGAAATTAACGATATTTCGCAACTAAACTCAATCCTAAATGTAAAATCTAAAGGCGATATTATTGTTTTTAAAGTTAAAACTCAGGATGGTTTGGTAAGACTTATTGCTATTGAAATTGAATAATTCAAATAATTGAAAGTTCCGGAATTGTTTAATTCCGGAACTTATTTATTTTTTTAAAGTAAAACTTTAAATCTGACATTGATTCTTAATATTAAATTATCTAAATTATTGAAGAAATATGATGAATAAATTAATTATAACTATTTTAATATTTTTTATATGCTTAAGCATTAACATAAATGCTGAAGCAAATAATATTCTAAACGAAGCTGGAAAAGCCGGTATTGGAAATACATCCGGAATTTCAGATGATTATAAACTTTATCAAAATTTCCCAAATCCTTTCAATCCTGCAACAATAATAAACTACAAAATTAACCAAAGCGGATTTGTTACATTAAATGTATATAATCTGGTTGGTCAGGTCGTCAAAACACTTGTAAATGATTATCAGGAACCCGGTACTTACAGCAGACAGTTTGATGCTTCAGAACTTTCAGCCGGTGTTTATTTGTACAAATTACAGGTAAATAATTTTACCTCTGTAAAAAGAATGACTCTTATAAAATAAAAGTTATTCTTTTTAATCCTTCAAAAATTTAAATAAATGAAAATATCAAATTTTATATTTGGAATAATTTTTCTTTTAATTATTTCAAACTACACTTTTGCTCAGGGAATTGTGATTGATGATTTTTCCAAAAAGAGTCTTCCGGGTTGGATTTGGGGTGGATTGGAAATGAAATATTCACACGAAGAAGATAACAAAGAAAATGGATTTGCTGAAATTTTCTCTAAAGAAAATATGAAATCTAACAGTTATGCAGGTAAAATATTTCTTCAGAAACCTCATACTTTTACAGTCGGAAACTTTGTAAATACAATGGTAAAAGGTCTCAATAATGACGCCTATATAAAAATTCAATTAGTGTATGATGTAGATAATAACAGTACTTATAATGCTGATGAAGATCTCATTCTTGAATCAAATCAAATCTCATTGGATTATGACGGTTGGAAAGAAATTAAAGTAAAGCTTGATCAGGATAACTTTAAAATTGTGTCAAAGCACATGGATAGTTTTGAAGTTACAGAAGATAATATTTTTGGAATTCAGTTCGATTTCAGTACCGGAAAGAATTTCATTGAATCAAAATTTGAATCGGGAATTGCGCTTATTTCCGAAATACAAAATAAAGAAATTACTTATGATTCTGATGGTCCTGTTTCAACAAATAAAGAATCTTATTTTAATACAAAAAATAATCCTAATCCGTTTAAAAATTCAACTGTAATTACTTATACCTTACCTAATTCAACTAATGTTAACATTACTGTTTATGACCGGTTAGGCAAAGAAGTAATTAATCTAATAAACCAGGATCAGTCTGCAGGAGAACATTCAGTAGAATTTATATCAGATGATTATCCAAATGGTATTTATTTTTATCGAATAAAAACTCCTGAAAAAACAGAAGTCAGGAAAATGTTACTATCCCGTTAAGACATAACTTTTTACTTTACAACTTCAATTCCTGCAGGAAAAGACCCCATTTCAATTCTGTTTTCCATTAAAGAAAAGTTTGACATTTTTATTACTCTGGAAACACCAATTTTTGTGCTGCCTACAGTAGGATGATGTCCGTCAAATCCTGATTGTGTCTCACATGCAATAATTGCGTATTGACCGTCCTTTGTAAAATCAACACCGTGAGGCTGAATTCCAACACCGTTAATAGTAGAAGTTATAGTAAGAGTGTTAGTATTTATTACTGATACAGTGTTATTATTTCTGTTACATGTGAATAGATAATTACCGTCATTTGATATTTTTATCAAAAGAGGATATGAATTATTTCCAAGAAATATCTGGCTTATCAAAGAAAGATCATCAGTTCTGTATACTCTTATTTCATTTGAACCTCTGCATGAAACGAATAACTTTGATTCATCATGAGATAATACAATCTGATACGGTTTGAAATTTCCGGTACCCTGACCGTTTGGAGGAACACTGGGATCGATAGGTTCTTTTAATACTGTTGTATCCGAATTTATAAATGAATCTGTATTAATTTTAAACAGATACTCCCCTATTTCCGACGCAATAAATAAATGATTTCCGTCAGCAGTTAAAGCCATTCCATGCGGAGCTGTTAATTTTTGATCCTGAAATACTCCTGTTATCTGCATTGGAGAATTTGTGTTGAATCTTCTTATTATTCTTTCTGAACCGGATGCGTCAAAATTAGTGACATATCCATTTAATCCATCAGGTGAGATTTCAATGTGTGCGGGATTTAGTCCGATTTGAATTCTGTCCAGCTTTGAAAAAGGATAATCGGTATTGATATCAAATTTTTCTATATATCCTTCTTGTATAAGTGAAATATAAAAGAAATTTTTATCCGGACTTACTTTTACATAATGCGGTGCATCAAGCTGACTTGATCTGCCTCCTACCGGTATTAGCCTTAAAACTCTTTTAGAATCGGATTGCAAAACAGCGACTAAATCTGAAGCCTGATTGGTAATAAAAGTCTTGTCGAGTTTTGATACATTTGTAAACCCAATCTGTCCATCAGCACTTTTTGCTCCCTGATCAATCCAGTTTTTAATCACAGATACATTCTGCGGGTCTATTTTATGATACTCAGAAAATGCAATGTTTGATACCGGACCCGCAAGTGTGTCATTATTTACAACACCATACAAATGAGACCAAAATCCGTTATATGGAATTATCATTGTTCCGTTATCTGATCCGTTTATTGCTTTTTGCCAATCAACTAAATTCATACCGCTGCTGGAATTTTCATTACCGTGACAAGACGGTGTACTGCATGTAATATTATTACTTGTAACTGGAGTATTAAAAATAGCTTCGATTTCCGGCGGGAATTTAACAATATCTGGATTATTATTTACAAAATCCTGTTCACATGAATTAAAGCATAAAGCAAATAAACATACTGAAAAAGCAATAATAACTCTTAAGTATTTCATAAAGTATTCAGTCATTTTTTAAAATTTTTAAATTATTCTCAAATGATTTAATTTCATTTACAAACTTTTCTTTCAAAGTTTCAGGTCTGTTAAAACTGTCAAGATTGACAAGAATACCGTTTGCTCTGGAAATTACTGTTTCATTATTTTGATTTGTTATAATCTGTTCGAAGCAAAAGCTGGAATTTTTAATCCAGGAGATACGCGTATGCACATTAAGAATATCATCAAGGTAGGCAAACGATATATAATCAACTTCGTTCCTGACTACTACAACTTTTAAACCGTCATCAAATACTCCGGTTTTATTTATTTTGTAACCGAAATTTCTTCTGTATTCAACACGACCAACTTCATAATATTTAAAATAGTTCATGTTATGAACTATCCCCTGGGAATCCACATCGAATGTTCTCACTCTGATGCTGACAGTATGTTTAAAATCTTTTAGGTTCAAAATTGAAATTAAATTATAAAATATTTTTTATATTAAATATTCAAAATTAATTATTAACTTACTTATTTCTTTATAACTTAATTCTTATATTTGCATCATGATAAATAAAAATAAAGTCGTTAATAAGAAAATAGCTTTGATTGGTTTTCCAATGGACCTGGGAGCTGACCGAAGAGGAGTAGATATGGGACCTTCCGCTATCCGGTACGAAAATCTGGAAGAGAAATTAGAAAAGTTCGGATATAAGGTAACAGATTTTGGAGATATTGATATTAACATTTCAGAAACTCAGAAAATCAAAAATTCAAAATTAAAATATCTACCAGAAATTACAAAAACTTCTAAAATACTCGCCAATAAAATTGAAAGCCTTCTCGATAAAAAATTTTTTACTTTGATTCTGGGCGGAGATCATTCGACAGCGATCGGTTCTATAGCCGGAATTTCAAGTTACTGCCGAAAAAATGATAAAACACTTGGGGTTATCTGGATAGATGCACATGCGGATATGAATACCGAAGTTACAACACCATCGGGAAACATTCACGGTATGCCTCTTGCAATTGCTCTTGGTCTTGGAGAAAAAAGCCTGACACATTTAAATGGATTTTCACCGAAGCTGAAAAAAGAGAATGTAGCATTGATCGGAATACGTGATGTTGATTTTAAAGAAGCAGAAACTATAAAAAAAATGAACCTGAATGTTTACACTATGACTGATGTCGATAAAATGGGTATTCACAGAATAATTGCAAAAGTCCTGGGTGATTTTAAAAACCGTGTAGATCATATTCATATAAGTTTTGACATGGACGGTATTGATCCGGATCTCGCTCAGGGAGTCGGTACTCCTGTGCCGGGCGGACTTACTTACAGGGAATCTCAGCTCTTAATGGAAATGGTTGCTGACTGCGGATGTATGAATTCTCTTGAAATGCTGGAGGTTAATCCCATTCTTGATTCTAAAAATAAAACAGCATTTCTCGCTACTGAATTAATTTTATCAGCTCTCGGTAAATCGACTCTTTATGATTGATTTTTATTAAACAAAATTTACCTAATCAGTTTTCTAAGCTTATTCAGTTTTAATTCAGCTTCTTCCTTTTTTTTCCGTTCCGCATTTATTACAGATTCAGATGCTTTCGCAAGAAAATTTTCATTACTGAGTTTTTTATTCAGACCGGAAAGATATGCTTCAATATTTTCCAGCTCTTTCCTCACTTTTTCATTATTTAATGACAGATCATTAATTTCTTCAGCTGGCAGACATATTTCAAATTTGTTTACTACTGAATTCAGATAATTTGTATCTTCATTTTTGTTTAAATCAGTTTTTATCTCTTCAAGATTACATAACTTTATAATGTAATTTCTGAATTCGGAAAGAAGCGCAGAGGCATTATCATCTCCTGGTATTATAAAAGCCGTAATTTTTTTTGATGCAGGTATAGCGTTAGTTGCTTTTAAATTTCTTATTGATATTACAATTTCTTTTACTTCTTCAAATTTTCTTTCGAATTCATTATTTACTCGTTTCGTATCATATTTGGAAATAATTTCTTTCGAAATACTTTTTTCCTCTCTGCCCTCTTCAAGTATATGCCATAACTCTTCTGTAACATATGGTATTACAGGATGAAGAATTTTGAGTATGCTTTCGAAATAAAACAATGCTTTATTAATAATTACTTTTCCATTCTCCGGATTTTCGCTGAGTTTAATTTTCATTAACTCTATGTACCAGTCGCAAAAATCACTCCATACAAAATTATACAGGGTTTTTGAATATTCGTTTATTCTGTATTCCCTCAAATATTTATCAGCATTCTGCAATGCCGAATTGAATCTGCTTTCCATCCAAACATCAATCAGATCATCATTATATTTAACCAATGAATTCTCAATAAAACTGTTTTCAGAAATTTTTTCTTTTGTGAGCAGAAGAAATCTTCCTGCATTCCAGAGTTTAGTAATAAAATTTCTGCCTATCTGAGTTTTCTCTTCATCAAACAATACGTCATTTCCCAAAGGTGCAATATAAATGATAGTAAATCTTAAAGCATCAGTTCCGTATTTTTCCATCAGCTCAATTGCATCCGAATAATTGCCGAGAGTCTTTGACATTTTGACTCCCTTTCCGTCTCTAATAGTCGAATGAAAATACACATCACTGAAAGGAATTTTTCCTGTATATTCTAAGCCTGACATAATCATGCGAGCTACCCAAAGAAATATTATTTCCGGACCTGTAGAAAGAAAATCCGTCGGATAATAATACTGCAGATTTTTATTCTCTTTATCAGACTCGTCATTTGACCAGCCGAATACACTCAATGGCCATAACCAAGAAGAAAACCATGTATCAAGTACATCCTCATCCTGTGTCCAGTTCTCAATATCCTGAGGCGCATTAATCTCACAATAAATTTCACCTGTTTCATTGTGATACCAAATGGGTATCTGATGTCCCCACCAAAGCTGTCTGGAAATACACCAGTCTCTTATATTTTCCATCCAGTGAAAATAAACTTTTTTATATCTTTCCGGATAAAATTTAATCTCACCATTTCTTACAACTTCAATAGCCGGTTCAGCAAGCTTTTTCATTGAAACAAACCACTGCTCGGATAAATATGGCTCAATTACTGCCTTAGTCCTGTCAGAAAAAGCTACATTATGTGTATAGTCTTCAACCTTTTCCAATAATCCATTTTCTTCTAATTTTTTAACTATCGCTTTTCTGGCTTTATGAATTTCCATTCCTGAAAATTCACCGGTAAGTTCATTTAATGTCGAATCTTTGTTTAGTACAGTTACTGCTTTTAATTTATGACGCTGCCCTAATTCAAAATCATTGACATCATGAGCTGGAGTAATCTTCAAAGCCCCTGTCCCAAACTCCATTTCTACATAATTATCAAAAATTATTGGTATTTTTTTATTTACCAATGGCAATATAACTTCTTTATTTATCAGGTGTTTATATCTTTTGTCCTCAGGATTTACTGCAACACCTGTATCACCAAACATTGTTTCAGGTCTGGTAGTAGCTATTGTTAGATATTCATCGGAATTATCTATTTTGTATTTAATGTAATATAGCTTTTCTTTTCTTTCTTCATAAAAAATCTCATCATCACTTACTGCGGTTTGAGATGCCGGATCCCAGTTGACAATTCTGTTACCTCTGTAAATCAATCCCTTTTTATAAAGATCAACAAATACTTTTCTTACATTTAAAGAAAGACCTTCATCCAGCGTAAATCTTTCTTTAGACCAGTCAACTGAAGCTCCGAGTTTTCTTAATTGTTTTAAGATAACTCCCCCGTTTTTTTCTTTCCACTGCCAGACAAGATTTACAAAATTTTCCCTGCCGAGATCATATTTGGTTTTTCCTTCTTTTGCAAGCTCTTTTTCTACCATAACCTGCGTTGCAATTCCGGCATGATCCATCCCAGGCACCCAGCAGACTTCAAAACCCTGCATTCTTTTCCATCTGCAATATATGTCCTGAATTGTATTGTTAAACATATGTCCGAAATGTAAAATGCCTGTAACGTTTGGCGGAGGTATTACGACGGAATATTTTTTCTTTTCAGGGTCCGGGTGAGATTCATAAACTTTATTTTTTCCCCAAAACTCTTGCCATTTTTTTTCGGATTCTCTAAAATTATAATTCTTTTCAATTTCGTTTACTTTCACTTTATTTTTAATTCCTCCTTACTGTTTTTTTCTATGATTTCAAAAGCAAGATTTAAATACGCCTCTGCTCCGTCTGAATTTAGTTTGAAAAGGCATAAAGGTTTTCCGTAGAAAGTTGCCTCATTTAATAAATTTGTATTTGGAATTACAGTTTCCAAAAGATAATTACTGTATTTCATTTTTAATTCACGTTCAGAAATTTTAGTAACCTTAGAATCTTTTTCATACATAGTCAGCACTATACCTTCTATTTTAAGATTAGGATTTGAAACATCCTTAAGCCATTCATAATATGAAATAAGTCTGTCGACTGCTTCAAGTGAAAAATGACCTGACTTTATCGGGATCAGTATTGAATCCGAAGCTACGAGAGCATTTGTGGTAATTCCTTTCAGAGTAGGCGGACAGTCAATAATTATATATTCATAAAATCCTTCTATATCCTTTAAAGCATTTTTAATTACAAGTCTGTTCTCAAGATTCTGAATATACTTTTCATGCATATTTACATTGTAAATATTAGACGGCACGAAATCAAGATACTCAAGTTCGGTTTTATGGATAGCGGATTTTATTGAATGCGTAAATGCAAATATTTCCGATAAACTCGCTTTAATTCTGTCAGGTGTAAAGCCAAGCGCAATCGCAGATGCTCCGAACGGATCGACATCAATAAGCAAGGTTTTTTTTTCAGCTACAGCGAGAGATGCTGCAAGATTAACAGCAGTTGTAGTTTTGCCTACTCCCCCTTTCGGAATACAAACTGAAATTACCTTTGTCATAAGCTGTTTATAATCTTGTAAAATGAATTTTTCCTTTATTAATTACGCAATAAGGTTTACACTGTACTTCAAATCCGTCAAAAGGCGTATTCAGTGATTTTGACATAAATTTTTTCTTATTAATTTTCCATTTTGTCTTTTCACTCAGGACGGAAATATTCGCTGACTCGCCTTCTTTAATATTTACGCTTTTTAAATTCAGGATCCTTCTCGGATTGACCGAAACCTTATCAACAAAATCTCTGAATGAAATTATTCCCGTATTTACAAGATAAGTATAAGAAAGTCCTACGAGAGTTTCCAGACCTGTAATACCAAATGGCGCATCATAAAATCCCTGATTTTTTTCATAATCAGTATGCGGAGCATGATCAGTGCATATCACATCAATAGAGCCGTCTTTAATTCCTTCAAGTATCATTTCAACATCATCAGAGGTTCGAAGTGGAGGATTCATTTTGGCATTAACATTGTAATTCAGACATTCCTGTTCGGTCAGAATGAAATGATGCGGACACACTTCGCCGGTTACATTCATTCCTCTTTTCTTTGCTTCTCTTAAAAGACTAACGCTTTTTCCGCATGAAATATGCTGAATATGATAATGCGAATTTTTTATATAACCTGCAATCTGAATATCTCTTGCAATAATTGAAGTTTCGCTAATTTCAGGAATGCCTTTTACTCCCATAGCCGTGGAAATCAATCCTTCATTCATTACTCCGCCGTTAGATAGTCTCATATCTTCACAATGCTGAATGACAGGGCAGTTTACCTGTGATGTATATTCAAGTACTCTTCTGAAAATTTCCGGATCACTTACAGGGCTGCCGTCATCAGTAAATGCAACCGCTCCTGCCTCCGAAAGAGATAGTATCTGTGACAATTTTTTTCCTTCTCTTTTTTCAGTAGCACAGGCTGAAATTTCCACGTCCGTAATAAGTTCTGAGGATTTTAATTTAATATCCTGAATTATTAATGCCGAATCTATCGGAGGATCGGTATTGGGCATACATAAAACTCCCGTTACTCCGCCGTTTGCAGCAGACAAGCTTCCTGAATACAGATCTTCTTTATGAGTTTGTCCCGGGTATCTGAAATGAACATGCATATCAAAAATGCCCGGTATTGCAGTCTTTCCTTTCATATTCATCTCATCAGTATTTTTCGGAATTCTCTTTACATTTCCTATTTTCGAAATAATACCATCTTCTATCAGTAAATCAGATACAATATCTAATTCATCCTCCGGAGAAACAATCTTTATATTTTTAAGAAGGAGATTCAAATATTTTTCAATTACTTCATTAAATTAAATAATGCGCATTTCAGAGAAAGACCGTTTGTCACCTGGTCAAATATCAATGAGTTTTCGGATGCGGCTGTCTCTGCATCAATTTCTACATTAATATTCATCGGACCGGGATGCAGAATTTTAATTTTCTTATTTTGCTTAATTTTGTTCAAGTTAATTCCGTAAAACCTGTTAAATTCTTTTTGTGAAGTCATATTTGATCCCGCATTTCTCTCCATCTGCACTCTGAGTATATTCAAAGCATCATTCTCTCTGACAGCATCATTTATATCATAATAAACTTTCACACCCAGTCCTTCGATATTTCTTGGAATAAAAGAAACCGGACCGCAAACTGAAACATTTGCTCCTAAAGTTTTGAGACCGAATATATTTGACAGAGCAACTCTGCTGTGAGAAATATCCCCGACAATACAAACATTCAGATCCTTTACATCACCGAAAGTTTTTCTCAGAGTATAAATGTCAAGTAATCCCTGTGTCGGATGCTCATTTATACCGTCACCTGCATTAATAATCTTTGAAGAAGTATGCTCTTTAAGGAATAATGGAATTCCCGGCACGCTGTGTCTAACCACAATAAAATCGAATTTCATCGCTTCAATGTTTTTTACTGTGTCAAGAAAACTTTCTCCTTTATTTAATGAAGATGATCCGGAATTAAAATTCACAGTATCAAGACCGGATTTTTTTTCAGCGAGTTCAAATGATATGCGCGTTCTGGTCGAATCTTCAAAAAATAAATTCAGAACAGATCTTCCAGCTAATAATTTTTTAAATGGTTTTTTTTCTTTAATAAAATCCAGATAATAGTCAGTTAGATCGAATATTTCTTCAAAATTATCTTTTGATAAATATCTCAGACCAATTAAATGTTCGGGAAAATTCATAATAAAAAAATTACATACCTATTAAGAAATTCCATAAAATATAATCAAGCATAAGGATAGAAGCTGCTGCAATAACAAATGCTTTGATTGTAGCCAGTCCGACTCCTTCAGCTCCGCCGCTTGCGGAAAATCCGATAAAGCATCCGATCGATGAAATTGACAATCCGAAAAAAATTGCTTTAATAGTACCGGCATAAAAATCTTTTAATTCAAATGATTTCTTAAATGCACCAAGGAATACATCAGACGGAACGCCGAGAAATACCGTTGCAACTGTAAAAGCACCCATTATCGCAATTGAACTGGCATAAACAACCAGCACCGGCAGCATAATAGTAGTTGCGACAATCCTGGGCATTGCGAGATATCTTATTGGATCAATTGCCATAGATTCCAGCGCGTCTATCTGTTCGGTAACTTTCATCGTTCCGAGTTCTGCTGCCATGGATGCGCCGACTCTTCCTGCAAGCACAATTGCAGCCAGTACCGGTCCAAGTTCTATCAATATTGCTTTTGTAACCGCCGATCCGAGATATGAATAAGAAATAAGTCCTTTTATCTGATAAGCCGCCTGCCAGCATGAAACCGCGCCGGTAAAAATTCCTATAATGGCAACGAGTACAAGTGAATTGACACCAACGTGCTGCATTTGTTCAAATACAAGTTTTCTGTCCCTGAATAATCTGCCCAGACTTTTCAGAACTCCGGTCATCATATAAAAGTACTGACCTAATTCTGTAAAGAATGTTAATATTTTTTTTCCAATGAATGTTGTCAAACAGTTTCCAAATTATTAAGCATTAATAACTTTTCAGTTTTTGTACTTTAACCTGCAAGAGTTTATTTCCTGACTTTTTCATAACAGTAATAACAATTCCCTGATAATCAATTCTTTCATAAATTTCCGGGACATGACCTGTAACTTCCTGTAAAAATCCGCTGAGAGTATGATAGTCTTCATTATCATTCGGAATATTGGCTTCAAATTTTTCGTTAAAATCTTCTATTGTAATCTCAGGGTTTACAAGATAAATGCCCTTTTTCTGACTTTTGATCTGATCAGGTGTTGAGTCATATTCATCTTCAATTTCACCCACAATTTCCTCAATAATATCTTCAAGTGTAATCAGACCCTCTACACCTCCGTGTTCATTTACAACTATGCCAAGATGAATATGCTTTCTTTGAAAGTCTTTAAGAATCTCTCCAATCTGTTTTGTCTCAGGAATAAAATGCGCAGGTCTGATTATATCCTGAAGTACAATAAGCTCTTTGTGCTCTGCGGCGCTGATTATATCTTTAGAATAAATTATGCCTATAATATTATCAAGACTGTCTTTATAAACCGGAATTCTGGAATATCCTTCTTCAATAACCTTTTGAATAATCACTTCCCTTTTTTCTTCAACATCTATCGCAAACATGATATTTCTTGGTATCATCACTTCATTTGCCGTTTTATCATTAAAGTCAAAAACTTTCTGAATGATCTTTGATTCAGTCTCATCTATTTTTCCGGAAAGCGTTCCCTCAGTGATCAGCTGCCTTATTTCTTCTTCAGAATGAAATCTTTCGGATTCAGTCGCAGGATTTAAGCCAAACAATTTTAAAATGTAATTAGCGGTACCGTTTAGTACATATATAGCCGGTTTAAAAAACAAATAGAATATCTGAAGAGGCAACGCAATAAAAAGGGTGGTTTGCTTAGGATATCTTATAGCAATAGACTTTGGAGCCAGCTCGCCTAGAATAATGTGCAAAAAGGTAATTATTAAAAATCCTACACCTAATGAAATTGTATGAATTGTCTTCGGGTCTTCGATTGACAAAAGAGAAAATACAGGTTCGAGAATTCTCGCGGTTACCGGTTCTCCGATCCATCCGAGTCCCAGGGATGATATGGTAATTCCGAACTGAGTAGCGGCAAGATACTCATCCAGATGAGTAATAAGCTTAAATGCAAGTTTGCCTTTTCTGCTGTTTTTAATATCAACAGTATTAAGCTGGGTTTTTCTGACTTTTACAATTGCAAACTCTGCTGCTACAAATAATGCATTGAGTAAAACAAAAAATAACAGAAGGAACAGATCAAAAATAATAGTCTTAAACTCATCCATATATGTATTTATAAAATAAAAATTATAAACACGATGTTCAATTTAAAACTATTTGAAAATAAGAATATCGGAATAAATCTTATGAAGTTTGTAAGGAAGTTTATAATAATAATGTATTTATTTAGTAAAAATCATTTTACCTATATCAACAGTATAACCGGACTCTAATTTATAGAAATAAATACCGCTGGAAAGCTGACTGTAGGAAGATGCATTGAAATCAATTTTGTATAATCCCGGAGTCTGAAATTCGTCAACTAACAAATCTACATATTTTCCTGTAAGACTGTAAACAGAAAGTTTTACATAAGTAGGAACGAGAAGTTTATACGAGATTTGAGTAGTCGGATTAAACGGATTTGGATTGTTCTGAAGATTTTCAAATTCAGGCACTTCAGATATGCCAATTTTAATTTCCTCTGATTTAATTAATTTATTTGATTGGTCATATAAACTAAGTCTGTAAATATAAACGCCGTTTTCAGTTGGCTTATCATTAAATATGTAATAATAAAGATTTGCTGAATCTGAATTTTCTTTTTTACGGAAATTACTGAAAAGTATATCATTCAGAAATTTGAAACCTTCATCCCCTGTTTTTCGGGATTCCATTTTATATTTACTAATATTCGACGGGTTTAAAATGACAAAATTTATTTCAACTTCACTTTTATTTATCTTTGCATTAAATACGCGGACAGTATTCTCTGGATTCTCAAAACTATATGCTTTGGAAATTAAGACAAAAAATAATATGATATATAAAATAAATTTCATTCTCTTCTTAAATTTATCTGTGTTCCTGCAGAAAATCCAGGCGCTTTTTTAATTTATCTTTAGGAACAAGAAGTTTGTCCTTGCCGAAAACCGCTTCTTCCTGATTTGAAAAAACCAGTTCATATTCGTCACTCATAATTATCGCTTCCTCAGGACATACTTCCTCGCAAAATCCGCAGAAGATGCATCTTACCATGTTTATTTCAAATTTCTCAGGATATCTTTCCTTTTCGCTTTCTGTTTCCGCAGCCTGAACTTCTATAGCGAGTGCGGGACAGACTCTGGAACACAAAGCGCAGGCGACGCAACGTTCCGAACCGTCTTCCTCCTGCACCAGCACAGGTCTTCCTCTGTATGACGGCGGAGGTACCCATACTTCTTCCGGATATTGTCTTGTAAATTTAGGTTTGAACATTTGACTGAAGGTCAATCCTAATCCTTTAACTATTTGCGGTAAGTATGTCTGTTCAAGAAATGTAAGGTCTTTCTTTTTAATTATCGCCATTTAACCAAAGTTTTTTGAGAGTTATTAATTTTAAAAATAAAATATGAATAACCTTATTTAACAAGCATCATTTTTTTCGTTTCTCTGAAATTACCTGCTGATAATGTATAATAATAAATTCCTGATGAAAGATTATTTCCGTTAAAATCCACTTTATAAGAGCCTGCATTCAGTCTCTCATTACTGACGGGGCTTGATACTTCATTTCCGAGTATATCAAAAACTTTCAATGTTACCATATCAGATTTTGTTATTGAAAATTCAATTGATGTATTTGGGTTAAACGGATTAGGATAATTTTGAGACAATGAATAACTCTCAGCAAGAGAAGAAATGTTATTTATACCTACAGAAGTAACATTTAAAATAAAATCCCTTTCAATAAACTCAGACGGATTTTCATCAACATATATTCTGAGTTTTATATGGGCTATTCCCGTATTTGGAGAATAAAAAGTTATATCCATTGTATCCTGCTCACCGGGCATTATGGTAACAGGCGGTTCCGGTCCTGATATGGCGGAAGTATCAGGTACAACATGAACAAACGGTGCATAACACAATCCAACGCATATTGAACTTGTCCAGAACGGGTTTGGAAGAATGTCCTGTGTTCTGTTAAATCTGACATTAACAGGAGAAGAACCGTTGTTTTTGTAATAAGCATATGCGTAATTTGCATCGGAATTACCGTAAGTCGTATCTCCGCCGATTCTCTCAAAAACAAGCTGTGATGAGGCGGAAACTGTAGTTAGAAATGTAATGACTGCAATTATTATAATTTTACTCATAATATTTTATTGATATTTAATTTAATAAACCCTGAAGTTTGTTAAGATACTGTTTTGCTATTAGATAATCAGGCGAAATTTCAATGGCTTTTTTGTATTCATCAAGTGCTTCAAACCATAAACCTTTAGATTCATACACTTTACCAATATTAAAATATGTAAAATGCCTGTTATCATATCTTTCTGCTTTCAGCGCCAGCTCAAGCCAGGTCAGCGCTTCATCTAATTTTCCCTGCTGAATCAGATATGAACCGATATCATTGTATGGATTACCGAATTCCTTATCCAGCGAAATTGCTTTCTTGCATTCTTCGATTGCATTATCAAGCTCTCCTACAAAGCTGTATGTCCAGCCTAAAAAAGTATGGGCTTCTGCAGTCGGAAATATGTTAAGTGATATTTTATAATTTAGGATTGCTTCTTCAAACTGTCCCTTTATCTGAAGTTCGTTCGCCTTCTTAAGATACATTCTGGATTTCTCCAGAGGATTGCTGTTTTCTTTTGTCATTATATTGTTTTTACAGTCAAAAGTGTAAAAATTGCGTAAAAGTTTCTTTTCACAAACATAACTTATGTTATTAATTTTATCAAGACGTTTTTGTAAATTATATTCAGTTTGATCTTATTATTCCGTAAAGGCTTTTCAGAAAAAAATATTTTTAAATCATTCTTGATAATTGAATTATAAAATCGGAATCATTCTCGGTTCAGGACTCGGCGGATTTTCCAAAGAATTGATGAATTGTAAAACTATTTTTACAGATGAAGACAGTTTTCATAAAATGAAAATTATGACCGGTACTATTTTTG
The DNA here is from genome assembly GCA_002344965.1 of Candidatus Tepidiaquacellales bacterium UBA2330. Lineage (GTDB taxonomy): Bacteria > Bacteroidota > Ignavibacteria > Tepidaquicellales > Tepidaquicellaceae > UBA2330. The sequence goes on along the minus strand of DDUU01000057.1, from coordinate 16,085 downwards.
AAAAGGAAATTATTCTCTTTTCCGGAAGAAGACATTATTATGAAGGATATAATCCGGGAAAGATACTTGAATTTGTTGACTTTGCATACAGAAACGGAGTAAAATTACTTATAATCTCAAATGCCGCCGGCGGATTAAATAAAAATTTCAAAGTTTCTGATCTAATGCTGATCACGTCCCATCTGAATTTTTTGAAAGCAAGATTTTCTGTAAAAGGAAATCTGCTGCTTTATGAAAACAGTACAACAGAAATTCTGACTGAAATTTCATTAAGAAAAAAAATTAAATTAAGAAAAGGCTCTTACTGCTGTATGCCGGGTCCGAATTATGAAACGAAATCTGAAATAAACTTTTTATCAAAGTTCGGAATAGATGCCGTAGGAATGTCAACAGTACCTGAAGTTATGTCCGCTTCGGAAAAAGGAATCAAGGTGATTGCAATTTCATGCATTACAAATTTATTGTCAGTAAATTCAACCGGTATTACAGATCACACCGAAGTTTTGGAAGCAGGTAAATCCGCATATAGAAATTTTTCTGAAATGATCTTATCCGTTATTGAGAATTCCGATTTATTAATCTCAAATGAAATCAATGCTGACTGATACACACGCGCATCTCTATTATCCTGAGATACTTGATATTTTAGATGAGATCTTAAACAGGGCTAAAGATACCGGAATCGAAAGAATTATTGTGCCGGCTGTCGATCTTGCAAGTTCACTGAAAGTATTAGAGCTTTCGGAAAAATATGAAATGATATACGCTGCATTAGGCGTTCATCCCGGTGATGTCTCAAAAAGCAAACCTGATGATATTGATAAAATAGAAAAACTTCTCACACATGAAAAGGTAGTGGCGGTCGGCGAAACCGGTCTTGACTATTACTGGGATACTTCTTTTGTAAAAGAGCAGAAAGAATTTTTCAGTCTTCAGATTGAGATGGCAATTTCTCATAATTTGCCTGTAGTGATTCACACAAGAGATTCAACTTCTGACGCAATATCAATTGTAGAATCATTTTCAGGAAAAAATCTGAAAGGACAATTTCATTGCTTTACTGGAAATGAAACTGAACTGGATAAAATTCTGAACATTGAAAATATGTTTATATCATATTGCGGAAATATAACTTATAAAAATTTCAGCAACACTGAAGTGATATTGAAAACTCCTCCTGACAGATTATTATCGGAGACAGATTCGCCTTTTCTGCCGCCTGTTCCTTACAGAGGAAAAAAAAATGAACCGTCATTTATGCTGAAGACTCTGGAAAAAATATCAGAATTTACTTCAACAGGAATCGATGATTTAAAGGAAACTGTCTCATTAAACGCTCAAGAACTTTTTTTTCAAAAAAAATTTTAAGTGTTTAAATTATTCGCTTAATAATTTATATTTGCTCAAATTGAAAACTATAAATTCATTAATTTAAAAAATAAAAATGAAATCTTATTCTTTTTATTATCAGGATTCCGGAAGCGGAAATATTCCACCTCCTCCTCCGCCGCCTTCATTTTCACCTCAGCCGCCTGTTCCGCCGTCGTCATCTTCACCTAATACAGGAGGAGGCGCAAGCTCAAATGCGATTTTTGCATTAGTACTCGGAATATTATCTTATATAATCTGCGGTCTTTTTGCCGCTATTCCTGCCTGGGTCATCGGTAAGAAAGAATTAAATGAAATAAATGCAGGCAGATCGCCTGAAGCGGGAAAAACACTTGCAACAATCGGAATGTGGCTCGGAATAATAAATGTAATTCTTTCAATAATTGCTATTGTTGCAGTTGCATTTCTTTTTATGCTTGGAGTCCTTAGCTCAAGTGATTTTGACGTTTAAAATTTATTAGGTAAAATTTTACAAACATTTCAAAATATAATTGATCATCTATTTTAAAATTGCTGATCCTCACAGACCTGTATATATTCCCGAATACAAAACATCAGGTTCGGCGGGTATGGATCTTTGCTGTTCATCTTATGAGAAAATTGTTATACCAAAATCAGAATATACAATTGTACCGACAAATTTAATAATGGAAATTCCTGAAGGTTTTGAGGCGCAGGTCAGACCGAGAAGCGGACTTGCCCTTAAATCCGGAATTACAGTTTTGAATTCACCGGGAACCATCGATTCCGATTACCGGGGTGAAATAAAGGTGCTGCTGATTAACCACGGCAAAAGTAGTTTTGAAATTAATTCAGGTGACCGAATAGCTCAGCTTGTAATTTCTTCCCATGAAAAATGTGAACTTATCAAAGCTGAAAATATTTCCCTGTCAGAAAGAGGTGACGGCGGATACGGCAGCACAGGCATCGATTAAAATAATCATTTTTTCAGATTGAATATGCTTGGTACATTAAATTTAGTTTCTACACCTATCGGCGATTATTCAGATATGAGTCTGCGTGCTTTAAGAACATTGGAAGAATCTGATATAATTTATTGTGAAGAATTCAAAGAAGGCGCAAGACTTTTAAGATTTTTTGAAATAAAAAAAGATCTTGAAGAACTTAATGAACATAACGAAGCGGAAGCGAGTGATGATATATTTAATGAACTGCTCATCGGAAAAAATATTTCAATAATATCGGATTGCGGTACTCCCCTTTTTTCCGATCCCGGAAAATTAATCTTAAACAAATGTATAGAAGCTGGAATTAAAACAGAATTCCTGAGCGGAGCTAATTCTCTTTTATCATCAATAGTATTATCCGGTTTTGATATAAGCAGATTTTATTACTACGGGTTTCTCTCGCCTAAAGCAGAGATCCGTAAAAAGGAGATGAAAGAATTCTGTTTATCTGACCGCGTTAGTGTTATTCTCGACGCGCCTTACAGACTCAAAGCAGTGTTAAATGATATCCGCGATATTTTCGGTGAGAGAAAAGTATTTGTGGCTTTTAATATCACGCAGGTAAGTGAAAAAAAATTCAGGGGATCTGCAGCGGAAATACTCAATGAAATCGGCGAAGAAAATCTTAAAGGTGAGTTCGTAATTGTTATAGATAAGCATTATGAAAAGACAATAAAATTCTCAGATAATTATGATAACAACAACAGTTTATAATTCAGAGAAAGGTCTTTTTTCAATCTCCGGAGATACATTAACAAAATGGGATTATGAAAATCAGGATATTGTCTGGACTGATATTCACGATGTTACTTCTGAAGAGACCAGCAGGTTATTAAAAGATACATTTCAGTTTCATCCTCTTGCCATAGAAGATTCATATAAATATATCAGAGACCATGCTGTTCATCATCCTAAAATCGACGATTTCGAAAAATATCTTTTCATTGTGTTCAACGGAATTCAGGCTGATGAATCAGGAAAAAAATACAGTATATTTTCCTTAAGCTGTTTCCTCGGGAAAAATTTTCTTGTAACAATTCATAATGAAAAAGGGGAAAATACAATATCAAAAAATATAAAGAATTATATCTCAGAGTCTGCTTTCAAAAAAGGTCCTGACTTCATTCTCAATCTCATACTCGATGAGATCGTTGACAGATATTATCCTGTGCTTGATCATATTGAAGCAGAGATCGATACGGTCGAATCAAGAATATTCAAGGAAATGCCGAGCAACCGAAATCTGCTGAGCATTCTTAATCTTAAAAAAGAACTTATCAAGCTCAGAAGAATATCGTCATATCAGAAAGAAATACTTTATAAGCTGTCAAGAAGAGAAACAGATTTGATATCTCTTGAGGAATCAGTTTATTACAGAAATGTTTATGATCATCTTGTCAGAGTTGCCGATACCGCAGAGTCTTACCGCGATTATGTTTCAGGTATTCTGGATTCATATCTTTCAGTTGTAAATAATAAAATGAACGAAGTAATGAAATTCCTGACTATCATAGCTACAATTATGCTTCCTCTGACATTAATAACAGGGATATTCGGTATGAATTTTCATACAATCCCTTTTTTGCAGAGTGAATTCGGATTTTATATCAGTATTATTTTAATGATTATAGTAGCGACTGTAATGCTTGGCTGGTTTCGCTATAAGAAATGGTTATGAATTTCATTCAATTTATTACATAATAACTTCACCTTCTTCTTTTGTTCTTTTTCTAAACTTTTCAATAATTTTTTGCAGAATTTTCGAACCGTAATTATTAATAATTTTTCTTCCGTCAATTTCATAAACAGAAGTAAGCTCCCCCATCGTACCGGTAGTAAAAACTTCATCAGCATTATAAAATTCTGATACGGAAATATTTCTTTCCTTACATATCAGATTAAGCTCAGTAATAATTTCCAGTACAATTCCGCGGGTTATTCCCGGCAGACATGAATCCGGATTAGGTGTATGCAGTATTCCGTTTTTAATCATAAATACATTTGTTGCATTTGTCTCGGATACAAATCCGTTTCCGTCAAGCATTAAGGCATCGTCAGCCCCGTAAAGATTAGCTTCAATCTTTGAAAGAATATTATTGATCAGATTATTGTGATGTATTTTTGAATCAAGATACTGAGGAGAGTTTCTTCTTATATGTGAAGTTACAAGCTTAATTCCGGACTCACTGTCATATACAGGTTTTTTCCATTCAGCCAGCACTATCAGGCACGGACCTTTTGTGTTAAGCCGCGGATCCATTCCGGAAGTGATTTTCTCCCCTCGTGTAAGTGTAAGTCGTATATGCGCGTCATTATTCATTCCGTTCGCTTTGAGAGTTTCCATAACAGCATTTTTTATGAAATCAAAACCGGGTATATTTTCAAAACACAGAGTCTTTGCGGATTCCTGAAGTCTTCGGACATGCCTGTCAAAGCAGAAAATTTTTCCGCTATATATTCTAAGACCTTCCCAAACTGCATCTCCTCCCTGCACAGAACTGTCAAACACCGAGACTTTTGCATTCTGTCTTTCATATAATCTGTCACCAATGAATACTTTAATTTTACTGTTTCTTTCGTCAAATTTCTGCAGCATAATTAATAAGCTTTAATTGAAAATTCTTTTAATTCATTATAGTAGAACATGCACTCATTATAAAGCGGAATAAATTCTTCAGGGAGCTGAGAATCATTTGATTCAAACTTTGAAAAACCTGTTGAACTGTGTACATTCTTATACCAGTACTTTGCCCAGATACCGTCCTCAGGTATAGGACCGGGTTTCCACTTAAGCATTTTTCTGTCAAAAGGAATGCCAATTTTTCCGCAAAGTTCTGTAAGTACTTTTTCCGGGTTTTTTAAAATTTCACCTGAGTCTATAACCGGAGGATCCTGTTTCATCAAAATCAGTTTCTGAAAAAGTTCGTACTGTTTTTTTACTCCAATCCTTTCCATATTAACATCAGCAATTACTTTCGAAAATGAAATGATAAGATCTTTAGGATCTCTGATCAGAAATACATTAATTACCTCGTTTAAAAAATCTTCTTTCAATCCGATAAAGTGATGAGTCATTTGTTTAAAAAAAAGGACTTCATTAGTATGCTTTCCGAGAATTATATTACTTATTACATTTTCGCCGTCGGGATCCATGCTGTCAATAATTTCCTGCCTGCCGGGATGGTCATAGCCTGACAGTCTGAGATAATGCGCATAAAGCGGTTCATCAAAAACTGTTGTATCATCCCGCTGAGCAAATGAATACATAAGTGCGGTTGAAATATTTCTCGGACTTGACCACAGACAAATTCGCTTCATATTTTAAAGATAAACTGACTTCAAATTATAGATACATATTTGAATTTTCAATTCCGTATTCCATGTAACCATCCTTTAAGAAATACCAATATTTTTTTGAAAATATTTTTACAGTTCTGTGTTTAAACACTTTAAACACAGGTTTTAAAATTTATAATTCATTGAAATACAAGGTTAGTTTGGGTATTTTGAAAAGTGAAATTAAGTTATAAGTCTTCCGGTGTTAATATCTCAGAAGCCGACAGATTCGTCGAAAAAATAAAACCTCACGTCACTAAAACATTTACAAAAGAAGTTCTTAAAGGAATAGGAAATTTCGGAGCTTTTTATGAAGTGAATTTAAAAAAGTATTCAAGTCCTGTTTTTGTTTCGAGTGTTGACGGTGTAGGCACAAAACTGAAAATCGCAGCAGCCGTGAAAAAGTATGATACAATCGGCGAAGATCTGGTGAATCATTGTGTTAATGATATTGCAGTTTGCGGTGCAGTTCCGATGTATTTTCTTGATTACTATGCGACCGGAAAACTGAACAGCGAAGAAGCTTCAGAAGTAGTAAAAGGAATTGTCAGAGGATGCATAAATAATAAATGCTCGCTTATAGGCGGAGAGACTGCTGAAATGCCCGGAGTGTATCACGGTAATGATTTTGATCTTGCCGGTTCCATTACGGGAATTGTTTCGAAGAAAGATATTGTAAATTCTTCAAATGTAAAAAAGGGAAATGTACTCATAGGTTTAAGTTCAAACGGTCTCCATACAAACGGATTTTCACTTGTCAGAAAAATATTTAATTCAAAGAAAGAGCTTAAGAAAAAATTTCCCGGACTAAAATCAGATCTGGGAAGTGAGCTGCTGAAAGTGCACAGATCTTATCTTGACATTATTCAGAGTTCTCTGAAAAAATTTAAGATCAATTCAATATCTCACATTACAGGAGGCGGCATAATCGGTAATACTAAGCGCGTTGTTCCGAAAAAACTCAGTATCAGCGTAGACTGGGATTCATGGGAAAGACCGGAGATTTTTGAAATTATACAAAAAAAAGGTAACGTATCAGAAGCTGATATGAGAAAAACTTTTAATCTCGGTATAGGATTGATTTTTATTGTATCAAAAAATACAGTAAAAGATTTTATGAAATTTCTGATTAGAAAAGGAGAGGAACCCGTAATAATGGGAAGTATAATTTAAAAACTTATACATTAGCGTAAAATAAAACTAACTAACAAATTATAAAACTTTAAAACAGCAGACTACTATGACAAATTTAACAGAAAATAAAATCCTGACGGATACTTCAAAAGTAATTCACGAAAACGGAAAACATAAATCTGTTTCGATCTCTCCTGAAAATGTGCAGACAGAACTTAAGAAGCATATGCTTGTGGACGGATTTGATATCACTATAGATCTCGAAAAATCCGGAGGCGCATATCTTTATGATTCGAAACACGGAAAAAATTATCTGGATTTCTTTACTTACGTTGCTTCAAATCCTCTTGGAATGAATCATCCAAAATTAAATAATGAAAAATTTATAAATGAAATAGGTAAGGTTGCAGTTAACAAGCCTTCCCTGTCGGATATTTATACCGAAACTCAGGCGGAATTTGTCAGCACGTTTTTTAAATACGCTGTACCGGAATATTTCAAGTTTTCATTCTTTATAGAAGGCGGCGCTCTGGCTGTTGAGAATGCTCTCAAAGCCGCAATAGACTGGAAAGTAAGAAAGAATTTTAAGAAAGGTTATACTGAAGAAAAAGGTCATCAGATAATTCATTTCAGGGAAGCTTTTCACGGCAGAAGCGGATATACTATGTCCCTGACAAATACTGATCCGACTAAAATACTATACTATCCGAAATTTAAATGGCCAAGAATTGATAATCCAAAGATTACATTTCCGTTAAATGAAGAAAACCTTGCTAACGTAATAGCTGCAGAGGATAAAGCTGTAAGTCAGATAAAGACAGCTCTTGCAGAAAATAAAGATGATATAGCAGCAATTATTCTCGAACCGATTCAGGGCGAAGGCGGAGACAATCATTTCAGAAAGGAATTTTTTATAAAACTCCGGGAGCTCTGCGATGAAAACGAGATGATGCTGATCTTTGATGAGGTGCAGACCGGTATCGCGCTAACAGGAAAAATGTGGGCACACATGCATTATGTGCAGCCGGATCTTATTTCATTCGGAAAGAAAACACAGGTTTGCGGAGTACTTTGCACAGGCAGAATTGACGAAATTGAAGAAAATGTTTTCAGAATGCCGAGCAGAATTAATTCTACCTGGGGAGGAAATATGACTGACATGAAAAGATTTACTAAAATACTTGAGATCATCAGTGAAGAAAATCTTGTGGAAAATTGTAAAGTAATGGGTGAACATTTACAGAATGGCATTACCGGACTTGCTGAAAAATATTCGGGTAAAATAAGCAACGGCAGAGGACTCGGACTATTCTGCGCATTTGACGCCGCAAACGGAAAAATGAGAGATGAGATTAGAAGCAGGGCTTTTGACAACGAACTTATACTTCTCGGTTCAGGTGAAAAATCAGTGAGATTCAGACCCCCGGTAAACATCCGCAAGGAAGATATTGATAAAGGATTAGCAATTCTGGATAAAGTTATAAATGGAATTTAAAATGTAATTTCTCTATCTTTATTAAGACAAATTCTTAATAAGGAAACTGAAATTGACTTTCGAAGAAATTAAAAATACGTTTATAGCTTATCTGAAGGATAACGCTCATCGCATTACAAATGAAAGGTTTCTGATACTCAATGCTGCTTTGAATATGGAGGAGCATTTTGATGCTGATGAGCTTTATCTTAAAATGAAGAATGATTATCTCAATGTATCACGGGCTACTGTTTACAAGACGCTTGAACTTATGAGCGAATGCGACATACTGACCAAGCATAATTTCAAAGGTGACCGCACAAGATACGAAACAAAGATCGGCAGAAAGCCGCATTATCACCTGATCTGTGTAAACTGCAATAAGATTATCGAGTTTGAATACCCTCAGATAGAAAAAATTCAGGATAAAATCTGTAAGGATAATAATTTTAAAATGGTGGACCATACTCTGCAGGTATTTGCAAAATGCAATGACGTAAAAACATGTAAGAACAATTCCGGTAATTAATATTATAAAAAACCATTGTATAATTTTGAATAAACATAAAATAACAGATAATATGAAAACTGCAGCTGATATGAAAATCGGAGAGAAAGCGCGAATAGAAGATATAGATAATTCCCATCCCTCATCGCACAGACTAATGGAAATTGGATTTACACCCGGTCAGGAAATTGAAATGCTGAATAAAACATTATTCAACGATCCTATTTCCTTTTCAATACGGGGATCAATTATAGCAATTAGAAAAAATGAAGCTGCGTCGATAAAAATTTGAAGGAACAGACTACAGTAAATAAAACCCCCCTAATAGCAATAACCGGTCAGCCGAACACAGGTAAAACAACATTATTCAATCAGCTTAGCGGTAAGAAATTTAAAACAGTGAATTATCCCGGCTCTACTGTTGAATATTCTGTTTCAAAAATTTTATCCAAATATGCGGTCAACGCTAATATACTCGACTCTCCGGGAATAATAAGTTTACTTCCTGTATCACCGGATGAAGAATTATCAGTTCAGACTTTATTCAATCACCCTGAATACGGCACACCTGATATTATAGCAGTAACTGTCGATGCGAGTCAGCTATCGAGAAATCTTTATTTAGTAAGACAGCTCATTAACTCTGGGTTTAATGTAGTGGTTATTCTTACTATGCTCGATCTGCTTCATAAAAAAGGTTTTGATATTTCGGATAAGAAACTTTCCGAAATTCTGAAATGCGATGTAGTTAAAGTAAACTCAATGACCGGAGAAGGCATAGATAATTTTTTAACTTCAGTAAATAAATCCATTCAGCAGCTCGGCAAAATGTCAGAAAATAATTCCGTGAAAAAGAATTATCCTTTAAGCCGGGAAAATCTTCTGAAATCCTACACAGAGATTGAGCAGATAGAAAAAGATGTAATATTCGCCGCAAATATTCCTGAGAATATTAACGAAACAGACTTAGTAAAAATCAATAAAGAACTTGTTGTCTTAAACAGTCCCGGATCTTTTCAGAAACCGGATGAATTTACTTTAAAGCTTGATAAGATCGTACTGCATAAATTCTGGGGACTTATAATTTTTTTCCTGACAATGCTTTTAATGTTTACATCAGTATTTTATATAGCTGCTCCGGCAATGGATCTAGTGAATGAAGCATTTAGCTTTTTATCAGAAAGCGCCTCTGAATTATTGGGTGACAACTGGTACGGTAATTTACTCTCACAGGGTATAATTAGCGGAGTCGGCTCTGTACTTGTATTCCTTCCGCAGATACTGATTCTGTTTCTTATATTAAGTCTTCTTGAAGACTCCGGTTTTCTGGCCCGTGGTGCAATGATAATTGATAAACCTTTGTCAAAGCTCGGCTTAAACGGTAAATCATTTGTACCTATGCTGTCAGGATTTGCCTGTGCTATCCCGGCAATGATGGCTACCCGGACTATAACAAATAAGAAAGAAAGAATGCTTACAATATTCATAATTCCTTTGATGAGCTGCAGCGCAAGACTACCGGTTTATGCGCTTCTTATTGCCTTTCTGATACCAAAGGAAGATGCACTGACAGGAGGTTTAACATTAACGCTGATTTATATTTTCAGTATTGTAAGCTCTTTAGTAATAGCATCGGTTGTAAACAAATTCAGCAAATCATTTTTAAGAACGAGCGACAATTCTTCATTTATACTTGAACTTCCGGCTTACAGAAAACCAAAGTTAGCTTCTTCAATTACAAGCATGTTTTCGAATGCTAAACAATATGTTGTAAAAGCCGGACCGGTAATTTTATATTTATCTGTTATACTCTGGGTATTAACTTATCTGCCGAATTATGATCCTGTCGTAAATGAAACCGGAAGGTCCGAAGATGAAATTGTTATGTTAAAAAATTCTGAAAGGATTGCAACTTCCTATGCATCTGAGATCGGTCATTTTATTGAACCTGTAATGAAGCCTTTGGGAATGGACTGGAGAGTTGGTGTTGCGCTTATAGCAACTTTTGCTGCGAGGGAAGTATTTGTAAGTTCGCTTATGGTAATTTTTAAAGTTACTGATACGGGAGAAGACAATCAGAATTCTCTTCTGAGCGCTATGCAGAATGCGACATTTGAAAATACGGAAATTAAAATATTCACGCCTGCGACGACTGCCGGACTTATTGTCTTTTTCGTATTTGCGCTGCAGTGTCTTTCTACTGTTGCCATTTCTAAAAAAGAAACAGGCGGCTGGAAGATTCCTTTAATGCAGATTGTTACATTTACATTTATTGCCTACATATCAGCTTTTATTACAGTTAACGGCTTAAGATTTTTTGGCGTTGAATAATTATCAGACGTTGAATCTGAAAAACACAACATCTCCATCTTCAATCTCATAATCTTTCCCTTCCACTCTCATAAGACCCTTTTCCTTTACAGCGCTTTCCGATCTATATTCAATAAGATCAGGATATTTTATTATCTCGGCTCTGATGAATCCTTTTTCAAAATCAGTATGTATCTCCCCTGCTGCTTTAGGCGCTTTGAAATTTTTAGGAATGGTCCAGGCATGAACTTCTTTTTCACCGGCGGTAAAAAAAGTTATCAGATTAAGAAGTTCATATCCCTTTTTAATAAGCTTATCCAACCCGGAAAGTTCCAGGCCTAATTCATTTAAGAATTCAGATTTTTCTTCTTTGGTTTCAAGCTGTGATATTTCAGATTCTATCTGAACAGACAGGATTAAAAACTCTGCATTTTCCTTTTTTGCTATTTCCTTTACTGTTTCCGAAAATATATTTCCTTTGAGATTTTTATCATCTACATTTGCCACATAAAGTACAGGCTTATCAGTTAATAAATGCAGGTCTCTAATTATTTCTGATTCCTCTTCATTCAGTCCCGTAGTAAAATATTTTGCAAGTCTGGAAACGCTCAGATGCTCTTTTAATCTGTTAAGCAGACTCACTTCTGCAATTGCCTTTTTGTCACCGCTGTTGATTCCTTTTCCTGCTTTCTCTAATCGTTTATCAAGTGTATCCAGGTCTTTTAGAATAAGTTCAGTTTCAATTGTCTCAATATCATTCTTAGGATCGATCTTACCTTCGACGTGAACAATATTTTCATCTTCGAAACATCTTACGATATGAATAATTGCTTCCACTTCTCTTATGTGCGAAAGAAACTGATTACCGAGTCCTTCGCCTTTTGACGCTCCCTTGACAAGTCCTGCTATATCAACAAACTCTATAGTAGCCGGAACAATTTTCTTCGGATTGAAAAGCTCAACAAGTTTAGTAACTCTTTCATCGGGAACAATGACCGTTCCGACATTCGGATCAATGGTGCAAAAAGGATAGTTTGCAGCTTCAGCATTTTGAGATGAAGTTATTGCATTAAATAAAGTTGATTTACCAACATTCGGTAATCCGACTATTCCGCATCTGAATGACATTATATGATTTTATTTTATAAAAATAATTTAAAAAGTATTAAGTAAGTTACACCAAAAAAAACAGGAATTATTACATTATCATCAAACTTCAATGGTAATAATTCGAAGGCAGTAGTAATAAGCAAAGTAGCTGCGGCAACAATATACTCAATATTGTCATCCGTTAATTTAGGAGTAACAAACAATACTGCCAGTCCGGAAATAAAAAACCCGGCGCTTCCTTCAAGTGACTTCTCGCCTATTTTAGTTCTGCCGAATAGTTTTCCTGATATTGCTGCAAATGAATCACTAACAACCAGAACAAGCATAGACATTACTGCAACAGGTTTTGGGAATATCACAACGCAGATTAGGAATGAAAGCACAAGATATGAACCGCCGGTAAACATAGCCTTTTTTTTATTAACTTCATGCGGTCTGAGTATATTACCCAGAAAGCTCATATACAATTTTTTAAATCCCGGATTTTTATATCTGAAATAATCTATCGTAAACATTACAATAGTAAGAACGGATAAAAACCAGATTATAAACTCTCTGCTTTCAATAAATATATATGCAATTGGAATTACAGAAGAAAACAGGTGAATTCCTTTTCTGTATAATTCGTTTTTAAATTCAGTCTTATTTATTGTTCTCAAAAGTCAAAAAAAAAGCGAGTTAATTCTCGCTTTTTATTTATTGATTTAAAATTATATTTTAATTTGCAAGTGCAACATCGCCTGGAGCGAATTTATCATCTTCAACATTTTTCTTTTTTCCCTTTGAAAATTCTCCGTTAGAGTTTGCTGAAGTTTCTTTTTCAGGTTTCTGATAAGGAGGCAATTCTTCGCCTTTCATTAACATATCAATTTCAACAGAATCCAGAATCTCTCTTTCGAGTAATGCTTCTGACATTTTGTGAAGAATACCGATATTTTCCGCTAATATTCTTTCAGCTTTATCCATACCAGACTGTACAATCTTTTTAATTTCATCATCGATAAGGATCTGAGTTGATTCACTGTAATCTCTATGCTGATTAATTTCTCTGCCGAGAAAAATTTCTTCCTGTTTTTGGCCGTAAGCGATAGGTCCGAGTTTTTCACTCATACCGAATTCGCAAACCATCCTTCGCGCCATACTTGTAGCTCTGTCTATATCATTGCTTGCACCTGTTGTATATTCATTAAAAATCAATTTCTCAGCAGCTCTGCCGCCCATTGCGTATGCAAGCATTGCCTCAAGATATTCCTTTGAATACGTATGCTTCTCATCCATTGGAAGATAAGTAGTTACACCAAGAGCTCTTCCCCGCGGAATAATTGTTACTTTATGTACAGGATCAGATTCGGGAATCATTTTTGCAACAATTACGTGGCCGCTTTCATGATAAGCCGTAGTCTTTTTTTCCCTGTCTGAAATGATAAGACTTTTTCTGGCTGTTCCCATCATTACTTTATCTTTCGCTTCTTCAAAATCCCTCATACTGACATTATCAGAATTTCTTCTGGCGGCAAGCAGCGCGGCTTCGTTAACAAGATTAGCAAGATCAGCTCCGGAAAAACCCGGTGTTCCCTTTGCAAGAATATCAATACTGATATCATTTGCAAGAGGAGTCTTTCTTGTATGCACCATTAAAATACCTTCTCTTCCTTTTACATCAGGCCTGTCAACTACAACCTGCCTGTCAAATCTTCCGGGTCTTAACAATGCCGGATCAAGTATATCAGGTCTGTTTGTAGCTGCAATAATAATAACACCGCTATTCTGCTCAAAACCGTCCATCTCAATTAAAAGCTGATTCAAAGTTTGTTCTCTTTCATCATGTCCGCCGCCAAGTCCTGCGCCTCTGTGTCTTCCCACAGCGTCAATTTCATCTATGAATATAATACACGGCGCGTTCTTTTTTCCCTGTTCAAAAAGGTCACGGACTCTTGAAGCGCCGACACCTACAAACATTTCCACAAAGTCAGCTCCGCTGATAGAAAAGAACGGAACTCCAGCCTCCCCTGCCACTGCTCTTGCAAGTAAAGTCTTTCCCGTTCCGGGAGGACCTAATAATAATACACCTCTCGGTATTTTTCCTCCAAGCTTTTGAAATTTCGCAGGTGTTTTCAAAAATTCTATAATTTCAGATAACTCTTCTTTTGCTTCATCAGCGCCGGCTACATCCTGAAATGTTACCTTTGTTCCGGTCTCGCTCAGTAATTTTGCCTTTGATTTGCCGAATGAGAAAATATTTTTTGAACCGCCTGCTCCGCCGGACTGCATCCTTCGCATAATAATTATCCAGAAGGCGATGATTAGTATCCACGGCAGCGCTCCGAGCAACGGCGTGAGCCATCCTCCGTCATCTTTTTCTATGCTGAACTGAATTCCGCTTTCAGTCCATGTATTAACTATACTGTCATCAATATTTGTATAAGGAAGCAGCACTGTGAATTTGTCAATTGTAGCTGATCTGTTTCCTAAAGTTATTGTTTCGGGTGATTTGAGTGTTCCGAGAAATTCATAATTATTATCGGATTTTTTTATAACTGCTGAAGCGATCTTTTTTTCACTGAGGAATCTAAGATACTGGTCATATTTTAGTTCCGAATATTTTCCGTCTGAACCTTTGGTATATACCATAATCAGAAAAAAACCAATAAGTATGGCACTCCAACCCAGAACAATCTTAAATACTCTGTTCCAGTTAAACTCTTCGTTATTATTTTTTTTGGGTGTTTTATTATTTTCAGTCATAATTGTTTGAATTTAACAATTTAACACATATACAGCTTTTAAATTCCTGTATTTCTGCGCATAATCAAGTCCGTATCCTACTACAAATTTATTTTCAATCTCAAATCCGATGTAATCTATTTTGAATTTCAGATTGGATATATTTTTTTTAAAAAGCAAAGTCATAAACTTTAATGAAGCAGGTTTATGTTTTTCAATCAGCTTTTTTATGAAAATTGCCGATAATCCAGAATCCACTATATCTTCTACTACAATTATATCTCTTCCTTTTATTTCGCAATTAAGCTCTTTCAGCATTTTTACTTTTCCTGATGTAATCTTTTCGTCTCCGTAACTCGAAAGTTTCAGAAAATCAATCTCACATTCTATTTTTACTTCTCTGATTATATCTGAAAGAAATATAAATGAACCGTTTAGTATGCCGATAAAAATTGGTTTCTTTCCTTTGTAATCTTTATTTATTTGTTTTGCGATCTGCGTAACCCGTTTCGCAATTTTTTCTTTTGAAATAAATTCGGTTAACTGGTTCTGTATTTTTTGGGGCAAGTTCTATGAATTTTTTTAAAGTATAATGAATATCATTTAAAATAAAAAACCCACTGAGCTTTTTCAATGGGTTTTATTAAAAGCGCATTTTTCAGTTAAACATTTTCTTCGGCAAGTATTCTCTTATTTTTTCTGATTGCCCTTTCCTTATCCATCTTTTTCTCAACAGAAGGCTTTGTATAGAACATTCTTCTTCTGAACTCTTTCAGCAACCCTGATTTTTCATATTTCTTTTTGAATCTTTTAAGAGCTTTGTCTATGGACTCACCGTCCTGAACTATTACTTTTAACAAATTTATTACCTCTTTTCTTTTTAAAATTTTATTAATATAATTATTTTGATTTTCTATTACAATGAAAGTTTGAATCTGTTTTAAAAATTATAGATTTCATAAATTCGAATACTGTATTATAAAGTATAAATTGCATGATTCAATTTAATTATATTGGTGTAAATAAATTGATAATTAATAATTGACCTTTTGTGCTTAATTCACGCTGGAAATAAATTAACCCGTAACTCGAAATTCGTAACTTGTAACCTACTTCATCAGCAGCATACGCT
>DDUU01000036.1 GCA_002344965.1 Candidatus Tepidiaquacellales bacterium UBA2330 | reverse complement strand
ACAAAATTATTGTCGTGTACTTAGAATAGTGCATAAGTGTATTTATATTCATTGCTTTTACAAACCAAAAAAATTAATTTTACCGTTTCACAAAAATTCTTTTCGATAAAATAAAGTTTAAGGAGCTTTTATATTAATGACTAAACCAAAAGTGCAGAATACGGGTATTATGAATAAGATGCGGGATAAGATGCCTTTGATAATTATTATACTTATCATAGCATTTCTTGCAACCATAGTTTTTGAGTGGGGAATGAATTATATGGGGATCGGAGGACAGACGGAAGCATTTGGAAAGATCAATGACAGTGAGATTTCATATCAGGATTTTGAAAGGATTGTACAGCAGCAGATAGAGCAGCAGAGACAGCAGAATCCTGAAACCGAGATTACCGATGCAAATATAGCACAGATAAGAGATCAGGTTTGGAACAGTCTCGTGAATCAGTCACTTACAAGACAGGCAATTGAAAAATACGGTATTACAGTATCCGACAGAGAAATACTCGACTGGATCTATAACAGACCGGAAACATTGCCCGATCAGATTAAAAGAAATTTCATGGATTCTACAGGAGTATTTAACTCAGCATTTTATCAGCAGGCGCTTGGCATGAAAACTCCCGAAGCAACGCAGTTCTGGAGTCAGGTGGAAAATTATGTGAGGGAAACTCTCCTTTCCGAAAAGCTTCAGGCAGTTATTTCAGAAGGAGCTGTTGTAACTGAAGGTGATGTTTTACAAAAGTACAGAGACGATAATATTTTTGCTAATATTGATTATGTTCTTCTTGATTATAACACAGTAACCGATTCATCTCAGTTTGCAGTAACTGATGAAGACATGAAAAAATATTATGAAGAAAATAAGTATGACTTCGTACAGAATGAATCTGTAAGACTGAAATATCTGAACTTCGCAGACGCAGCTACGGCTGAAGATTCAACCAATGTAAAAAAAGAACTTGAAAGATATAAGAAGGATCTGGAAACTTTAAATACAGAAGATTCATCGCTAATAAAATTTATAAATGATAATTCTTCAATTCCATTCAACGGGGAATTTCAAAAAACGAATGCTTTCGGACAGGCAGCAACTGACTTTTTATTTAAAGCAAAACCCGGTGATCTTTCAGATGTGTTAATTACTGATGAAGGATATCAGATAATCAGATTACTGGATTCAAAAGATACTGAAGAGTTATATACAAAAGCGACTCATATACTTGTTAATACGGAAAATGATTCAGCAGCTGCATATCAGAAAGCCCTTGATCTTTATAACAGAGTAAAAAACGGAGAGGATATCAGTCAGCTTGCTTTTGAATTATCAGATGATCCGTCAGCAAAGCAGAACAGAGGAGATCTCGGATGGTTTGGAAAAGGCGCGATGGTAGCAGAATTTGAAACAGCTGTTAATAATACTGCTGTCGGTGACGTTACCGGACCTGTCTATAGTAAATTCGGATTTCATATTATTAAAGTGTTCGGCAAGGAAAAAAAGGAATTTAAAATAGCTCAGGTAACAAAACCGGTCCAGCCAAGCTCAAGAAGTAAATCTATGAACAAGAAAAAAGCCGATGATTTTTACGCAGAGCTTGAAAAAGGTGAGAATATTGACTCGCTTGCAAAGAGAATGAATGTTCAGATTGCGGAGTCACAGGATATAACAAGAGACGGACAAATACCTCTTAGCTCGAGCAATAAGAAAGTTCTTAATTTCAGCTTTGACGGTAAAGTTAATGATTATACTGAACCGATAAAAATTCTTACCGGATACGCAATTTATAAAATTACAGAAAAAAAACCTCAGGGATTCTTAAATTTTGATTCAATTAAAGTAGCACAGATTAAACCTAAAGTTATTATTGAGAAAAAAGCTGAAGTGCTTTCATCAATTGCCAAAGATATTCAGAGTAAAATATCCGGCGGGGATCTGATGGCATTAAAAGAGCAGTATCCGCAGTATATTTTCGGACATACGGACAGCGTAAGTGTTTCAAAGCCGGAAGGTACAATAGGGCTTGATCATGCGGTTTACGGCGCAATATTTAAAATGAATCCGGGAGAAGTATCGCAGCCGCTTAAAGGAACGAAAGGAATTATTCTTGTAAAATTAAATTCAGTAATTGAATTCAATGAACAGGATTATGTATTAAAAGCGCCTGATATCAGAAATACTCTTCTCGGAACTAAGAGGCAGCAGATTGTTTCGGACTGGCTTACTAAGATGCAAAATGAAGCAAAGATAATCGATAACCGTGATAAATATTTTTAACAGTTATGGTCAGAAAAAATTGAATTAAAATTTAATCATAAAAATGTTATCTAAACCCACTATTAATTAAACGGTGGGTTTTTTTATGAAGTTATTTCTGATATTTTTTCCCATGTTTGTTTTTTTGATTCCCGGAATTTTGAATTCACAAACTAAAACAGAAATAACCCTCGGCAGCGGTTTCAGTCTGAGAACCTCTGTCAATTATGTATCTTCCGCAACAATACAGGCAGATCCCTTTTCTCAAAGTCTTTTTGA
Source organism: Candidatus Tepidiaquacellales bacterium UBA2330 (assembly GCA_002344965.1). GTDB lineage: Bacteria > Bacteroidota > Ignavibacteria > Tepidaquicellales > Tepidaquicellaceae > UBA2330. The sequence goes on along the minus strand of DDUU01000036.1, from coordinate 75,103 downwards.
AAGAAATGTGTTTGAGGAAATTTCAGGCGGATACGGTTACGGCGTACTTCTGAGAAAAAGATTGTTCAGAGATGAATTGTCATTTGGAATTTCAGCCGAATATGTTTCAATACTTGATGAAGAGCTTACAGAAACTTTCATCTCGGATTCCGTTACGATAAGAGCCAGAGTTAAGGAAGAGATTACTATGATCCCGATAGAAGTAATGGGATATTTTAATATTCCTGATTTTACAGAGGATCTGAAAATTTATTTTGGCGGAGGAGTCGGAGTATATTTCGGAGACAGGAAAAGAACAGTTTTAAATATTCAGTCAAAGACAATTTCCAAAGAACCCGGATTCAGTTTTGTAGTTACAAGCGTAATGGAATATTTTTTCAGCAGGAACATATCCGGTGTTTTTGAAGTTAGGTTTCGTCAGGGAGAATATAAAGTAAGGAGCGAGTTTCCGGTTCAGGGTTTTACCATTAACGGAATATCTTATGAGCTTAAACAGAATCTCAATTCTAAAATATTTGTTGACGGTCTGAATCTCAGTCTTGGAGTTGCATATAATTTTTAAAAAAATTTTTTATTACATATGTCAAAATTTTTCACATCATTTTTTCTTATTTCAGTATTCTTAATTCTAAACGGCGGTAATGTTAAGTCTGAATCATTAAACGAACCTACTTCAGGAATTTCCCTGAAGAAAATTTTTATCAAAACAAAAACAGAATTTAAAATTTCCGAAGCAACCGGGGAAATCACTCTGCAGACCGGAGTAAGTTCTTTTGATAAAAAAATCAGAGTTAATAAAGTAGAAAAGGTAAAAAGAGTTTTCAGATTAAATAACGGAAGGAAAGACCTTTATGAAAAATTTGAAATGAACAGAATTTATGTTCTCTATTTTAAGGAAGACATAAACGATATACAATTTTTAGTATCGGATTTTTCAAAAAATGAAAATGTGGAGTATTGTGAGCCGGTATCTTCCGGATATGCAGCGGGAGTAAAGGAGATTCAGAAATTAAATGTTCAGGAAAATGTTCCCAATGATGAAATGTTTTACAAGCAATGGTATCTTCAGAATAATGGTTCGGTCGATCCGACAAGCGGAGGCCTTCCAAAGGTCGGAGCCGATATTAAAATTGTTTACAGCTGGGATATTGAAACAGGCAGTGACGAAGTGGTAGTTGCTATTCTTGATTCAGGAATCAGGGATGATCATCCTGATCTCAGAGACAGAATCTGGATCAACAGCGGAGAGATTCCAAACAACGGAATTGATGATGATAATAACGGATACACCGACGATGTCAGAGGATGGGATTTTGCTTACGATGATAACAGACCTGAAGACGGTTTCGGTCACGGGACAAATATAGCGACAGTAATCGGGGCAAGTACAAACAACAGGATCGGCTTTGCCGGCGTTGATCAGAAGTGCAGACTGATGAACTGTAAAAATCTTAATTCCTATAACAGCGGTGAATATGACTGGTGGTCTGAATCAATTAAATACGCAGTAGATAACGGAGCCGATATTATTAATATGAGCGAGGGCGGCGATGACTATTCAAAAGTATTAAAAACTGCAATTGAGTATGCACTTGAAAGCGGCGTAATGGTAGTTGCGGCGATGATGAACAAAGGCGATAACAGAAATTATTATCCGGCGGGATTTGACGGCGTGATGGCTGTGGGAGCTACAGATACCGATGACAAAAGATGCAGAAAATTCTCATGGGGCGGAGGAAGCTGCTGGGGAAAGAATATTTCCGTTGTCGCGCCGGGAAATAAAATTTACGGACTGGATTATGAAAATACACAGGCATATGATGTATTCTGGAGCGGCACTTCACAGTCAACTGCAATAGTCAGCGGAATAGCTTCTCTGCTTCTTGCACAAAATCAAAACAGAACGTCAGATGATCTTTCTAAGATAATTAAGTTTACGGCAAAAGACCTGGTAGGTGATCCGAGAGAAGACAAACCGGGCTGGGACCAGTATTACGGTTTCGGAAGAGTGGACAGTTACGCTGCGCTGACATATGAGTTGTCTGATAAAAAGGAGCAATTGGATTTAACAAAGGAAAAAGATATTATTAAGGAAGATGATATTGAAAAGGAAAAAATTCCTGAAAATTATTACAGGGATAACGAAAAGAAAAATGAAGATATAGATGAGGAAAAATTTGAAAAGAAAAGCAATAAGGACCATCCCGAACCTTCCAGACCGGACTAAATATATTAAAAAAATTCTGCGGTATGAATACTGCATTTCTGAAAAATGAAATTCTGAAAACAGGAATTTCTTTGGACATAATTTATTTTGAAGAAACAGAATCTACAAATCTGACCGCAAAAAATTTTTTAGCTGAAAATCCTTCCGCAGACAATACGCTAATTCTCACATCAAATCAAACCGCCGGCAAAGGCAGATTCGACAGAAAATGGTATTCAGAGCCGGGAGCCAATTTAACTTTTACTTTGATAAAAAAACTTAACTTATCGGTTGACGAGATTCAGCTTGTAAATTTTTATACCTCTTACATTCTCTATACGACTCTGAAAGAAATTTTTATCAGTAATAAAGAAATGAATTTTATGCTTAAGTGGCCGAATGACATTTTACTCAATAACAAAAAACTATCGGGAATTCTTCTTGAATTAAAAAATATAGAAACCCCCGTTAAAACCTTTATAATAGGATGCGGGGTTAATGTAAATCAGACAGTCTTTGATAAATCCTTACCGCAAAATATAACTTCACTTAAATACGAATCAGGATTAAAATCCGAACGGGAAACAATACTTTTATCTTTCATTAAGAATTTTTTTGAAAAGACAGGTCTTCTAAAAGACGGAAAAGAGCTTATTAGAAATTGGAAAATATGTTCAGATATTGCCGGTAAAAAAATTATGTTTAAAAAATTTTCCGATGATATTCCTGAAACAGCAATTGCTGAAGACATAAGCCCTGACGGCGCATTATGTCTTAGAAATGAAAAAGGAATTCTTAAAAAATATTATTCTGGTGAAATTACTTTATCCGTTTAATAACCGGTAAGCCGCAATTTGATACAAAATCTTACCTGAATTTAAATCCAAATTCTAAAATCAATAAATTTTTTTGAATAAACAAATGACTATTGTTTTATAAACTAATTTATTTTATTTTTACTCACACATTAATTAACATATTTTCTAACCAAACAAAATAATCATGAAAAAATTATTTTCATTTCTTTTTGCGTTTTTGTTGCTGTGTATAACAGTAAAGACGCAGGCTCAGGTTTCAGCTTATACATTTGCCCAGAGTGTCGGCGTCTATACCGAAATCATAGGCGATACGACTGTTGCTGTTGCTACTACTACAACAACATCAGGTGTAAACAGTATGGATGATACTGTCTATCCAAACAATCTGATTCCGTTTACATTCACATATAACGGAATTTCTTACAATTTTTTTAATATTTCTTCAAATGGTTTTATTACTTTTGGCACTACACTGCCATCGGCCACTTCTTATACACCAATTAGCGCTACTACAGCTTATGCCGGCGCATTGTCAACATACGGAAGAGATTTAATTGGTAACAGAGGCATAACCGCAACAAGAACAATTGGCGATGTGAATTTAACTGCTGTACCTGCAGGTCACTTTGCTGGTCTTGAAGTAGGTCAGTTTATATTCGGAACAGGAATACCTGCAGGCGCTACTATCACAGCTCTTGATCCGGGAAACGGTATTGTTACTATTTCTATTGCTCCTACTTTAGCCGGTACAACTGCTTTACTTGTAGCAACCGGAAGTATAGTGAGAGGAACTACCGGAGCAGTCGGAAGCAGAGTTCATACAATTCAGTTCAAAAGAGTAAGACCATGGGCGACTTCAGCTAATGAAAATATGATGAATTTCCAAATTAAACTTTATGAAACATCAAATAGAATAGAGTTTGTTTACGGAACAAATACTAATTCCGCAGCTACAACCGGTCAGGTCGGTTTAAGAGGAAGCGTCAATGCTGATTACAATAACAGAAATACTGCAACAGCAGGCTGGGCTACAACTATAGCAGGTACAGCAAATACAAATACTCTTGCAATGAGTTCAACCATTCTTCCTGCTTCAGGTACTACATTTGAGTGGACACCACCTGTTATTAATAATGATGTGGGTCCGACAGAAAACGTTGAACCTTTAAAATTAGAAGTTGGCGGTCCGGCTGTATTTCCAAAGGCAAAAATTAAAAACTTCGGTCAAAATAATCAGAATGTACCTTTTTCAACAGTTTACAGAATTACCGGTCCGGTAAATTATCAGGACAGCGCTTTTGAAACATTATTGTCCGGTGAGGAAAAAACTTTAACATTTCCAAGTTCATTTTCACCAAGTACAGTCGGATTTTATTCCGTAACAATTTATACAAGACTTCCGGGTGATCAGGTAGCTTTCAACGATACATTAAAATCTTCATTTTCAGTAAATCCTGAACCGAATTACGGAAACGACAGCGGTTATTTCTTTGCTAATAATCTAGCAACAAATCAGCCGTCTTATCCGAGATGGGGATGGAAAGATACTTCAGGAAGCAGAAATCTTATACTGAACGGAGTGCAGCAACCTGGTACAATCAGAGTTGGATCATCAAATGATGACGCGTATTTTGTGTTAAATGTAAAGCAAATGCTATTGGAATTTAATCAGGATACTACTGATAAAGTTTTAAAATTCAACGGCGTATGTTATGATTCTATATTCCCGGGAACAAACGGAATAATAGGATTAACACAGCAGTTCGGAGCAATTTCAATTAATTCATTTAATATTGACGGTGCGCGGGTAGCAAACAATGCATTACTTCCTTTCTGGAAAGACTTTAATATGGCTAATTTAGGAAACGGCACAAGCAGATTAAGCTACAAAGTGAAATTTAATCAGCTTATAATAACTTATGACAGAGCAGTTGCTTTTGCTCCGACTACAGACTGGGTTTCATTCCAGGTTGTAATAGAAATTGCAAAGGGCTGTGTACAGAATAATTCAAACTGGAGAGTTACTGTAGCGGACACATTAAATCAGAAAACAAGCTCTTCCTTCTATGCAAATTATCTTGCACAATATAATACTACACCTCCTAATGTCACAACATTCAGAAATTATGTAGTAGGATGGTCAAGACTCGGATCGCCGATTGCATATAACGGATATGTATCATCGACAAATCCTTTCCCGGCAACGCCTGCGACAAACCTTGGCGTAAAAAGACCGATGTTTGATTTCTCAAACGGAAAGGGACTTGCAATTGAGTTCGGTGCAAAACAATTAGAACTCAATATGCATGATGTTGTATATTTGGATCTGAGCTTATCTCTTGAAGGATTACAATTAAACGGCAGAGTAAGAGATACAGTCGAAGTAATAATAAGAGACGGTAACTCGCCTCCGTATAAAATAATGCAGAGATCAAAGGTATACCTTGATTCAGCTCATAACGGATCATTTGCTTACGGAAGAAAAGTTATAGAAGCAACTGTCATCAAAGATCAGTATCCGTTATTGCTAGAAATCAGACACAGAAATTCAATCTCATCATGGAGCAATATTTTCATAGCTAACTCTGTAGCAATTGCATACAATTTCACAACCGGACTTCCGCAGATCTACGGTAGTAACGGAACAACTGTAAACGGAGCAGCTTCATTTTATTCAGGTGATGTGAACGGAGATCAGGTTGTAGATCTTGCTGACGTAGCAATTATAGACAATGATGCGTTTAATTTTGCTTTCGGTGATTATTTAGTTACAGATCTTAACTGGGATGGAGTAGTTGATCTAGTTGACGCTGCCATTGCTGACAATAATGCGTTCAACTTTGTAGGAGAAGTCAAATATCCTGGAGCTGTAAGACCATTCACAGAAGAACCTGTAAATTACAATTTCAAAGCACCGACTGAAATTATTAGTCTACCGGATGCTTATGCTGTACCTAAGATAGATATAAATGCAATACAAAATTCAGAAATAAAGAAAGAAGATTAAACTGTTTTACATCCTTTACGGGGCGGGCAATGATCCCGCCCCTTATTGGGTTTCAAAAGGAATGCTGAATAATTTCTATAATTGTATATGATCCGGGAAATAATTTATTGCAGTGTAAAGTAATTCCGGATTTTCTGAAAGATCTGATTCAGTAGAAAAAGAAACGAACAAACCGTAATAAATTGTAACACTTTTTTAAAACTTAAATTAAGGACAATGAAAACTTCTCTAAAGCTCATTGTTACAATAGCAGTTCTTTTTATTTTTTCCGGAACATCATTTTCACAGCCTTTCCCCCAATATACACTCGAAGTAAAAAACTCCGATATAATTGATCCGAATACAATGGTCTTTGACCTTGTATTTACTCATACTGATGCAGTAGTATGGGAACTTGCCGGATGGCAATTCTTTTTTTGGGCTCCTGCCGGGCTTGGGAATTTTCCGCCGGGTGTTGGAGCAGCCTCTTCATTTGTATTAGACACATCCGGAGGAAATCCGGTCTCAGATATTCCTGCAGGATTCAGACCGAGAAACCCGCAAACAGCAGCTTCAAGCAGTAACTCTGTTCCTGGTTTTGAATTTAGATTAGCGGCAAATACATTGCCGGGCACAGGTAACGGTTTAATTATTCCGCAGGGTGTGCCGACACTTATCGGCAGATATAAACTTAAATCCACTACGCCGATAGACTTATCAGCTTTATTATCAAATCCTTTTATAATCAGGGATAGTTGTGAAGCTGTTCTTTCATTAACCCGGACAAAAATTAATATTTATGATCAGACCGATCAGCTGAATAAAGAAGTTACGCGATGTGCTAATCACAGTGTAGCTGACGGTGGTGCGCTGCCTGTAGAGCTTGCGAGTTTTACTTCAAGCATTAACAGAAATAATGTTACTTTAAACTGGACTACTTCAGGCGAAATAAACAACAGCGGTTTTGATATTGAAAGAACAATTACCGGAACGGCAGACTGGGTTAAAGCCGGAAATGTTACCGGAAACGGAACGACTAATGAGTCAAAGAGTTATTCATTTTCCGAAAGAGTGAATACAGGCAAATACAGCTACAGACTTAAGCAGATAGATTTCAACGGTAACTTTGAATACTTTAATCTGTCAAATGAAATTGAAGTAGGCGTGCCTGGTGTTTACAAACTGTCACAAAATTATCCGAATCCTTTCAATCCAACTACAAAGATTGATTACGATATTCCTTATGACGGAAAAGTCAGCATACTGCTATATGATATTTCCGGAAGGGAAGTTGCAAAGTTAGTAAACGAAGTAAAGACAGCCGGATATTATACAGCTGTTTTCAACGGTGCTGATCTTGCAAGCGGAATGTATTTTTACAGGATCAATGCAAACGGGACCGGAAACAATAATTTTATCAATACTAAGAAAATGGTCCTTGTTAAATAAATTTGATTAACTTTGTTTCAAATTAAAGAGCCGGATACTTCCGGCTCTTTATTGATTTTATTCACGCTTAAATATAATTATTATCTGAAATAAACATTGTGTATTATTATAAAAATATTTTTTTTATATAAAGTATTTTTCAGTATTTACAATGATTGATAAGTTTTGAAAAAAAAATAAATTAAAAAAGAAGTTTTAAATTTTTAAATCTATACTAAGATCCATTTGATATAAAGGTCTAAAAAAAATGAACTGTATTTTATTATTCATAAAACATATATTGTATACAGATATTGAAATTCAATTTAATATTTTTTAAAATCAGTAAATGATTTTTTTACTTAAAATTAATGTGATATAAGTAAAAAAAGAATTGACATTATAAATTGAAACTTATATTTTGTACTAAATTAAAAGAACCTGAAACACTAATTCAACTTTTAAAAAAAAGTTTTGAAAAAACCTTATTTATTAACCAAACAAAAAAAACACAATGAAAAAAACAGTTAAACTTTTTGTTACATTGTTTGCTTTAGTTTTATTTGCAAATGTTTCATTTGCTCAGCCTACAACAAACATTCCTCAGTACACACTATCTGTTCAGAATGCTAATCTTGTTGATCCAAACAATTTAGTTTTTGATCTGGTGTTTACACATACTGATGCAATTCCTTTAGAATTAGCAGGATGGCAATTCTTTTTCAGAATTCCTGTTGGTATTGGAACATTAGGATTCTTAACAGGTGCTAATTCATCTTTTGTATATGATTCAACAGGTGGTGATGCAATTTCAGATCTTCCGGTTGCTTTCAGACCAAGAAACCCGTCGGCTGCAAATTCAGGCGGTACACACTATGAGTTAAGAACAGCTGCTAACACATTACCTGGAGCAGGTAACGGATTGATTATTCCGCAAGGTGTTCCTACTCTTATCGGAAGATACAAAATAAAGTCAACAACTCCGATAGATTTAAATAATCCATTAATCATCAGAGACAGTTGCGAAGTACCTCTTTCAGTTACAAGAACCAAACTTAACTGGTATAATGAAAACAGTTTCAATCAGGAATTCACAAGATGCGCAAGTCATAGCGTAGAAAACAATGGTGTTCTTCCTGTTGAGCTTGCAAGCTTCACATCATCAATCAGCAGAAACAATGTTACACTTAACTGGTCAACATCAAGCGAAACCAACAACAGCGGTTTTGACATTGAAAGATCATTAGTCGGTACCACAGAGTGGACAAAAGCCGGTAATGTAACAGGTAACGGTACCACAACTGAAATGAAAAACTATTCATTCTCAGAAAGAGTTAACACCGGAAAATACAACTACAGACTGAAACAAATAGATTTCAACGGAAACTTTGAATATTTCAATCTTTCAAGCGAGATCACAGTAGGTGTACCGGATGCTTACAAACTTTCACAAAACTATCCGAATCCTTTCAATCCATCAACAAAGATTGATTACGATCTTCCTTACGACGGAAAAGTCAGTATCTTACTTTATGACATCTCCGGTAGAGAAGTTGCAAGTTTAGTAAACGAAGTGAAAACAGCTGGTTACTACACAGCTACATTCAACGGTGCTAACTTAGCAAGCGGAATGTATTTCTACAGAATCAATGCAACAGGAACCGGTAACAACAACTTTGTTTCAACAAAGAAAATGGTTCTTATTAAATAATAAGGTATTTTCAATCACAAAAAGGGCTGGCATTTTGTCAGCCTTTTTTTTTATCCTTTCTGCAGTACTTCAAGCCATCAGTATTTTTTAAACAAATTTTTTTATTGTTAAGATAAAATACTGACCTAAATAACAGGTCAAATATGCTGACAATTCTATTGGGTTATATTACTGACATTTTTAAAAAGTTATCACAAAATAAGATTGTTTTAAAAAAACTTATTGTATTATTAAAGAAAGTTATTTAATTTGACAAACCCCAAGATAAATAATTTTCACGGTTTAAAAATATTTTACTAACTTAAACTAATTTATTATGCAAAAATTTAAAAACACTTTTACTGTAATACCTGTATTGCTGATTCTTTTTATGTTTACAGTAAATTCAAACGCTACAATATACGATATAAACATTCCTCTTAGCGGAACGCAGGAAGTTCCGCCGAATGCATCTCCTGGAACAGGAACACTTACAGGAACATACAACGATGTTACAAATACATTGGTATTTAGTGTAGTATTCTCAGGACTTACAGGTACAACGACTGCTGCGCATTTTCACGGACCTGCTGCGGTCGGAGTAAATGCCGGAGTCAGAATAGGATATACCGGTTTTCCGGTTGGAATTACTTCAGGAGTATATTCTAATAATTTCGTTTTAACTGCTTCAAATGAAACAGAACTGCTTGGAAATCTTTGGTACGCAAATATTCATTCTTCTACATTTCCGGGAGGAGAATTACGAGGACAGGTTTATGCCAAACCAATTTCATATCTTGACCTTACATATTTTATAGAAGGCTTTTATAATGAGGGTGCTGATACTCAGGTTAGTGATACAATTAAAGTGCAGCTGAGAAATTCCACACCGCCATACGCGCTTGCATATCAGAATAGCGGTGTAGTGTCTTCCGGTGGAACATTACTGCTTCAGTATATAAATATATCAAGCGGTGTATATTACATAGCGGTAACTCACAGAAACAGTATTGAAACATGGAGTTCATCAGGAATTTCAATTGTATCAGGAGATACGGAAACATACAATTTTTCGTCAGGTTCAACGCAGGCATATGGAAGTAATTTGATACAAGTGGATGCAGCTCCGGTCAGGTATGCGGCATACAGTGCTGATGTAAATCAGGACGGTACAATAGACCTTACGGACGGAGGATTAATTGATAATGATGCTTTTAATTTTGCGGGAGGATATATTCCGACAGATGTAAACGGCGATAATTTGGTTGATGTTGCAGATGCAGTATTTGCCGATAATAACGGATTTAATTTTATTGGTAAAATTACGCCATAAAAATTATTATATAAATTTATTTTAAAAAAATAGCCGGGTCAGTTCAGATCCCGGCTTTTTTACAGTTTAAAGGAAATTTATAATTTAAGTATTCTTATAGATTTTGAAATTTAGTTAAGTGTTTTATTTAGTACAAATACCAATCATTGTTAAACTTATAAATACTACCTCATCTATTCAATGTCATATATTAAGTAAATCAATCTGAGTCTTTTAATATTAACAAGTTAGATGCTTTTTGTAAGTGTAAACATTAAATAAATTATCTAAACTTATTATATTATTATTATTTAATAAAAATTGTATATTGTTCCCATCCCCAATAACTTTTGGAAGCAAATATTTCAACATTGGTTGAAAGGTGCAGTTTAAAAATTAATTTATTAATTAAATTATTTATTATGAAATTAAAGTTATTGTTTTTATTCATGTCATTTTCCTTCACACTCCCCGAAGCAGTTTTATCCTCAGATTTTTACTATTATAAAGGAACGAAAATTCAGTTAAAACAAAGAACGGACAAAGTAGCAGTTGTATTTAAAAGCTCTGTTTCGAAAACAAATGCAGAATCCTTGTTAAATCCTGTTATGCAGCCGGGGGATTCTTTACTTAAGTCAATGGATGATCTTTATTTAATAAAGTTCAGCGAAAACAAAAGTGCTGGTGAGATTAATGTCATAAAAAATATTCTTTCACAAAGTCCTTCGGTAAAATTTATAACAAATACATATTACGGATCTTCAAGATCGGTAACGCAGATTCCATATGACAAAATAGTTGTATTGTTAAAAAATTCAAACGACAGAGAAAAACTTAACATACTGAATTTAAAACACGGAAGTTATGTAACCGGAGAGTTTGAAAAAGGCAAAGGATTTATATTAAAGTCATTTCCGGGCAATTCTAAAAATGCGCTTGAGTTAACTGATGAATTTTATAAATCGGGAATTTTTGAATACTGCGAACCTGACTTCATTTACCCGGAAGGATGTCTGCTTATGTCAGTTCCGAATGATCAGTATTATTCTCAGCAATGGAATTTACAAAATACAGGACAGACAATTCAGACAGGAAGTTCATTTCTTTTTTACGGAGACAGGCCGACTGTAAACGGGATACCCGGAGCAGATATGCATGTAGAGGAAGCATGGGATTTTACGACAGGTTCACCTTTAATAAAGATCGGAGTTATAGATTCAGGAATAGATTCTGCTCATGTGGATTTTCAGGCACCAGGTCATTTACTGCCCGGTTATGATGCTTTCAATGATATTAACAGTTCTTCAGTGGACGTTTTCAATCACGGCACTTCTACGGCGGGTATTATTGGAGCTGTAAGAAATAACAGTATAGGTATTGCCGGTATAGCTGCTGACTGTCAGTTGATGTCAATAAACATTTACGATATAAACGGAAATACATCTTCGAGTATAATTGCAAGAGCTTTTGATACTGCACGCGTAAGAGGCATAGATGTGCTCAGCAACAGCTGGGGAGGCGGCACCCCGGTTACGATGATAACAAACGCAATTGACGCCGCAGCTTTAAACGGCAGAAACGGTAAGGGATGTATAATTTTGTTTGCTTCGGGAAATGACGGAAACAGTTCTCCGCTTTATCCTTCCGCATTGCCAAATGTCCTGAGTATCGGCGGTTCAACTACACATGATCAGATGAAAGCTCCGGGAAACGGAAATCAATTTTACTGGGGGGCTAATTACGGGGAAAATGATATCGGAGATCTTGATATGGTGGCTCCGACTAACTGCTATGCTCTGAAGGTCGGCGGTTATGAACCGAATTTCTGGGGAACTTCTGCAACCTGTCCCAATGCAGCCGGTGTTGCCGCTCTTGTACTTTCCGTAAATATAAATCAAACCAGACTTCAGGTTTATGAAAATTTAGCCAGAGGCTGCGATAAGCCGGATAATGTAGCATATGATACCAGTAAATTATTCGGTAAATGGAACCGGCATTACGGATACGGAAGAGTGAACGCTCTGAATTCGGTCAGACTGGCAGCAGGTGTTGATGTTACTCCGCCTTCGATTAGTCACAAGAATGTTCCCTCAAAGAACAGCACTTATCCTACTGTGATCAACGCAGATATTACTGATCATGACGGGTCAGCTGTACCTGTGTCAGGCGTTAACAGACCTGTCCTTTTTTACAGAATCAAGAAGAACAGCGGCTCATGGTCATCTTATGATTCAGTTTATCACTATTCAAATTCCGGAAATCAGTTTTCATTTTTAATTCCGTCTCAGGGATGGGAAACACAAGTGAATTATTATATCAGGGCAAGGGACAATTCAGGTAATCAAACCACATTCCCGTTACATGCTCCGAATGAATTCTGGCTTTGTTATTACAGCGTATGTAATATTTTATATGAGAAGAAAAAGATAACGCAGTTTATCGGAATGGATTACGGAGCAACTGTATCGCCGTCTGTAAATTTCGGAACATTCAACGTACTTGAGGCAAAAGTAAAAATATATATGAGACATACTTACCTTGATGATGAATCCATTTCGTTATTCTCTCCTTTGCTCAATGAAAACAACAGCAGAAAATGTCTCTTTTCATCAAACGGCGGGGATATGGATAATATAACCGGAGCAACTGTTTTTGATAATGCGCCAAATAAGTGGACAGATGCGTCACCTCCGTATCTGAACGGATATTTTAAACCTGATTATACTATGATAGGGTTGAACGGGGTAAATGCCGCAGGTAACTGGAGAATACTTCACTTTGACAGAGCATTCAGTGATCAGGCATTCTTTGACAGTGTGTTTGTAACATTATTTAAAAATTCAGGAACTGTAAGCTCATGCGTCAGATTAGACACTCCTTCGGATTCAATAATTTCATTCGGGTCTGTGAAATTTCCCGATTCATACGACAGAGATTTCTACGTTAAAAATTCCGGAATAGCTAATCTTACATTGGCATCTCCTTCTTTTACAGGAACTTTTGCCGGTCTTTATTCAATTGTCGGTTCAATTCCCGGAACCATATTGCCTTCAGACAGTGCGTTAATAACAGTCAGATTAAACACATCCGGATTAAGTTCGCTGCATACAGGCGATGCATTTGAAAATGCAGTTTTAAACATTGTTACAAACGATCCTTCGAAAACAAATTTTAAAATTTCACTTCAGACCGATAACGAACTTATGAGTGGTATGAAAAGTCTTAAGCTTACAGCACTCATAGAGGGATTTTTTAATCCGGGAAACAATCTTATGATTTCGGATACTGCGACCGTTGAACTCAGAAATAATTCTTCTCCTTATAATATCATTGATGTAAGGAAATCAGTATTAAGTGATTCAGGAAAAGGCAATTTTAATTTTACTGAAATTTCAGATAACACTCCTTACTACATTGTGGTAAAACACAGAAACAGTATGGAGACCTGGAGTTCTGCAGGGGTAAGTTTTGTTTCATCAGTTGCACAATACGATTTCACTGATGCATCTTCCAAATCATACGGAAACAACGCTGCTCAGATAAATTCAAGATATGCATTTTTCAGCGGAGACGCAGATCAGGATAATATAATAGATCTTTCTGATCTGACAATTATTGATAATGATGCATCCAATTTTCTGTCAGGATATTTAAACTCAGATGTAAACGGTGACACACTTGCTGATCTGGCAGATCTGGCAATCACTGATAATAATGCATTCAATGTAATTACGATAATCAGACCTTAAAACTTTTAATCATTATACAAACAGGAGCATTGTTCACATTGCTCCTGTTTTTTGTATATACAATACAATTGAAATATGGAATTCATTAAGTTATCTTTGTAAACAAAATAATTTATTTTCCGGAACTAATCATTTCTGTCTTCTGCCGGTTAAACTTTTCATATTACAATTATTGAAACAAATCAATATAAAGATATTTTTTATTTTTTTTATTTTATGCTTTTCAAATGTTCTGCTGTCACAGCCGGGTTCATATTATAATTCTATATTCACATCAAACGCCTCATTTATAACAGATCTTCAGTCAAGGATAAGAAGTCCGTATACAAGAGTTTCATATGATAATTATATTTCCACTAACATAAATAATTTTGCATCCATTGATAACGGCAACGGAACAAAATCTGTATTCTGTTTTTATACAGGCTACGAATATATTTACAGCGGAGCGTTCACATTCGGAACGATGAGCCGTGAACATGTCTATGCATTCAGCTGGATGCCGAGCAGTCCTTCTACATCAAATGATCAGTATTCCGATCAGCATCATTTGTTTCCCTCACATCAGAATAATGCTAACGGCAGAAGAAGCAATCATCCTTTTGGTGTTGTGGTAAATGTAACTTATCAGTTCCTTGAAGGAAAAGTCGGTACGAATTCACTCGGTCAGATTGTTTACGAACCGATGGACAGCAAAAAAGGGGACGCAGCAAGGGCAATGCTTTATATGTCTTTGCGATATGACGGTCTCTCAGGGCTGGACTGGGATTTCAACTGGCTTAACGGAACTAGACTGCCTTCGCTAAGCGAAGCTCCGCAGAGTTTAGAAGTATTACTTGACTGGAACAGACAGGACCCGCCTGATAAATGGGAAGTTGACAGAAATAATTACCTGCAATCAATTCAGCAAAACAGAAATCCGTTTACTGATCACCCTGAATATCCGTATTTTATAAATTTTAATGACTTCACTAAACTCAATCCGGTATTTGCAGCGGAGCCGTCAAATTATCCGACAGGATTATCAGCTTCTCCATCAGGTAATTCGATTACACTTAACTGGAATGATGCATCAGGAGGTCAGCTTCCTTCAGGATATTTGGTAATAGCATATAATAAAAATAACTATTTTATTCCTGTTGACGGATCTGTTTATGTAAATGATACAACACTTTCGGACGGAGCCGGAATAATAAACATACCGTTTGCAGATCCTGATAATTATACATTTTATAATCTGTTACCGAATGAAACATATTATTTTACTTTATATGCTTACAACGGCTCGGGAAGTCAGGTAAAATATAAAATAAACAATACCGTCCCGCAGACAAACGCTACTGTGAATAATCCGCTTGCAGCAGAGCCGACAAATTATATAACTGATTTTAACGCTGACACAATTACGGAATCAGAAATAGGATTAAGCTGGACTGACGCATTACCCGGAGCTCAGACTCCGTCAGGATATTTACTGATTGCAAATAATTCAAATTCATTTACAGATCCAATAGACGGAACTGTATATAGTGATGATAATATATTGTCTGACGGCAGCGCAACTTTAAATTTTACATATGCCGGAGTTAATAATTATAATTTCTCAAATCTGTTATCAGGCGTTACATATTATTTCAGAATTTATTCTTATAACGGCTCCGGTTCACAGAGAAATTACAAAACAAATGCAACAATACCATCATTAAGCGTTGTTACTCAATCCGGTTCACAAAATTACTCTTCAGTTCTGCTGGATGATTTCAACAGAGCGAATAATTCAGTTCTCGGAAATACACTTTCACCTTTTTCTGTAACATGGCAGGAAACGGAAACTGTAAGCCCGGGTTCAATAATTTTGAGTTATGGAAAAATCAAATCAGCCGGTACAACTGCAGGCAGGGAATTTTCTTATGCGGATCTGTCATCTGTGAGCGGCTATCCTTCTGTTTATAAAAATTCGGGAAACATTCTGGAATGGTCAGTTAATATGAAGCAGACGCGTCTTGATCCTTCGGGATTTGATAATAATAATTACGGTATGGCTTTCATACTCGGCAAAACAACCTCAGATCTTACAACAGGCAGCGGATATGCGGTTATACTCGGACAGAGCGGCAGCACTGACGCAATCAGACTGGCAAAATTTACCAACGGCGTTAACGCAAATTCAAGATTTACAAATGTTATTTCTTCAGGCGATTATGCAAATCAGTTTTTAAGCATTAGAGTAACATTTGATCCTTCAAACAGTGTCTGGACTTTATATACTGATAACTCATCAGTAAATTTCCCGCAGTCTGATCCGAGAAACGCTTCTACGCTTATGGGCACAAATGCTGACAGTTCTTATACCGGATTAAATCTTTCCTATACAGGTACATTATGGAATCATGCAACTGGAGCAAATGACTCTTGCATTTTTGACGAAATCTATATTCCTTACAGCCAGAATACTGGACTTGAGCTGACTGTAACTGCTGAAGGATTGTATAATGAATTTACAAATAATCTTAATAAGAGAGATACAATGACAGTTTATATCAGAAATTCATTTTTTCCTTTCTCAAAAGTTGATTCTGCAAAAGCTGTTATTGATTCACTTACTTTTAAAGGGGAATTTGAGTTTATGAATTTATCTGCAGGAAATTATTATATAGCCGTAACGCACAGAAATTCAATAGAAACATGGAGTAAGTTGACACAGAGCTTTACTCCCGGAAATTTAACATCATATGATATGACAAATTCCGCATCAAAAGCTTATGGAGACAATCTTTTGCTCAAATCCGGAAAGTATTGTATATACAGCGGTGATGTTAATCAGGACGGAACAATAGATTTGAGCGACCTGAGTTACATTGACAATGATGCGAGTAATTTTGTTTCAGGATATGTTAACACTGATATAAACGGGGATGATATCGTGGACCTGAGCGATGCTGCAATGACTGACAATAACGCTCTGAATTTCATAAGCAAAGTGACTCCCTGATTTCATTTCGTAATTAATTTTTCAGTAGCATTTATTGATAGTAAAACGATTTATAATTTTTTTATCCGCAATAGTAACTGCCGTTATCTTTTCAGACTGCGCATATTCTCAGAATCAGATCAGGATAATGACATACAATCTTCTTAATTACCCAAACGCAGATACAAATATAAGAAACCCGTATTTCAGAACTGTCCTGAACGGTACCGATCCGGATATTCTGGTAGTTAATGAAATTAACACGCAAGCCGGCGTGAATGATTTTTTAAAGAATGTATTAAATTACGGGAGCGCAAACTATTCGGCAGGAACATATATTAACGGACCTGATTCAGATAATGCAATATTTTACAAAACGGCTAAAGTAAATTTTATTAGTAATACGAGGATACCAACACTGCTCAGGGATATAAATGAATTTAAGATCTCAGATAAAATATATAATGATACTCTCAGGATTTATGCAGTTCATCTGAGAGCCGGTGATACGAGCATTGTCAGGCGCGGCGCTGAGATTGACAGTCTTCGTAAAAGGACAAACGCATTACCTTCCGGAACAGATTTCATTGTGCTGGGTGATTTTAATATTTATTCATCAAATGAACCGGCATACATTAAACTTCTTGCGGATGATCCGGGTAATGACGGAAATTTTTATGATAATCTTAATCTGACCGGCACATGGAACAACTTTGCTTACAGATTCTATCATTCACAGTCCACAAGAACAAGGTCATTCGGAGACGGAGCGACAGGAGGACTTGATGACAGGTTCGATATGATACTTTATTCCGGCGCGGTAAAAAATTCCGGCGGAATAAAATTTATTCCGGGCAGTTATGTAACTTACGGAAATGACGGGAATCATTTTAATGATTCAATTAACAAATCACCCAATAATGCAGTCGGACAGACCATAGCTAATGCTCTTCATTATGCGTCAGATCATTTGCCTGTGTATGCAGTTTTTGAATTTGGAAATGAAACTGTTCTGAATTTAAAAGTAATACCGGAAGGACTTTATAAAATTTCCGGAAACAGTCTGAATCTGAAAGACTCGATAAAAGTATATCTGAGAAATGCTGCATCTCCGTATAATAGAATTGATTCAGCTTTTTCAGTAATAGATTCTGTTACATTTAACTCGGTTTTAAAATTCAGAAATGCACCGTCCGGAAATTTTTATATCGAAACTGTTCACAGAAATACGATTAATACCTGGAGCGCTGCCGGAGGAATAATTTATAAAATCGACAGTCTTAATAATTATGATTTCACTGATAATATTTCAAAGTCGTATGGAAATAACATGGTCCAGCTTGGGATTAAATTTTGTATTTACAGCGGAGATGTGAATAAGGATAACGTAATAGATATAACGGATTTGGGCATCGGAGAAAACAGCGCTGTTATGTTTTTACAGGGTTATACCGTTACTGATATAAACGGAGATCTAATTACTGATCTGAATGATTTGGCAATAATTGAAAACAATGCTTTGAATATAGTTACAGTGATTTCACCATAGTTTCCGAAAGCGTTCTTTTAAATTAAAAATAAATTTATATTTAATTAAATAAAAATAATTGCTAATATGTTAAAACAAATTAAACAATCATGAAAAAAATCATCTGCATAATTGCATTATGCATCACTATTTTTTATTCCCACCAATCCCAAGCTCAGTATAAATTAAATCTCGCCTTTCCAAGTTTACAGACTTTTAATAACCCGGTAGAACTTGTTCATGCTTATGACGGTACGAACAGGTTGTTTGTCGTACAGCAGCGAGGACTGATTTATGTATTTAATAATAACCCTTCTGTCAGTTCAGCAAAATTATTTATAAATTTATCTGCTAAAGTTTCACAGACAGGAAATGAGAAAGGACTTCTCGGACTAGCTTTTCATCCGAATTATGAAAACAACAGGCAGTTTTATGTAAACTACACCTTTGACAGTGTTTCACAGACATGGTCGCGAATTTCAAGATTTACAACAAGCATTTCAAATCCGGATACAGCCGTATCATCGACAGAAGAAATACTTCTGACATTATATCAGCCATTTACAAACCACAATGGCGGTAAAGTTGCTTTCGGACCGGATGGATATTTTTACATTTCTTTCGGAGACGGGGGAAGCGGCGGTGATCCTCATGGAAACGGTCAAAGCAGAAATACTCTGCTTGGAAAAATACTGAGAATAAATGTTGATTCAGCCGGAGGAGGCAAAGCTTATTCGATCCCTTCTACCAATCCATATCACGGAAACCTCAGCGGATATAAAGAAGAAATTTTTGCATACGGATTAAGGAATGTCTGGAAATTTTCTTTTGATGAACTTAACGGACAAATATGGGCGGGCGACGTTGGTCAGTCAGCATTTGAAGAAATAGACATAATTGAAAACGGTAAAAACTACGGATGGAATAAGATGGAGGGTTTTGCGTGTTACGGCACATGCGATACAACAGGGAAGGGATTTACAAGACCTGTCTGGGATTATCCAAGAACAGTCGGCACATCCATAACAGGAGGATATGTTTACAGAGGATCAAAACATCCTGATCTTTACGGAAAATATATTTATGCAGATTATCCGTCCGGTAAAGTATTCTCTCTTGCTTATGACGGAATTACTGCATCCAATACGCTATTGTTTGATACATCATATTTAATTTCTACTCTGGGTACAGATCAATACAATGAAATGTATTTTTTAAATCTATCATCTACAGGAAGAATTTACAAACTTTATAAACCCTCGGTGATAAATCTGAAAATTACTGCTGCTTTACAGGGTTTTTTAGATGCTAATACTAATACCATGAGTCTTAGCGATACCGTAACAGTATATCTTCATCAGATTTCATCGCCGTATGCAGCGGTTGATTCTTTTGTTACGGTTTTGAATTCGACTACTCTGAGCGGATACTGTAATTTTTCAAATGCCCCTAACGGAAATTATTACATTAATATTGAGCATAGAAACGGTCTGGAAACATGGAGTAAAGCCGGAGGGATGACATTGTCCAAAGGCAATGATTTTCAGTATGATTTTACATCTGCATCTTCACAGGCATACGGTAATAATGAGATACTTGTCGGAAGCAAATATTGCATTTACAGCGGTGATGTAAATGGAGACGGTTCAATTGATTTATCTGACAACGGATTTATTGAAAATGACGCGACTCAATTTCTTACAGGATATATAATTTCAGATCTTAACGGTGACGGTCTTACGGATTTAGCTGATCAGACATTAGCGGACAATAATTCATCCAATTTTGTGACAAAAGCAACCCCTTAATGTTTTAAGGTAAATTAAAATTATTAAATACTTAAAATTTTATGTGGAATAAAAAATATTTATAAGTTAGATTGCATAAACAATTTATTAAATTTAATCAAAAACAAAATTAAAAAATGAAAAACCTTTTTAGAATTCTATTGCCGTGCATTGTCTTTTTTGCATCAATGAATTTTGCAAATGCAGGCGGCGACAGTACTTACATTTTTCCAACTTACCAGCTTAGAGTAACCAATTACACTTATACTCCCGATTCATTCGAATTTGATATTTATCTTAAACATACTAATCCTCATGAAACAAATTTTGAATTAGCAGGTCATCAGTATTTTTTCAGAATTAATCCTGATCTTGCTCCGCAGGGATCGACTTTTACTTACAGATTCGTGACAAACCAAAACGGTGATACCCTAAGCGGTTTACCGGCTGCATTCAGACCAAGAAACCCTTCTACTGCAGGAAATTTGTTAAGACTCGCAACAAATTCACTTCCCGGTGCCGGTAACGGATACACAATTGATACAGCAGGACTTGGAGTAAGAGTCTTAAGAATGAGAGTTGGTCTTTCAGCAGGTACTTTTAATACGAATACGCCTTATTATTTCCATATTTTAGATACAATAACACAAGGCTCGTTTTTTACAAAAATAAATGCATATACAGGTTTAAATAATACTGTAAACACACAGATAAGCTATAGAATGTTTCATGTAGTGGATTCAAGTCTAACCAATATCAATAACGGATCTCCAATAAGCAGCATTATACCTAAAGATTTTGAGTTAAATCAGAATTATCCGAATCCGTTTAATCCGGTAACTAAAATTCAGTATGCATTGCCTGTTTCAGGAAATGTACAGCTGAAAATATTTGATATGACAGGAAGGGAAATTGCTAATCTTGTAAATGAAGTAAAACCTGCAGGAACATATTCCGTTAATTTCAACGGAGCGGATTTTGCAAGCGGAGTATATTTCTACAGAATTGACGTAACAGGCGAGAAAGAATTTAAATCAGTAAAACGAATGGTTCTTATCAAGTAGGAATTTCTTGTCTGAATTTTTAATGCTGTTCCTTTAAACAGGGACAGCATTTTTTTTTAACCAAACTGAAATTTAAAACCGCAAAGATCTCAATAAAATATTAATTCCTGCCGCTGATTATCCGGTTTATTACTATGCCTGCTGAGACAGCTACATTTAAAGATTCACAATCAGAGTAACCTTTTATCTTAAATTTCTTAAAGGATGCTTCTGAAAGCAATTCTTCAGAAATACCGTTAGATTCATTTCCGAAAACCAGAATGTTTTTTTCACATGATATAAAATCCGGATCAGATATAAATCTTTCAGCTTTTAGATCAAGAAGAATAATGTTAAAACCTTTTGATTCAAATTCTCTGAGGAAATTTTTAAGATCATTAACTATGAAAATTTCTGAATGAAAGACAGCTCCCTGGGAAGATCGAAGTACTTTGGGATTCTGAAATTCTCCTGCAGTATTGTTCAGGACAATGTTTTTTAATCCAAACCAATAACAGGTTCTGATAATTGTACCAAGATTTCCGGGATCGCTTATATTCTCAAGAGTGATAACAGTATTTTGGATAAATAAATCTGAAATATCTTTCTCTGCAGAATTTCTGATACATGCAATTATGCCTTGAGAATTTACTGTGTCGGACAGTTTGTTGAAAATATTTTCTTCAAGCTCTTCTGATCTTAGACCGGGATTCGCAGCTTCCGCTTTTCGAATGAGCTGAACATTAGCGTATCCTTTTCTGAAAAAGAGAGCTTCGACTGAACTTGCATATTTTTCTGAAGATAAGCATTCTGACAGAAGATTTTCTCCTTCAATTAGAAATTTTTTTTCAAGCCGTCGGTATTTTTTCTGCTTTAGCTTTTCGTAATATTTGAAGGAAAATTTTTGCATTATTCTCCGCGGTATTCGACAAAATTCTTTTCTGTTTCATATAATTTCACGGAATACAATTTTACATTATCTTCTATGATTTTTTCAGACAGTATTTTCCAGAAAATCATCGCCATGTTTTCAGTGGTAGGGATAACGTCTCTGAACATTTCAAGTTCATTAAGAAATTTGTGATCCACTTTATTAAGTATTTCAATCGTAATTATCTCTTTTAGCTTTTTAAGATCCATTACATAACTGCTGTCAGGATGAGGTATTCCTGCCAGCGTTACTTCAATGTAATAATTATGTCCGTGAAAATTACTGCACTTCCCGAAGAGTTCAATGTTCCTTTCTTTTGACAGGTTTGTATTTTCTAAAACATGTGAGGCGGAAAAATGCTCTCGTCTTGTTATGTATATCATTTTGTGTTTTCCGGCTTTACGCTTATTTAAGTTAAGAATGAATTGAGGAAATTTAGTATGGTAAAATTACCTTTATATAATAATTAATGAAACTGATTAATTGAAGCATCCATTGATAATATTTTTAGAATATCTGCAAACTATAACCATAAGATCAAACGTAAGAAAATAAATATTAAATAAATTGAAACCTATTTAATGGTAGACAGTCATATTATTATAAACAAAGCATTTTTACATATTATGTGGTTATGAAACTTATTATTTTGCGATACGTTATTTTTTAAAGTTTTTCATTCCCGAACATAAATTTACTAATGAGAAAATTCACTTTCCCTGTTGTCACAATAATATTATTAATATTTAGCGGTAAGGTATATTCACAGGAAACGCTTGACCTGAATAAAGCTGTTCAGATCGCCCTGAAAAACAGTTCTGCAGTTTCAAATCTGGAGGACAATCTGGAAATTCAAAAGTTATCAACAGGAACCGCTGTAGGTCAGCTTTTTCCTGATCTGAATTTTACTGCAAACTGGAACAGAAACAATACCTTTTCAGAAGGTACAGTCAGATTTGAGAACGGCGTGCCGATCATAATTCCTAAGCAGGATACATGGATCAATAATTTCGGAGTGGGATTTAGATCCAATGTTACTCTTTTCAATGGTTTTTCAAATTATGCTCAGATAGATCTTCAGAAAGAATATGAAAACTCAGTTAAAATAAATCTTGATAAGGAAAAATATGATGTGGCATTCAGAGTTAACAGCGCGTATTTTAACGTTCTTAAAAGAGAAAAGATAATTGTTATAAACGAAGAGAATCTCTCAGATTCAAAAGCCCAGCTTGAAAGCATTAAAGAATTTATGAATGTGGGCAGACGCACCATTGCTGACGTTTACAGACAGGACGTTCAGGTAGCGCAGAATGAGTTATTGCTGGAAAGATCAATTAATGATTTTGAAAAAAGTAAAATAGATCTGCTCCTTGCAATGAATTCCGATTTATCAACGGCATATCAGATCACAGATCCGAATATAAGCGATGAGATCTCTGAGATTGAAGTGCAGAATATTATGAACAGGTATGCTGATGTAAATACATTAACAAACAGATCTTTCTCAAACAGATATGATTATAAGGCTACTCTCCAGGAAATAAAAATCAGTAAAACGCAGTTTTCCATAGATAACAAAAGTCTGTATTTTCCTACATTAAACGGTAACATTTCATACCTGCTTAATTCAGCAAACTTTAATGATATTCTTGATTCAAGATCATTTAGTTTCGGCCTGTCCATCAGCTATCCGATATTTCAGGGGAACAGTCTTAGGAACAGATCGCAGTCCTCGGAGATTGCTATCAAGCAAAAAGAGGAGAATCTGAGACTTTTGGAAAAGCAGATACAGGGAGAAATAAGAAAAGCATATATTGATCTTGAAACGCAGTCTAAGCAGATAGAAATTTTAAAAAGAAACATTGCATCTGCTGAGCAGGATAAGCTACTTTCAGAAGAAAGTTATAGAGTAGGTACAGGAATACTGCTTGACGTTCAGACAGCAAATGTGAAACTGAATACGCTGAGGATAGACATAATTAATTCTTATTATGATTTTTTACTTGCTGAAAAGAATTTACAATATTATTTAGGTGAATTAAGATATTAACAAGTATATGTTAATTTTAAAAATAAATTAAAGAAATGTCAGAAACTACAACCCCGGTAATGAATCCGCCGCTTCCGGTCAAAAAAAAGAAAAAGAAATCCCGAAAGAAATTATTCTGGATAATTTCCATAGCTCTGTTAATTATTATTATAACAGCAGTGATATTATCAGGCAAGAAAGAAGAGCTGATAACGGTGCAGACAGAAAAAATTACCAAAAGAAATATTACTCAGATAGTAACGGCAACCGGTAAAATTCAGTCTGAAACGGAAGTAAATATCAGCGCTGAAGTCAGCGGTGAATTAATTTCTTTGCCTTTTAAGGAAGGTGAACAGGTAAAAAAGGGAGCTCTGATTGTAAAAATTAAACAGGATGCTTTTGCTCCGCAGCTTCAGCAGCAAAATGCAGCAATTAATGTAGCTGAAAGTAATCTGAAAGTTCAGGAAGTTACTCTTAGGAGATATCAGCAGGAGCTTGATAGAATAAAACAGTTAAACGCGAAAGGACTCGCAACGGAAAGCGACCTTGACAATGCTCAGAATAATGTGGATCAGACTCTTGCTCAGATCAATGCAAACATTTCGCAGATCAATCAGCAGAGGACGGGATTATCCACTATCAAATATGATATATCGAAGACAACTATTTATTCCCCGATAGACGGAACGGTTACACAACTGAATAACGAGACAGGTGAGAAAGTGCTCGGTACAATTTCAAATCAGGGTTCCAATATAATGACAATATCGGATCTTGCAAAAATGGAATGTCAGGTAGAAGTGGGGGAGACAGATGTTTCTCTGGTAAACATAGGTGATACGGCGCGTATAGAAATTGATGCTTTTCCAAACAGAGTATTCACGGGTTATGTTTATGAAATTGCAAACACTGCTCAGGCTACCGGGATGGGAACACAGGATGAAGTTGTGAATTTTATTGTAAAGGTCAGAATTGTAAATAATGATGTGGAGCTGAGACCGGGAATGAGCTGTACTGTGGACATTGAAGTCGAAAAGAAAAACGATGTACTCGCAGTTCCGATTCAGTCTGTAACTGTCAGAGAAGAAATGAAAGAGACAGGTATTGGTGAAGATTCAGAAATTGAAAATCTTTCAAGAGAATCCGAAAATAAATTGAACAAAAAAATCAAACCTGATGAAATAATATTTTATGTGGATGCCGGAACAGCAAAGACGGAAAAAGTGAAAACAGGAATCAGTGATGACTCTTATATTGAAATACTGGAAGGCGTTACTGAAGGACAGGAAGTTATAAAGGGCAGTTTTAAAGCGATAAGCAAAGAGCTTGAGGACGGAAAAAAAGTAAAAGTGGATAATGAAATTAAAAAGAAGAAATTCGGAGATTCCGGAGAGGAATAAAAAAAATAACGGAATGGAAAATAATTTAATAGATCTGAAGGGAATTGAAAAAGTTTATATTATGGGTACGGAAGTTCTATATGCTCTTAAAGGCGTAGATCTGAAAATAAACAGAAATGAATACATTGCGATAATGGGACCTTCCGGTTCGGGTAAATCAACACTTATGAATATTATCGGCTGCCTTGACACACCCACAAGCGGTGAGTATTTCCTGAATGGAAAGAATGTAAGTGAGATGGATGATGATGAACTCGCGGAGATCAGGAATCTTGAGATCGGTTTTGTATTTCAGACATTCAATCTTCTTGCAAGGAGCAATGCCCTGCACAATGTTGAACTTCCGCTGATTTATAAAGGTCTTCCGAAAGCCGAGAGAATTGAAAAAGCTGAAGAGGCATTATATAATGTCGGACTTGAGGACAGAATGACACATAAGCCGAATGAACTTTCCGGAGGACAGAGACAAAGAGTTGCAATTGCCAGAGCTCTTGTAAATGATCCTTCAATAATTCTCGCCGACGAACCGACAGGAAATCTTGATACAAAAACCGGACAGGAGATAATGCAGCTTCTTGAAGAGCTTAATCAGAAAGGGAACACGATTATTATAGTTACTCATGAAGAAGATATTGCAATGCACGCTCACAGGGTTGTTAAGATCCGTGACGGTAAAATTGAAAGTGATGTGAAAAGTGAAAAAGGAAAAGCAATGTCTGAAAGAAATGAAATTCTTATCTGAGCACCGGAATTTGACAATATGAATTTATTTATTGAAATAAAAGAAAACTTAATAATCTCTTATAAAGCCATTACGGCAAACAAGCTGAGGTCATTTCTTGCAACGCTTGGTATCGTAATCGGAATTACATCCGTAACTTTAATGCAGACAGTTATAGAAGGAATTAACAGAGCTTTTGAAAAAAGTATTTCAGCAGTAGGTGCTGATGTGCTTTATGTACAGAAATTTGAATGGTTCGGAAAGGAAGACTGGTCTTTTTACAGAAACAGAAAAGACATTACGATGAATCAGTATGACTATTTAGAGAGAAATATTCAGACGGCAGCTTCGGTCTGTCCTTCCGCAGGAACTAACAAGACTTTGAAATACCGTGATTTTGTTTTAGAAAATGTATTTGTACTCGGCACTACAGCAGCATATCAGGAAACCTTCGGAGCAAATATGGAGGAAGGCAGATTCTTTACTCAGAAAGAATCAGACGGCGGTTATCCTGTATGTATTATAGGAATGGATATACGGAAAGCTTTTTTTGAAAATGCAGATCCTATTGGTAAAACTATAAAAATCGGAACTTATTCATTCAGAATAATCGGAGTTGTGGAAAAGCAGGGAAGTCTGCTTGGACTTGTCAGTCTTGATAACAGAGTAATCATTCCGATAGACAGGTTCTTCAATCTGTTTGGAAACAAAAGAAGTCTGTCAATAAACATAAAAGCCGCTGATATAAATGACCTGGGTGAAACAAAAGAAGAAGTAATTTCAATAATGCGTAAAGCAAGAAAAGTGCAATACGGTGACAGGGATGACTTTGGCGTAAATCAGCAGGAAGCATTTAAGTCAACTTATGAAAGTCTTACATCGCTTATAAAAATCATCGGATCATTAATAACTTCTCTTTCACTGATAGTCGGCTCAGTCGGCATTGCAAATATTATGTTTGTATCAGTAAAAGAGAGGACAAAAGAGATAGGGATACGAAAAGCAATCGGCGCAAAGAAAAGAACGATCCTGCTGCAGTTTCTGATTGAGTCTGTTTCAATTTGTCTGCTCGGCGGATTAATCGGATTAATGATCTCAGTTCCGATCAGTCTATTAATAAATGCGTTTGTACTTCCTACTGCTATGCCTCTCTGGGTGATTTTGCTCGGACTTTTTGTATCTGTAATATTCGGAGTGCTTGCCGGAATATTTCCGGCATATAACGCTGCAAAAATGAATGCAGTTGATTCATTAAGATATGAATAAAAAATAATTATGCCTGTTGCAGAATTAATACGGATTGCTTTTAATACATTAAGAAATAATAAGATCAGGGCAATGCTGACATTATCCGGTATAGTAATAGGTGTATTTTCTATAATTGCCATTATGACCCTGCTTAATGCGCTTCAGGCAGGGATTGAAGGCGGACTGAATTCCCTTGGCAGCAATACATTTCAGGTTCAGAAATTTCCGGCTATGGAGTTTGGCGATGCCCGCTCAAGAAACAAATACAGAAACAGGGAAGACATTACTTATGATCAGGGAAAAAGATTAAAGGAAAAAGCCACCTTATACAAATATATGTCCATTGAGGACTATGTATATCAAAAGACAATTAAAACCAGCAGCGCGAAAACCAACCCGAATTTTTATGTTGGCGGTGTAGAACCGGAGTATCTGGAATGTAACAATAAAACTATACAGTTCGGCAGATTCATAACGCAGAATGACTTAATAAGAAATTCCAAAGTGGCAGTGATCGGAATGGATGCGGTTGAAAAACTTTTCCCTAATGTAGATCCTATCGGAAAAGATATTATAATTGACAACAGTCAGTATAAAGTGATAGGCGTTTTTCAGAAAGAAGGGGAAGGTTTCGGTCAAAGCAATGATAATTTTGCGCTGCTGCCTATTACTACCATGCAACAGGTTTATGGAAAAAACAACAGATCCATGAACATTGCGATTCAGGCACCCGGAAAAGATGAGTTTAATGAATCAGTAGAGAATATAATAACGGTATTAAGATCAATCCGAGGTGATAAGCCCGGAGAACCGGATAGTTTTGAAATATTTTCAAATGAATCTCTTATCGGTCAGGTAAACAATTTTACGAAATATTTCAAATACGGAGCGGGGTTTATTTCTTTTATTGCACTTCTTGCTGCGGGGATCGGAATTATGAACATTATGCTTGTGTCAGTAACAGAAAGAACAAAAGAAATAGGTATAAGAAAAGCTATCGGCGCAAAAAGCAAAAGCGTTCTGATTCAATTTTTAATAGAAGCGGTGATCTTATGCGAACTCGGCGGTATAATCGGAATTGTACTTGGCATAATTACCGGTAATTTACTCGGCATGTATCTTAACAGTCCCGTAGTGATACCTTATGACTGGGTAGTGATCGGACTTGCAGTCTGCTCTGCAGTTGGTATTGCCTTCGGAGTTTATCCGGCATATAAAGCTGCTAAGCTTAATCCTATTGACGCTCTCAGATATGAATAAATTTTAACTTGTCAGGTAATCAATAAATTTCAGAATTACCGGATCTGAAGTTTTAGTTCTTAAACTTCCGATATTGGAAATAGCTTTTGGAATTTTTTTCAGGACAGATTCATCTTTTTTTTTCTCGTATGTGTATCCGTAACTTCCCAGTATCTGTATTAATCTCATCAGTGCAAAAAAGTAAAACTCATGCATGAATTTTTCCACGTTCGCTCCGGTCCTTTTATTTACGGCATCAATATAAAAATTCAAGAGAAGACTCCTTTCATCTTCAGAAAGATCAATGCTGCCTGAGTATAAAAAAGACGCCGCATCATATTGAAGCGGTCCTCTTCTTCCTGACTGAAAGTCAATAAAATACAGCTCACAGTCTTTTACCATTATGTTCCTTGTCTGAAAATCCCTGTAAAGAAAAAAATTATTATCTGCGCCGGAATTTACAGTGCAAAGTAAATTATAAACATCATTAAACAGAGCTTCATCAATATCTGATTTTTTTAGTTTAGTTATATAATATTCCTCAAATTTCTGAAAATCAGAATATAAAAGATCATTTGAAAAATTTTCCGTCTGATAACAATACTTCAGGTCAACGATATTTAAACCGCGTATCTGAAAATCCAAAAGACCTGACAGCGCTTTCATATAATAATTCAAACATTCATCTCTTGAAGCAGTCTTGGAGAAAATAAAAAGATTTATATCCCCGAGATCTTCTTCAATATAAATTTTCGCGTCTTCAGAAACTGCATATACATCAGGAACATTAAATCCTGCATTTAAAAATGCCCTTGAAAAATTTATGAATGCAAGATTTTCTTTTATATGCTTGTTTTTAACTCCTATGACAGATCTTTTTTCAGTAAAAATTCTGAACAGGTTTCTGTCGGAGGCATCAGCATTGAGTTTGTCTATTCGTGTAATATTTTCACCAAACACTTTGAATACCAGTGATTGAAATTCATTTAATACATATTCGCTTTGATAAGTCATGTCTTAGAGAGTATATTTTGTAATGCTTCTTTGAGATTAGGAAATTCAAATGTAAATCCGCTTTCAAGAGCTTTTTTCGGATAAGCTTTTTGTCCGTGAAGTAAATTTTCTGCGAATTCTCCCACGACGGCTTTTAACATAAATGACGGTACAGGCATAAATGACGGTTTTTCCAAGACTTCTCCAAGTACTTTTGAAAAATTTTTATTGGTAACAGGTTCCGGCGAACATGCATTCAATGCACCTGTTACGTTTTTGCTAAATACTGCAAAGCAAATCAGTGAAGTGATATCCTTTATGTGTATCCAGGAGATCCACTGTTTACCGGAACCCTGGTATCCGCCTGCAAAAAATTTAAACGGGATCATTAGTTTGCTCAATGCGCCTTCTTTTTTATCAAGGACAATTCCCGTTCTGAGAGTAACTACCCTCACATCATACTGAACAGATTTTAAAGCCTCGGTTTCCCAGTCAATGCAAAGTTTCGCAAGAAAATCTTTTCCCGTATCAGCATCTTCCGTTAATATTTCATCTCCTCTGAAACCGTAAATACCTACACCTGATGCATTAATAAGACATTCAGGTTTGATTTTTGCAAACCTGATTGATTCCGAAATCAACTGAGTCAGATTGATCCTGCTGTTATATATTTTTTCCTTAAATTTTTTATCCCACTTTTTCCCGGATATATTCTCTCCGGCAAGGTTAATTATACAATCTGTTTCGCTGATCAATCCTGAAAGTGTGAACGGGTCTTCAAATTTACTCCAGTCGTATATCTGAACTGTATAATGTTTTTTAAATAAATCTTTTGCTTTATCCTTACTATAAGTCAGAATTTTCACAAATGAACCTTTTGAACATAGCTCATTCACCACATTTTTACCTATTAATCCTGTAGCGCCAGTGACTAAAATTCTTTTTTCCATATTGTTTAGTACTAATTAAATTAAAATCTGAATTTACTAAATAACAGAATCGTGCCGGTTAAAACTGAATTTAAATAACTTACTTCCATAGTATAACATACTATTTTTAAAAATGTTAGTTCGGATTAAATAAACAAATTGAACTATGAAAAATGGTATTTAAAAGATTTAGTTTGTGTATGTAAAAAAATTTTATCTTTTTAAGAATTGACCTTTACTCAACATAAGAAAACCGGCTGTATCTCAGTAAAAAATTTTTTCAAGAAATAGTCCGGAAGGCGGAGCTGTAAATATAGCCGGGTCTTTTGAATAAGATTTAAGATACTTTCTGATTTCCTTTGCTCCTATGTTTCCTCTTCCCGCTTCTACAAGCGTTCCGACAATCCTTCTTACCATTTTCCACAAAAAATGAGACGCCTTTATACGAATGTAAATTTTATCTTCAGTTTCCGTTAATTCAATAAACTCAAGATCTACAAGAGTGGATTTGTTATTCGGATCGGGTTCGGAAAATGATCTGAAATCCCGGAATCCTTTTAAAAGTTCTGCAAGTGTTTTCATTTCAGTTACATCAAGCGTGTCTCTGACCCACCAGACGTATTTTTTTTCAAATGCTGTTCTCCTTTTTGAAATAACGTAAAGATACTGCCTTCCTGTCGCAGAGTGGCGGGCGTGAAAACTATTAGCAACTCTTTCTACATTCAGAATATTAATATCAGTAGGAAGCATATCGTTCATTTTCATTTTCTGTATATGCGGAGCAAGCATTGTCTCACATTCAAGATGAGCAGTCTGTGCTAATGCATGTACTCCTTTATCCGTCCTTCCCGAACCGTAAAAATCACCATATGCGCTTTTACCCTTTGTTTCTTCAAGCATTGTTTTAATACATTTTACCAAAGTACCCTGAACGGTCCTGGTGTTTTTCTGTATCTGCCATCCGGAATATTTGGTTCCGTCATATTCCAGAGTGTATTTAAATCTCATATTTAACTGATTTTATTAAGGAGTAACGCATTAAGTTTTAAAATGCAGCTGTCATTTTACAGTCTATAAAATGAAAATAAGATATAGGAATAATTGATCAATATTTACTAAACAGATAATAGAAATTCCTCCAGAGCTTTATTAAACTCTTCCGGTTTTTCCATATTACTTATATGTCCTGCATTTTTTATAAGATGATATTTTGCATTCCTTAGATTCTCCTTTAAATAAAAAGAATGTATAACTGGAGTCAGAGCGTCTTCCTTTCCAACGATTACAAGAGAAGGTATGCTGATATTTTTTAACCTGTTTATTAAATTAGTTCTGGTTGCAATTGCAATCATAACCGAACACATGCCGTTAACATCCATCCATCCCATCATTTCTCTGACCTTATTATTAATCTCAGGATTATTAAAGCCTTCATTGCTTATGAGCTTGGGAAGCATTGCTTCTATAAATTCATCTTTCATACCGGATCTGATCTTCTTAATGCCTGCAGATCTGTTGAGCATCGAATCATGATCATCGCTTTCTGCTTTTGTATCCGCAAGTATTAATGAACTGAATCTTTCGGGCATTCGTTCGGCTGATCTGAGTAAAATATATCCCCCGACTGAAAGACCGCATGCATTTACTTTATCAAGCTTCATATGATTGAGAATATTTTCCAGATCATCCACAAGATCTTCCATAGTGAAAAGGTAAGATTCAAGTTCGTTACTGTATCCAAGTCCCCTGATATCATAAGTAATAACTCTGAATCTGTCATTAAAATATTCTGCCTGCTTATCCCACATCCTGCTGCATAACGGATAAGCATGAATGAAAATCAGCGGTTCTCCTTTCCCTCCGTGATCATTCACATGTATTCCGTTAACTTTAAAAGTATTCATAAAAATGTATAAGTAAATTTTAATTAATAAATTAATTTATTACGGCGCTGTGCAGAAATTTGGTAAAATCATATGTTATCTTTATGTCTTCCGTTATAATATCTGTAATTTTTTCATTGAGTATTACATCAGGTTTATAAGTCCTGAAAACATAAAACTGTTTTTTCATTAATGTCTCTGCAAGATATGGATCCTTTGAATATATAATCTCTTTATCAAAATCTTTAGGAAGGTTTATTAATGATTCACCCTGCACTTTCCCGAAATATTTTAAAAGAGATTTACTGCCGGTGATCTTTTTATAATTATCAAAATTTTTAAAAATATAAAATCGGATCTTCTTTAAATACACAGGATCCATGCTGTATTGTCCCGCTGCAAACAAAAATTCTTCGGGACTGAAATGAAAATAAAATTGCGGATCTTCGGATGATTTCACCTTGCCGAATGTAAATGCAGCTGAATAATGCGTCTTATACGGAGTTTTGTTTTTTGAAAATCTGATGTCCCTGTTAATTCTGAAAATTGATTTGTAATTTACTACAATTTGCGGATCGATTTTATTTATTTCCACTGCCAGCGCATCAATTAGTTCTTTCATCGGATTCTTCAGATAATTTTCATAAGTGTCTCTGTTTTTATCAAACCACTCTTTGTTATTGTTCTTTTCAGTTTTAAGAGATTTAAGAAACAGAAGCCCTTTTTTATCAAATCCCAAAAATGGTTCGCCGATTATTTTATCCAACATAATAAAAAAAAATGCCGGGAACTTTCCCGGAGATTGTAAATATAAGTGCTGAGCTGACTTAAGATGTTCCAATCTACTTATTAATTTTTACTTTTAAAATTTAAAAATCTATTTATATCCTGAATTATTTTCTGAAATTTAAAAATACTGACATGACAATCTCAGTTTTCCTAAAAGTATTTACTTTCATTTTAGTTTTGTCTTCCCTGCTCTCACCTGCAGCCGGTAATTCCCAGAATCAGATAAATTATTCCATCAGTACTAAAAATATTTATTCTCCCGGTGATGAGATCTCTCTGAATTTGTATTCGTACGGTAATTATGATAGTAAAGAAATAAAGCCGGCCCGGTTTGATATAGAGGTATTAAAGATCAATGACATTGAAAGATTTTATTCCGGCCAGTCTTCCAGATATAATCTGGACGTCCTTGGTAAAGATAACAAGAATCTGCTTTTCTATACAACAAGCGTGTATAGCTTCAAGAAAACACTTAAAAGTAAGAATGAATATAATTATAACTATTATAATGAGGATATACCGCTGAATATAAAGGAAAAAGGAGCTTATCTTGTCAAAGTAACTTCTTACAAGAAAGTAGCATACTGCGGATTCATTATTTCCGAGCTGGGACTTGTATCCAAAGCGGGTAATAATTCAATGCTCGGTTTTGCTGTAAGAAGAAACAGCGGAGAGCCGGTGAACAACGCAGAGCTTAATTTTTATATTGGATCAAAAAAGATCGGTCAGGGAAAAACTTCAGACGGGGTTTTTTATCAAACTGTAAATCAGGATGTAAAAACGGAATCTGATGAAAATAACAATCCTGTTATAATTGGAAATTACGGTGATGATGTTTTAATTTCAGATCCGTATTTATTTTTTGGATATTCGGGAAATAAATATTTTGCTTACATTTTTACTGAGCAGCCGGTTTACAGGACTGGACTTGCTGTTAACTTTAAAGGTACTCTAAGACTAAATGAGGCAAATACTTTGTCTGCCGTAAAAAATAAAGATGTTACTCTAATTATTAAGGATTCAAAAAACGCTGAAGTATATAAGCAGGTTTTAAAGACAAATGAGATGGGAAGCTTTAACGGGACTTATAAGCTTAACGAAGAAGCTGCGCTCGGAACATATACTATCTTTGCCAACATTGACGAAAATAATTCTTATACCGGAAATTTTACAGTAGAGCAGTATAAAAAGCCGGAATACAAAGTGACAGTAACACCAGAAAAGAATCAGTACTACGGAAAGGATAATCTTACAGCTGTCGCCGAAGCAAAATATTTTTTCGGAAGTCCGGTATCAGAAGCTGAAATAGAATACAATATTTACAAAATTAGGTATTACAAGCCGTGGTGGAAATTTTCCGAGTATGCATGGTGGTATGAGGACTATTATGAAAATGCTGATGAAAATCAAATGTATCGCGGCGCGGAATTAATACATACCGGTTCCGGGATTCTTGACAGCGAAGGGAAGTTTAATATTGCTTACGGCATAAATGAAGATTTTGAAAATGCAAATGAAGACTATCATTGGTACAGACCTTTCTACTCTCAGTCGGATTATAAATATATAATTCAGGCAAAGATAACTGATAAGTCAAGAAGAGAAATCTCGGGAACAACATCGGTTTTTGTTACACGCGGAGGATTTACTCTTTCTGCGAAATCCGACAGATATATTTATAAGCCTGAAGAAAACGTAAAGATTACAGTATTCGCAGAAGACTTTTCCGGTAATCCGGTCAGTACGAATTTCGAAGCATCTGTTTATAAATCCACCTGGTCAAAGGATTACAATGAAAATAAAGAATACATAAAGTCTTTATCCGGAATGACTTTATCTGACGGTCAGGGTTCGGTTTCATTTGATATTAGTAATCTGAATCCTGAAGGATATTATAATGTCGAAATTAAATCCAGAGATGACAGAGCAAATGAAATTACAACGGGAACAGGATTTTATGTAAGTAAGGGAGACATGTGGTGGTATTACAATCAGTCCGGCAGCGTTCAGATCATTCCCGAAAAAGACAGTTATAAACAGGGAGAGATCTGCAGAGCGCTGGTGCTTGTAAATCATCCCGGTGCAAGTGTGCTTGTAACATCAAACACTGATGATATACTTTATTTTAAAACGGAAAAGTTTACAGGCACATCTAAAATTATTGAAATTCCAATTACTGATAAATATTTGTCGAACTTTGAAATTAATGTAAACTATGTCTATGAAGGCGTCTTTTATAATTCCGGTAAGTCTATTCTTGTAATTCCGGAAGAAAAATTTCTCACGGTTACAATTGATCCGTCTAAACTTATATACAAACCAAAGGAACCGGGTGAAGTAAAAGTCAGAGTTACTGACAGCTACGGTAATCCTGTGCGAAACGCCGAAGTGTCAATTGGCGTGGTGGATGAAAGTATATATTCCATCAAAGAGGACAATACGAAAGATATAAGAAAGTTTTTTTACGGCAACAGTTATACGACAGTATCTTCATCATTTAATAATGTAATGAACAGTCACGGCAGTTCAAGACTGATTTCAATTTATGAAAAATTTAATTTGCGAAGCACTTCGGATAAAGATCTGGCAACGGTAAAAGGCAGGTTTTTAAACAGAAGCGGCAATCCAGTAAAAGGCGCGGTGATAATTATTGATGAAGATTATTATGCGGCGGTTACGGGACTTAACGGAGATTTCGAATTTAAACTCCCTGAAGGTAAGTATTCTGTAAGCGCATATTACAGTAACACGGAAAAAAATGATTTGAAAGAAATCATTCTTGTAAAAGGTCAGACAAAAAATATTATACTTTACACTGACCGGGATTTAAATGAAAACGAGACAATGGATCAGTCAGGAATGATCGGTATGGACAGAGATGCTCCCGGCAGTATCAGATTAAATGCTGATATGAAAAGCGCTCCTGAAGAAAGTAAAAAGGAAAAAAGTTCTGAAATGCCTACCGGATTTAATGATTTAGTTTCTGCAGATGTAAGGTCTGATTTCCGTGACGCGATATTCTGGTCACCGTATTCCGAAACTGATGCGGACGGATATGCAAATGTAAATTTTCTTTTTCCGGACAATCTTACGGAATGGAGAATAACCTCAAGAGTTATAACTGAAGATACGAAGGTCGGTCAGTCAGTTACAACCGTAATAACCAGGAAGGATTTAATTGTAAGGATGGAAACGCCAAGATTTTTTCAGGAAAATGATGATGTAACTGTTTCAACTATCATACATAATTATCTGAAAACTGAAAAAAGAGCTAAAGTAAAATTTACTGCGGAAAATCTGATTCTTGTATCCGGCGAAAATGAAAAAAGCGTAAATATACCTCCTGATTCTGAGATCAGATTAGACTGGAAAGTGAAAGTAACGGAACCTGTAGGCGAAGCTAAATTATACGCCGAAGCTTTAACAGATGAAGAGTCAGATGCAGTGGAAATAAAAACACCGCTTCAGCCTGCAGGTCTGGAAATTATAAAGAATAACGTTGCTGATATTTCTGAAGAGAACAAAACTGAAGTGAAGACATTTGAGATTCCTCCGGGTACAGATATGAAAAGCGCAGGAATGAAAATTAACATAGACGCTTCTCTTGCTTCTGTTATCCTTACATCTCTTGACGAACTCGCGGGTTATCCTTACGGCTGTGTGGAGCAGACTATGAGCAGATTCCTTCCGACGGTAATAGTCGCAAAAGCATTCCGTGAGATTAATGCTCCTATCAGCGATGCAACTAAGAAAGATCTTCCGCTGATGGTGGATAAAGGTCTGCAGAGATTATACGGTTTTCAGCATTCTGACGGCGGCTGGGGCTGGTGGGAAAATGATAATTCTAATCCATTCATGACGGCGTATGTGGTTTACGGACTTGCTGTTGCTTCAGAATCGGGATATGAAGTCAGAGACGCGGTATTAAACAACGGTAAGTCTGCGATTAAAAATCATCTGAATAAAAATGAAAAAGATTTGACTACAAGAGCATATATGCTTTATTCGCTGGCTATTGCAGGCAAGGACAATAATGAATACATTGAAAAAATTCTTGATACAATAAACAAAGCTGAACTGAATGATTATGCGAAAAGTCTGGTAGCGATGACATGGAAATTAATTGGAAATGAAAGGAAAGCAAAAGATGAGCTTATAAGTCTTGAAAAAAATGTAAAGACAAGCGGTGAAGGCGCGGCTTACTGGGAGGGTAAGGAATTTCATTACAGATGGCAGGATGACAAAGTACAGACTACTGCTATGGCTTTGAAAGCTATTGTAAATATCAATGAGATATCTGATTTAAAAGAGAAAGTCGTGAGATGGCTTATGATGCAGAGACGCGGAAATGCTTGGAGAAGCACGCAGGAAACCGCGATGATAATTTATGCAATGGTCGATTATCTGAAAAATTCCCCTGAGCTTGATCCTGATTATAATGTTAAAGTATTTATAAATAATAATATTGTATCCGACTTAAATATGAATAAGACAAATGTATTTTCGAAAAGCGAACCTGTCCTGATAGACAGTAAAAATTTAAAAACAGGACAGAATGAGATCAGGATTGAAAAGTCAGGCAGAGGAAAGGTATATTTTTCTTCCGGCGCATCTTATTATGACAACAGCGCCGGCAGTAAATCTTCTGAGAACGGATTCAGGATTGAAAGAGAATATTTTAAACTTGAGAAGTATGAATCATATTCGGAAGATAAAATAGTTTACAGAAAAAAATATTTTGACGGCAGTTTGAAATCCGGTGATGAATTTTTAGTTAAAGTACGTGTGTCATCCAGAGAGAATGAAAATAATTATTTTATGCTTGAAGATTTCATTCCTTCAGGCGCTGAGGTTATAAAAGACGACTGGGCTTACAGGATAGAAGATGAAAATGATTATCAGGGATACAATAATTATTACTGGAGATGGTGGTATGCTGATAAGGAGATAAGGGATAACAGGGTTGTTTTTTTCGCCAGCTATATGGGAAAAGGCGATTATCAGTTTTCATACATAATGAGAGCTCAGATCCCGGGCGAATATTCAGTAAATCCTGCCAGAGGTATGCTGATGTATTATCCGGAAGTTTACGGTAATTCAGATGAAATGAAAATTTCAATTTCAGATTAAGTATTACGGGAAAAAAAATAAAACATAAAGGCAGGAATATCCTGCCTTTAATACATTCTCTCCGGAGCGCTGATGCCAATAATGTCAAAGCCGTTTTTCAGTATCTGTTTCACTGCTAAGCAAATATGAATTCTTGATATTGAAAGTTCTTTATTCTCCGCATCAATTACTCTGTTATTATGATAAAACCTATGGAAATTTTCAGCAACAGAATTGAGATAAGTAATGATCTTATGTGGCTCAAAAGTCTTAGCGGAGCTGATTACTTCGTCCGGAAAATCAGATAATATTTTCAGAAGTTTCATTTCCTCAGGAGAAGATATAATCTCAGTATTCAGTTCCGTTAAATCTGTTTCTGCATAAGACGGAAATACTTCGCCGGCATTTCTGAGAATTCCGCAGATTCTTGCATGCGCATACTGAATATAGTAAACAGGATTTTTTTCAGACTTATCCTTTGCAAGCGAAATATCGAAATCCAGATGAGAATTAGCTCCTCTCATAACATAAAAAAACTGCATTGCATCAGCGCCAATATCATTTATAAGATCTTCCAGATAATATACGTTATCACTTCTCTTGCTCATCTTTACGGATTCAGTCCCCATTTTAAAAGTAACCATCTGATGAATGATCACTTTTATTTTATCCGAATCATATCCCAGCGCATTTACTCCGTATAAAACTTCTTTGTAAGTATCTCCGTGATCTGAGCCGAAGATATCAATTATCAGATCATATCCTCTTTTTATTTTATCAATATGATAAGCGATATCAGGAAGTCTGTAAGTCGGTTCTCCTGAAGATTTAACGAGTACTTTGTCTTTCTGAAATCCTTTTTCTTCGTCCATTTTCAGCCATACTGCGCCATCCTTTTCATAAGAAAGACCTTTGCTTTTAAATGCTTCAAGAGTCTTTTCTATTTCAGAATTTTCATAAAGTGAAGATTCATTAAAGAAAATATCATGATTTATTCCGAGACCTGTAAGCGTTTTCTTAATTAAATCGAAAGTATATTTCTCACCTTCCTTTCTGAAAAAGTCCAGATCAGCGGAGTCTTTCATCTTATCACTGTAAACTGCAAAAATATTTTCCGCAATAATTTTAACATAATCACCAACATAACCGTCTTCCGGGAAAGGGAAGTCCTTTTGAAAGATCTGCATATACCTTGCTCTTACAGAAAGCGCAAGATTGTTCATCTGATTTCCGGCGTCATTGTAATAATACTCTCGCGTAACTTTGTAGCCGGTCCATTCCAGCAGATTCGCAATTGCTTTGCCGAGGCAAAGCTGTCTGCCGTGACCGGTATGAAGCGGTCCTGTGGGATTTGCGCTGACCCATTCGAGATTTGCGGACTGACCTGAATGAACTGATGATCTGCCGTAATTTTTTCCTTCTGATAAAATATTCTTAAGCTCATCCTTATAGCAATTATCAGAAAGAAAAAAATTTATAAATCCGGCACCTGCGATCTCTGCTTTTGTAATAAATCCATCATCTGTTTTAATTTTTGATATTATTTCTTCAGCAATTTTACGCGGAGGTAATTTAAATTCTCTGGCAAGTGTCATTGCTGCATTTGAAGACAGATCTCCGAACTTTTCGTCCTTGGGTTTATCAAGATAAATTTCCGAAATCTGATATCCTGATTCTTTTACGGCATTATAAATAATTTCCGCAACCTGCTCTTTTAGTTTTGACATAAAATTTATTTTATCCAGCCTGCTTTCTTATACCAGTCAATTGTTTCACTGAAGTTTTCCTTTATATCAGATTTAGTTTTGAATCCAAGATCTTTTTTTGCTTTTTCATTTGAGCAAACCCATCTGAGCTGGGTTATGTCTTTACATTTTTCAATATTTAGAGTAACAGCTTTTTTGGAAAAATATGAGAATATTTCTGACAAATATCCAACAGTATATACAACTGAATGGGGAAGTCTGATCTTAAATGCTTTTTTACCGAGTATGCCGGAGGTTATTGCTCCGATCTCCTGCCAGTTATAAGCTTTATCATAACAAAGAAAATATTTCTGACCGTCAGAAGCAGGATTTTCAGCGGCTAGTATTATACCGTCAGCAAGATCTTCAACATATACTAAGCTTAAATATTTATTGTCAAATCCGATAACACTGTTAAGACCTTTCTGAAATGTCTGAAAATAAATAAGTATCTCCGTATCCCGTGGACCGAATACAGCAGGAGGTGCAATAATGGTTACGGGAATTTTATCCTTAAATGCAAAAACTTCCTGTTCAGCTTTAAGCTTTGACAAACCGTAAGTTGTAATCGGGGAAGGTGTTGTATTCTCATCAACAGAATCAATGCCGACTGCCGGTCCTGTTGCAGCCAGCGAAGATACGAATACAAATTTTTTAATGCCCGGGTTAACTTTGCAGGTAATCTCAAGAAGGTTTTTTGTGGCTTCGTAATTACTTTTGTAAAATCCTTCCTTAGTTCTGGACTTTACAACTCCCGCTACGTGAAATACATAATCCATTTCAGATATGACTTTCTCCAATACGTCATTTGAAAAGAGATCACCGTTTACATATTTGACGTTTTTACCTTCGAGCCATTGTGTAGAAGAAGTATCTCTTTTTAAACAGTACACTTCGTAGTTTTTTGCGATCAGTTTGTCGGCTAAATGACTTCCGACAAAGCCGGTTGCTCCTGTTATAAGTGCTTTCAATAATGTATTTAGTTTATCAATAGAAGTTATAAATTATAATTCGTATTTTCTATGTTCAAAAATTCGAATAACAAATTATTCAGGAGTATTAATGGATCTGTTTGATAAGTGCAAAAAATTTACCCGTGCTGATGAAGTTAAGGCAGCCGGATTTTACCCTTATTTCAGGGCAATAGAAGCAAATGAAGGACCGGTTGTAAAAATTGAAGGACGTGACATAATTATGGCAGGTTCAAATAATTATCTCGGTCTTACAGCTCATCCCAAAGTTAAAGAAGCTGCTGTAAAAGCGATTGAAGATTACGGAACGGGATGTTCGGGGTCAAGATATCTTACCGGGACTCTTGATCTGCACATAAAACTTGAAGAAAAGCTGGCGGACTTTCTGGGCAAAGAATCAGTACTACTTTTTTCAACCGGATATCAGAC
Source organism: Candidatus Tepidiaquacellales bacterium UBA2330 (assembly GCA_002344965.1). Lineage (GTDB taxonomy): Bacteria > Bacteroidota > Ignavibacteria > Tepidaquicellales > Tepidaquicellaceae > UBA2330. The sequence continues at coordinate 33,169 of DDUU01000036.1, read as the reverse complement.
CGCGCAGGGAATTATTCCTACTTTAGTTTCAAAGGGCGAATATATTATTTCAGATAAAGATAATCACGCTTGTATCGTGGCGGCGAATATGATGGCAAAAGGCGCATTCGCTGAATTCAAAAGATACAAGCATAATGATATGACTGATCTGGAAAAAGTTTTAAAATCAATTCCGGCAGACGCTCCGAAGCTGGTTGCATCTGACGGAGTGTTTTCCACTACAGGTGAGATTGTAGATCTTCCTGAGCTTGTAAGACTTTGTAAACAATATAATTCAAGAATACTTATTGATGATGCACATTCCACAGGAGTAATCGGAGCAGGAGGCAGGGGAACAGCTTCTGAATTTGGTTTGGTAAATGAAGTGGATATGGTAATGGGTACTTTCTCAAAAACATTTGCTTCGCTCGGCGGATTTGTAGGCGGAGAGAAAACTGTAATTAATTATCTTAAACATCATTCGCCGGCGTTGATTTTTTCCGCTTCACCTACACCCTCTTCAGTCGCCGCGGCAGATGCAGCGCTTGATATTTTAAAATCCGAACCTGAGAGAATATTAAATCTTATTGCAAATGCTTCTAAAATGCGAAACGCATTTAAAGAAATGGGTTTCAATGTGATTGACAGTAAAACGGCAATAGTGCCTGTTGTACTCGGAGATGATCTTCTTGTATTTCAATTCTGGAGAAAACTTTTTGATGCGGGAATTTTTGTTAATGCTTTTATTTCACCAGGAGTACCTGCCAACATGGCAATGCTCAGAACATCATATATGGCGACTCATGAAGATAAGCATCTTGACAAAATCCTGGAAGTATTTGGCGATATTGGAAAAGAAATTGGAATAATCAAATAAAAATTACAAAATTCAAATTACAAATAATAAATGACCAAATTAAAATTAAGTATTAAATTGTTAATATTATTTGTATTGATAACATCATCGTCTTGTTCGAATAAAGGTAATGAAAATACAGAAGATGGAAGTAATGATAGGGAAGAAAGAAGCGGTAACTCTGATGATACAACAATGACACCTGAAGAAGTATTCAGCTCTGCGCTTGTGCAGGACATACTCGGCGATGAAGAGGATGTTGATCTTCAGTATTATCTGGAGGAAGAAATTTATCCGCTCTTATCAACCGCAGGTAAAGTTACGATTGACAGAATTTCTTCTTCACTTTATCTGCTGTCATTTCAGGAAAACGGAATACAGAAAAATATCCTGATAAAAAAATTTTTTGATCCTCAGAATACGGAAATAAAATTCGAAAGAACTGAAACACAGTCCGGTCCGGAGAATCAGTTTTTAAAATAAATTTGTAACTTAGAGTATATTTACATATTTTTGTATAGTTCTTAAATAATAATTGTTACGGCTCTTTCCTTAATAAGGAAAGAATAATAGGGAATCCGGTGAAAATCCGGGACTGTCCCCGCAACTGTAATAAAGAAGACCTTATCAATAATCCACTGCTCATATAAATGTGCGGGAAGGATATAAGGAAACAGCTTTAGAGTCAGGAGACCTGCCATAACAATTTTTTCAAAAATCTTCGCGGGAAAAGATTAATGAATGCGCAAGAGACTCCTTAATTCTTTTCAAATTCATTTAACTGTTCCCCGTTTTAAATGATTATAAAGTATTAAGGAGTTTTTTTGTTTAGGTCAAATGTTTGGTGTCTGATCGTTTTAACGATCTTTATTTATTGTGACGAGAGCAGGACTCAGCCGCTTTCCCGGCAGGAGGATACTACGCGGTTTATTACCGGGGAAATTAAAGTCATGAGTAATAAGATCATAAGTAATGAATTCAGAACGTTTTCGAAAATTCAGCTGATAAGTAAAGATCAGATTGAAAATACAAACGGCGAAAGATTATCAGATATTCTAAATTTCTCAAACGGTGTCTTTATAAAATCATACGGCGGAAACTCTTCACTAAATACAATTTCAATCGGGGGTTCAGCTTCAGAACACACTCTTATTCTTCTTAATGGATTTAAATTAAATTCCGATCAGAACAATCAGATCGATATTAGCGCGATCTCAAAGGATAATATCCGGAAAATAGAAATTCTAAATTCAGGTGCAGGGTCAATTTATGGCTCTCAGGCAATGTCAGGTGTTATCAATATTATTACGGAGCAAAATGCAGATGATAAACTCGGAGTTAGATTTACCGGTCAGACAGGATCATACGGTCTGAAAAAATTTTACACAGGAATATCAAAAAAATTTTACGCTATTGAAACAAGATTTGGTTACACATCTGAGAATTCACTAAATAATTATGATTATTTTTTTTTTAACGGAGCTGAAAATGAATTAAAGCAAAGAAATAAATCAGGTTACGATTTTAAAAACTATACTATTTCATTAAACTATAATCAGTTTAAAAAAACATCTTTAAGCTTTTATTCAGATTTGTCACTAAATAAAAGAAACATTCCCGGTATTGAAACAGGATCAGATCCGTCAAATGCTGAGCAGTCGGATAAAAACTGGAATAATATAATTACAGTAAAGACTGTGTTATCAGATAAGTTTAATTTTAAAGCACAGATAAATTTTCAGAATAATCTTTCACACTATAGTGATTTTATTTTAACAGATAGTTATTACAAGAATATTTCGTTTTCCGGTTCCGTATTCGGCGAATATTCAGAAAACCGGCTTAAAGTCACCGGAGGATATGACTATGGTTACTCTTCGTTAAATAGCAATGAAATTTCTGAAGATGCGGTTAGAAATCAGAATAGTTTTTTTCTCCTTTCGGAAATTGACTTCAGCAGCGCTCTGAAAATATTTCCGTCAGTCAGAGCTGATTTTACTAATGATCCTTCCTGTAATGCAGTTACCGGGAAGTTAGGCATAAATATTAAGCCAATATCGAATAAAGAATTTTACGTAAAAGCGGCTGCCGGAAATAATTTTTCATTACCGACTTTTAATGCGCTTTACTGGAAAGATCTCGGCAACAGGCACCTGAATCCCGAAAGTTCATTTAATATTGATGCAGGATTTATTTACGGATTTAGTTTCTTTACCGAAAATAAATTAGAACTGACATTTAATCATATCAATTACAAAGATAAAATAATCTGGACGCCGGGAAGCAACGGTCTCTGGACGCCCGAAAATAATGCAGCATCTGTGTCAAATGTTTTTCTTGCGGAAATATCAATGCGGAAGCAATTGAGCCGCGCACTGTCTCTGGATTTAAATATTAATTATTCATTCACAAGCGCTCAGAATAAATCTAATGACAATCCGGAATTCTATGATAAGCAGCTGATTTATATTCCGGTAAATATGTTAAAAAGCAGCTTAAGTCTGAATTATAAAAATACTGGAATAAATATTTTTTATTGCTTTACTGATAAAAGATTTACTGACAGATACAATAATAATTTCCTGCCGGGATATGATGTAACGGACGGAAACATATTTTATACGCTAAATCTAATTGGCGTAAAGTCAACTTTGAGAATTGATGTGAATAACATATTCAACGAAAATTATAAGATTATTTCAGGATATCCAATGCCTTTAAGAAATTTTAAAATATCAGTTAACCTGGAATATTAAATAAGAATGGTAAAAATAGAAGAAGCCAAAAAAGCAGGCGGAAATAAATATAAGAAAAAAATAAAAGAGACAATTGAATCTTATAAAAATCTTTCGGAAGAAGATAAAAAATGTTTTCATATTTATTACGGTTACGGAAAAGGGAAAACTACCTGTGTAATGGGGCTGATTATGAGAGCACTCGGAGCAGGACTCAGCGTAAGACTTGTTCAGTTTGATAAAGGATATGAAGGAATGAATGAACATTATTCCGAACTTGATACATTAAGAAAACTTAAAAACATCGGATTTGATATTGATTTTTATTCTACAGGATGCGAAAGGATGAATGATGACGGAACGTTCAGATTTAAAAATTCAGATGAGGATTTTAAAGAAGCTAAGAGAGGTCTCGGGATCGCCCGTGATCTGATAATTAACGGAAAACAGGATCTGCTTATACTTGATGAGGCAATAGCAGCCGTCGTTTATCATCTGATCGATAAAAAAGATATTGAAGAACTTATTGAGCTTTGGAATAAGAATAAAAAGTTTGAACTTGTAATGACCGGTCATAAATTATGGGAAGGGCTTGAAGAAAAAGCTGATCTGATCACTGAAATGAGAAAAGTCAAACACTATTTTGATAAAGGAATACCAATAAGGAAAGGAATTGATTTCTGATTTATGGAAATACAATCTGATAAATATCCCGTAAAAAAATGCGTATGCTTTAATGTTACTTTTTATGAGATGAAAATGCTAATGAAAGAAAAAGGCATTACAACATTAAGTGAGCTGAAGGAAGTAAAGCAGTTAGCCGAAAATTGTAAATTTTGCGTGCCTTATATAGAGCAAATGATAAGTACCGGTAAAACTGAATTCGAAATTATAAATTAAATCTTAATATAAAGAAAAATGTCTAAAAAAAATTATCTGATTTGTATAGTTATTCTTTCAGCATTTCTGAATTCATGTAACAGAGATGAGATCAATTCACCTCCGGCAGTTGTTACAATCAGTTCGAAAGGAGCTTATATTTTATCAGAAGGAGGTTTCAGTCCCGGTACAAGTAAACTTTCATATTACAATAAGACTGCAGACAGTTTTTACGTAAGTATTTTCAATCCCGGCAGTTTGGGTTTGTATCCTGACGGATTATTATATGATAACGGAAATTTATTTGTTAGCGAACAGGGTAATTTCGGTGCAGCAGGAAAAGTATATAAAACTGATACAAACGGTACTGTAATAATGTCAGGCAGCGCAGGTGTAAATCCGTATTCCATGACAATTGCTAATAACAAAATTTATCTGACAAACGGACCGGCAAACAGCGTTACGGTTTTGGATAAAAACACTTTAAGTATTGTCACAACAATAGGAGTGGGAATTTATCCGCAGGAAATTTTATCAATCGGGAACAAAGTTTTCGTGTGCAATACAAATGTATTTAACGGCGGTACTGATTCTACCGTAAGCGTCATAGATGCAACCACTGATAATTTAGTAGCGACTATTCCTGTTTCCAGAAACCCGACAGCGCTTGCAGTATCAGAAGACGCTCATTTGCTGGTTGGATGTCCCGGTGATTCGATTAGCGCGGTAATTTATAAAATAGATCCTGCTGCATTAATAATAACTACTTCTTACAGAAATCATACATTCGGCTTTTCAAAAGATATTGTAAGTATCGGAAACAATGAGATCATTTATATAGGAGGTAATATATATTCGGAAAGGAATATTGTAAAATACTCTCTTACAACAAGAACAGGGCAGTCAATTATACCGCAGCCCACAGGAGGATTGAATTATGGAATAAGCTATGACAATGAGAACAGCAGAATTTATGTTTGTGTAGCGGCAGCCGACTATGTATCCAACGGCAGATTCAGGGTTTACGGTAACACAGGTTCGCTGATAAAAGAGTTTATTATTACAGGCGGAATTACTCCAAGACGAATCGCTTTAAAAAAATAATCCAATATTAATATTTATAATTTTTCATACATTTCTTATATTGTGAAATACCAATTAAGTGTATGAATATTGATATCGAGGATTCCTCCGGGAATTTTGTATTAAAAAACTGTGAATTTCCGGAAAATCATTACTTTTTAGGGAGCGGTGAACCTGATTCTGAATACAGAATTTTTATAAAACAGGAAACTCTGAAAAGAATTGAGGATCACTTATTAAGTGATGTCAATAATGAACTGGGCGGAGTAATGGTGGGCGAGATCTGTATTAACAGTAATAATAAGAAATTTATTACTATAAATGATCTTATCATTGCAAAGCACAGCAATTCTTCATTGTCAAGACTTACCTTTACTCATGAAACATGGGATTATATTAATGAAATCATGGAACGAGATTTCCCGGGAAGTAAAATACTGGGATGGTATCACTCACATCCCGGTCATACTGTTTTTCTTTCAAATTACGATCTCTTTATACATGAAAATTTTTTTAATCTGGAATATATGGTGGCTTATGTTTTTGATCCGACGATTAAAGACAGAGGATTTTTTGTCTGGGATAATGATAAAGTGGAAAAGTCAGAAGGATTTTTTGTCTTTGATTATAATGAGGCAGAGTTTAATGAACTTATAAAACTTAATCCTTCTGACGACCTTCTTAAACCGATCGAAAATAAAACCGAACTTGATAAAAGAAAATATAAAATTGAATTGAACAATAAAGCTTTAGTCATACTTAATCTACTGATACTTCTGATTCTTCTTCTGATGATCTATAATTTTTATGAAATAAATAAACTTTCTGCGATCAAAGAAGATTATCAGAGAGATCTTTCATATATTAAAGAAGATACAAAGAAGCTTAATGATAGACTGAACAGCTATATTCTGGACACAGAGCTCAGGACAAAATCTCCTGTGAAAAATGAAATCCCAAAGTCTGAACCTGTGAAAGAAATTATTTCGGAAAGTACCGGAAAAAGTGAACAGAGTTCAACGGGAAATTCCGAAAGTGAAAAAAAGACTGACAATACAGTTAAAGATATTCCGGCAGAGAACACAAAACAATACACTGTTAAAAGCGGTGATACTTTAGAAAAAATTTCCATGACGCAATACAAAAGCAGAGCGGGAATAGATCTGATTATGAAAATTAATAATCTCAAAAGCAAATCTGATATAAAGATCGGGCAGATTTTGAAAATACCTGATAAGATTGAATAAAAAAAAATTGATAATAAAAGAATAAATTAAATGAGCCCCAGGCAGAGAAGGTTGGTTTCAGATTTCAGAAAAATGAAAGAGGAATTTTCGAATCATCCTTTTATCAGTTTTGAATTTGATCCGGAGTCTTTGCCGCCTGACAGGTATGTTGTAAAATTCAGCAATGTCAGAGGTTTAAAATTAACTGAAAATTCTCCGGACCGGAAAGAACTTGAAATTGTAACGGAACACATTATAGAAATCTATCTTCATGCAGATTATCCGCGGTTAAAGCCGCAGAGTTATATTTTGTCGAAGATTTTTCATCCAAATTTCAGAATGGCTTCGCCAAATGATATCTGCATTGGAGATTACTGGGCTTCAGGTGAAACCCTTGTTGATATTATTTATCAGATCGGTGAAATGATTACTTATAAAACTTACAACGTAACCAGTCCTTTAAACGGTATTGCTGCAAAATGGGCAAAAGAAAATTCTGAAGTTTTCCCAATTGATAATGTGAACCTGCGGCAGGGTGAAGTAGAAATTCATTTTCCGGATAACGAAAATTCGCACGATCAGGTTTAAAATATATTTCTATTAACTTACGACTAAAAAAAATTTACGCTAAAATTTGATCATTCCTTTCGAAAAAATTTTCCCTGAAATAGACCAGAGTGTTTTCATTGCCTTTAATGCAACAGTTATAGGCGATGTCATTTTAAGGAATGAAGTTAGCGTGTGGTTTAACTGCGTACTGAGAGGTGATGTAAACAGAATATTTGTAAATGAAAGAACAAACATTCAGGACGGAAGCATTTTACATACATCAGGAGGCAGATCAGAAGTTATTATCGGTAAAGATGTAACAGTCGGACATAATTCAATAGTGCATGGCTGCATAATCAAAGACAATGTACTGGTGGGAATGGGATCAGTAATACTTGATGACGCTGTTGTAAATTCAAATTCGATAGTCGCTGCCGGTTCTGTAGTTAAGGAAGGATTTGAAATTCCTGAAGGAGTATTGGCTGCAGGAATTCCCGCTAAGATAATAAGGGATATTTCTGATGAAGAAATTAAAAAGATTACACAGAGCGCACTGCATTATACGGAAAATGCAGTAAAGTATAAAAATTCAGCGGTAAAGAGAATTTAAGTTTTATTAATCATAAAATTCCCGTAAATAATGCTGAGATATTATCAATTGACAAAGTTATATTATATCTATATTTTTATATGCAAATTTTCAGATCGAATTTAAAAACCAGAGATTATTAATGCCTGATACTGAAAAGTTCTGTTATAGCAAAATAAATTAATTCTAAGAAAATTGAAAAATAATCAGCTGAGCGAAGAGATAATCGGTAAAATAGAAGGATTGTTTTCTGAAAAGCTTATTAAATCCGAAAATTCATACACTTTAAATATTTCACATAAAAATATAAATTCGAATATATGTCTTGATATATATCCCGAGGACGGGAATATATATCTTATATCGGTTTATACAAACAATACACATCTTCAGCTCCAGTCATGCAGTAATATGATCATCAGTGATATGCTGGAAGAAGTTATATTTATTTCCGAAACAGATGATCAGATCTCAGGATTAATAATTTCCAAGTCAGGTGACTGCTCTTTATATTCAAACATTGACAGGAAAACACTGAAGACTGATTTTTCCGAACTGAATTCCGAAAAACTCCTGGCTGCAATAGCCCTGTCAGTATCAGAAACCTTGATCTGAAAATTGAGTTAAATCTAAGCAAGATTTTGAAGATTAATTTTATATACAACACAGAAAAAATTTCCGTAACGGAAAAAAGAAAAATAAATAAAGGAATTAAAGAACTTACAGCGTTGGTTTCAAAAGAAGAAAAATTTAATCCGGAAAATATAAATTATATTTTTTGCGAAGATAAATTTATAAGAAAGATCAACAGGAAATATTTAGGGCATGATTATGAAACGGACATTCTTACATTTTTTGATGAGGATGAATCGGGTATTACGGAAGGGGAGCTGCTGATATCACTTGATACTGTGAAAAGTAATTCGGAATATTTTAAAACTGATTTCAGGAACGAACTTAACAGAGTAGTTGTGCACGGATTGCTTCACCTGTGCGGATATAATGATACAAATTTTTCAGAAAAGAAAATTATCAGAAAAAAAGAAGATTATTATTTAAACAAAAGCATTAATGCAGGAAAAAATATTTGAACTAATTGTAAACATTCTCAACGAAATGCAGGAGAAAAAAGAATTCAATGAGATTGACATAAATAAATATACAAGCGAGGGATATACGAGAGCGGAAATTAACACTGCGTTTGCATGGATTTTCTCCAAAATCGAAAGCAGCGAACTTATTTATAACGAAAAAGATAAAAAATTAAAATCCTTTAAGGCACCAGGTGCTGCAAGTTCTCACAGAGTATATCATAGATTTGAGAAAAATTTATTTACCAGGGAAGCTCTGGGATATCTTATTCAGCTCAAAGAACTGGGTATAATCTCTGAACTTGATGAGGAATCTATTATTGATAAACTTATTTCAGCAGGATACAAGGATATAGGCATTGATGAAATAAAAATGATAGCATCATCAATGGTTTTCCTTTCGGATGATCCGGATAACAAAATTAACAGACTCATCCTCCAGAACAATGACACCATAAACTGATTTTAGAATAACAGAATTTAACTAATTGAAAAAAAAATCTTTAGTAATAGTAGAATCACCGTCCAAAGCGAAAACAATAAATAAATATCTTGGTAAAGATTTTATAGTGGAAGCTACAGTAGGTCATATTAAAGACCTGCCCAAAAGTAAAATGAATGTGGATATCGAGAATAATTTCACGGCTACATTCGGCGTTATCCCCGGTAAGGAGAATGTAATTAAGAATTTAAAAAAAATCGCTTCTTCCTCGGATAAAGTATATATAGCTACAGATCCTGACCGTGAAGGAGAAGCAATTGCATCTGACATAGCTGATGAGATAGTAACAAAAAAGGATAAGATCCAAAGAGTATTGTTTAATGAAATTACAAAGACAGGTATTGAAAAAGCTATGAGCAGCGGCAGGAAAATAGATGAAAATCTTGTATCCGCTCAGGTAGCGAGGAGAGTGATGGACAGAATACTCGGTTACAAAGTTAGTCCTTTTTTATGGAAGACTTTTTATTTCGGCCTTTCTGCAGGCAGGGTGCAGTCAGTCGCACTGAGAATAATCTGCGAAAGAGAAGAAGAGATTGATAATTTCAAACCGAAGGAATACTGGTCAATAGACGGATTGTTTTCTAAGCCATCCGGAAAATCAAAACCTTTCAGAGCGAAATTATTTAAGATCAATAATGACACGCTGAAATTTGACGGTGAAAAACCATGTATTGAAAACATAGATCAGGCTTATAAAATAATGCAGGATCTTCGGGAAAATAAATATAAGATCACGGATATACAGGTAAAGGAAGTCAGAAGAAATGCTCCGGCTCCGTTTACTACAAGCGTGCTGCAGCAGACCGCTTCTTCCAGACTTGGATTCTCACCGAAAAAAACAATGATGCTCGCACAGAAACTGTATGAAGGTATTGAAGGAAATAAGGAAGAAGGACTGGTAGGACTGATAACTTATATGAGAACGGATTCTACCAGAGTAAGCAATGAAGCTGTAGATTCGGCAAGAGGTTTTATTGGTGAAAACTACGGTAAAGAATATCTGCCTGATCAGCCGAAAGAATTCAAATCAAAAAAGAAAAATGCTCAGGACGCGCATGAAGCTATAAGACCGACAGACGTAAACCGGAAACCAGAGGATATGAAAAAACTGGGTAAAGATCTTTATTCATTGTATGATCTTATCTGGAAAAGATTTGTCGCTTCACAGATGTCGCAGGCTGTTCTTGATCAGAAGACGGTCATAATCACGGCAATGTCTCCGAGAGGCAGTAAAAACAAATATCTTTTCAAGGCGACCGGAAGTGTGCTGAAGTTCAGCGGATTTCTTAAAGTTTACGAAGATAATTCTGAAGATAATACAGACAAACCTGGCAGCGCTGAAAGCGAGGATGATATTACTTTGATCCCTGCCGACCTTAATCTTAATGATTTTGTGAAAGCTGTAAGTTTAAATCAGGAACAGCATTATACTAATCCCCCGCCGAGATATACTGAGAGCAGTCTTATAAAACAGCTTGATAAACTTGGTATCGGAAGACCCAGTACTTTTGCTGCTATTGTATCAACTGTTATAAACAGAATGTATGTAGAACTGAAGGAGAAAAAATTATATGCAACCAGTTTAGGCAAAGCGGTTAATAAGATACTTTCGGAACATTTCAGAGATGTCATAAATGCAAACTTCACAGCACAGATGGAAACTGAGTTAGATACTATTGCAAGCGGCAAGAGCACATATCTGAAAGTAATGGAAGATTTTTATAATCCTTTCAATACTGATCTGACTGAAGCTGATTCTGTAGCTGCTCAGATTAAAAAAGGACTTGTGGAAAAGACAGAAACCGAATGTCCCGAATGCGGAAAAGAAACAGGAGCCAAGCTGGAAAAGAAATGGAGCCGTAACGGACAGTTTCTATCCTGTGAAAGATTTCCAAAATGCAAAGGCGCATTACCGCTTGAGATGCCGACTGAAAAGGATCTTGAAATGGCGAAAGATGTAATCTGCGATATCTGCAATAGTCCGATGACTATTAAAGTAGGTAAGTACGGAAAATTTTACGGATGCACTAACTATCCAAAGTGCAAGGGGATTAAACCGGTTACTTTGGGTATCGAATGTCCAAAGTGCGGAAAAGGTGAGATCCTAAACAGAAAATCAAAAGGCGGCAGATTTTTTTACGGATGTACAAAGTATCCTGACTGTGATTTTATTGCAAATACTCTGCCTGTGATTCAGACCTGCTCAAACTGCGGGAATAATTATCTGCTGAAGAAATCATCAAAAAAAGACGGAGACTATCTGGAATGTCCTGAATGTAAAAGCAGAACTGAAGATCAGACTGTAAACGAAAATGAGCTTTCGGAAAAAGAATAGATTCAGATAATTAAATCAAATTATTATGAATAAATCTTCAGATGAACATTTAAAAGAATTTCTGAACTATTTAAAATTCAGCAGAAACTATTCGGAAAATACCGTCATATCATATGAAAATGATCTCAGACAGTTGTTTGAGTATGCTGAAAAATCCGGAGCTATAAATACGGATATAGATCACGTAAATGATAAGCTTGATCTTGTATTTCTGAAAACTTTTATTGCAGAGCTGTCAGATCCTTTTAAAAGAGAAGGCAAATATTCGAAAAAGACTATATCAAGAAAGATCTCCGTAATTAAATCATTTTATAAATTTCTTTATAAAAACAAATATATCTCCAAAAATTTTTCATCATCTCTGATTTTTCCCAAGCTTAATAAAAAGCTGCCTTCAGTACTCACTGAAAGTGAATTAAGTAAACTTCTCGGTGAAAAATATTTATCTGAAATCAGTATTCTTGACAAAGCTATCATTGAATTATTTTACAGTACGGGAATTCGTCTGTCCGAGCTGATCAATCTGAAAATAAATAATTTGGATCTTAACAGCAGAACCATTAAAGTAAAAGGTAAAGGTTCAAAGGAAAGAATTGTCCCTTTTGGAAGTGAAGCTGAGAAGTCATTAAAAAATTATATTCAGATAAGGGATATTTGTAATGTAAACGGAATTGACAATTTATTTGTGGACAATACGGGTAAGAAACTATATCCTGTAAAAGTAAACAGAATGATAAAAAAGAATCTGTCTCTTGTTACTCAAAGCAGCAAAAGATCTCCACACGTCCTTAGGCATTCATTTGCAACGCATCTTCTTGACAACGGAGCTGACATCAGAGCGGTTAAGGATCTGCTCGGTCATGAAAGTCTTTCCACGACTCAGGTGTACACTCATATCACTCCTGAACGTCTTAAAAAAGTTTATAAACAGTCTCACCCCAGATCCTGATTTTAATTTTGTTCAAATGACTTTGAAACATTCTTTAAGAAGATAATAAGTAATAATTATTGAGGATGTTATCAGAAATGCCTGCAGAGAACGTCTCTCGGATCTTAGTCCGCTTTTAACATTAAGCTCAAGTCCCGATTTTATATGGTCAGGAAGTTTAGTGAATTTTGGAATAAATCTGCCGACGGTCTTTTTATAATCAGAATATATTTTGGTAAATTTATTCTGAAGAAATTCTTCTTCGGCAAGCACGATGCAGTGATACTGAAATAAAAAAAACAGAAATGCGAATATTTGCAGATAGGGAAACAAGGCATTACTCATTATCCCGATTCCGATATAAATTAAAATATTTCCGGCATAAAGCGGATTTCTGATAACGGAATACGGACCCTGTGTTACGAGATATGTCCCTCCGACTCCTGAAGTAGTTCTAGTTTCGCTGCCTGCAAAACTGACTGACCAGATACGAATGAGCTCTCCGGATAATGCAATAAAAAAACCAATAATAATTGAAGTCAGAGTCGGTTCCATAAAAACCAGCATAAGAAATACGAATGGCAGCGGTATGTAACTTCTGTATTTAAAAAATATACTTCCTAAATCCTTCATGTGATGTTTTATTAAATTCGGATGATTTTTAAAAGAATCATCCTCCAAGAAATAAATCCTTTCGCCTTATACGTGCTTCATTCTTTTGTTTTAAAAATTTTCTTTTTTCAGGTTTGCTGATTTTATTAATTATATCTTCAAAATCATTAAATTCAAAATATGTAATGTTATTTTTCCAGCAGTATGACGCAAGTTTTCCTTTCGCAAAGACTATATCCGCAAATCCGCTTACACAGCTGTCTGAAACGCTGTCGCCAATCAATACGGATAATTCATTCTCATGATCATTTGTATGTGAAACAAGAATATTTCTTCTGCATGTATTGCAAAGTGTGCAGTATTCATCCGTGTAAGGATAAAATATTTCAGACTTACCTGATAAAAGGTCTTTCTTAAAAATACCTGAATAACTTTTTAAACACAGATTATGCTTTTTTAATAAAGGTTCGGTGAAACTGTCAATACAATCACTGAATATTTTAATTTCAAAATCATTATCAGAACAGTAATTCACAAACTTTAAAAAAGAACCTGAAAACTCAGCAAATTCAGTTTCGTTAGCAGGTATACTCTTAAAGACATCAGCGGAAAGCTCATACAGCTTATGGAAAAATTCTCTAGTATTTAATATTCCCGATTGATATTTCTTAACCATTTCACTGAATAAATCCTTCTCTTCAGTAAACTTCAGAAGATAACTCAAATAAGAATCGTTGTCATTCAGGGCGGCGGAAAATTCGCAGAAAATCTTAAGCCTGAAGTTTCTCATCAGACTTGAATTTAGTCTCTACTATTGTAGTGATCCCTGCTTCCTGCATAGTTACTCCGTAAAGTCTGTCAACTGATTCCATTGTTCTTTCATTATGAGTAATTAAAATGAACTGAGTATTGTCTGAAAATTTCCTTATCATATTATTGAATCTTCCGAGATTGGCAACGTCAAGCGGTGCATCCACTTCATCAAGGACGCAGAACGGAGATGGTTTAACCAGATAAATTGCAAAAAGAAGTGCAATAGCGGTCAGCGTCTTCTCGCCGCCGGATAAAAGCTCAATGGAAGTCGGACGTTTACCGCGAGGCTTTGCAATAATCTCGATCTTAGCTTCCAGCGGATCCTCATCTGCTTTACCGTCTTCATTAACTTCATGTACTATTCTCAGGTTTGCTTCATCACCTTCAGAAAACAGCTGCTTAAATATATTAATAAAATTCTCACGTATATTCTCAAAAGTAGCTAGGAATCTTTCGCGGGCTTCCTTATTTATTCTGTCTATTGTCTTCCTGATATCTTTCTCAGATTCCAGAAGATCATTTTTCTGTTCAATAAGTTTTTCAAGTTCCGCCTTTTCATTTTCATAATCTTCAAATAAAAACTGCTGATATCCGCCTCCGAGCCTTTTAAGTCTTTCATTAAGTATATCTATTTCGCTTTTAGATGCAGGCAGATCAAAATCCGCAAAATAATCAGAAGCGCTTTCCCCGCTCTCATTGTAAGATATATCCTTTTCATATTTTCGTAAAATGTAATCCTTAACCTGTGTTGACTTGATTTCATTTTCCTTTATCTTTACCTGTGAGTTAATCAGCTTTTGGGATACGTTATCAAAGTCAAGCCTGTTCTGTCTTTGCAGAAGGTCTATTTTATACTGTTCGGATTTTTTTTCTGAATGAAGTTTTCTTTCGTCTTCGAGTTTATTGCTTATAACTTTTAACTCCTCCCCCGTCTTTTGAAGAATATGCTTATTTTCTTCCGACTTTTCATCAAGCTCTTTTAGTTTTTCATTATTTTCGCTTATAATTAAAGTATTTGCTCTGATCTGCTTTTCATTGTATAAAATTGTATTTGCAATACGTATGCTGTTCTGCTCTTCGTTTTTATGTTCATTCTTTAATTTTATAACTTCAAGGTTAAAACTATTATAATCAGCGGACTCCTGTGAAAAATTTTTTTCAATCTCGTTGAATTCGTCAGTAAGAAAAAGCAGCTCTTTGTCATAATTGAATTGTTCATTTTCAAATTTATTTAAATCTTTGATCTGCTCATCGATCGTCCTGTTAAGTTCTTTATTTACCAAAGAAATATCCTCATACATAATTTCATTGCCTGAAAACGCTTTATTTAACTGCTCCTTTTTGAATTCAAGCTTCGAAATTTCATTCTGCAGTCTGTTTATTTCAAATTTCATGTCTGAGCATATTTTTATCATTGCTTCGTCCGGTACAGCTTCAAAGTCTGCCAAAAGTTTTTCTCTTTCAGATTTTAATCCGATTAACCGTTTCCTGCTTTCTGTAAGAGAATTTTCTATTCCGGTAATTACTTTCTGTCTTCCCAATCTGACGGATTCTTCATTTACTTTTCCGCCTGACCTGATAAATCCGTTTGTCAGTATATCCCCATCGAGTGTAATAAATTTATAGTAATTGTCCCCGGATAATTTTTTCGCAGTGCTGAAATTATCAACAATTATAAATTCGTCAAGAATATACTTCATAAGTTTTGAATGTCTGTTATCATTGCATTTTACAAATTCATCTGCAAATCCAAAAACGCCTTTATCCTTAATGAAATCAGGTTTCTCTGCAATAAAATCAAAATATTCAAAGGTTTTAAAGTTAAGCAGGTCGTTTAAAATAAAGGTAACCTTGCCTTTTTGATTTTTCGAGAGCTTATCTATCAGAGAATCAAGTTTATCTGATTCATCAAGAATAATATAGTTGGATATTTCACCCAGCGCAGTTTCAATAGCAATTTTAAATCTGTCTTCCACTTCTATCACATCGAGAATAGTAGAAACATTTTTCTCTTTCTCTTCATCAATTAAAAATTTAATTCCTTCAGCATAATCATTAAAGTTGTCAGACAGTTCTCTCAGATGATCGGCTTTATTTTTCAGTTTATGTATCTCAATGTCAAGATCTGAAATTTCCTTTTCTTTTTCAGAAAGGATTTTACCTAAAGAGGATTTTTCCGATTCAGTGTCTTTCAGGTTTTTTTCAGCGGTCTTTAATTCATCTGTAACTGATTTTATTTTTAGTTCGAAATCACTGATGGATTTATCTGTTTCTTCAAGCTGAATCAATAATTCTGAATTAGCCGACGAGATCTTCTCAAGCTGATTAAGATTATTGTCATAGTTGATTTTATTTTTCTGATATTGCTCCTTTTTTTCATTTACTATTCCCGCTGATGCTTTTGCTTTCTGAGCCAGCTCAAGCATTTCATTTTTTTTCTCATTAATGATTTTAATGCTTGCTTCAACTTTTGATTTTTTTTCAGCGAGTGAACTTTCAGAAATTAATATTGTGTTTGCAAGAATTTTTACTTTCTGCGCTGCATCATCAGCTTTATCCCTGCTTTTTTCAATATTTTCCTTGAGAGATTCATTTTCTCCGGAAAGTCTGTTATTATTTGATATTAAATTGCTGATCTTTTCGTTTAGAACAAGATTTTCTCTATCAGTCTGATTTGCTTTTTCTTTTATGGAATTATACTCGTCAGTAAGATCAGAAAGAGTTTCGTCGAGAGAAGACAGTTCAGTCCTGAATTTATCAAGCTGCATGTCATTAACTCTGATCTCTTCAGAAAGTGATTCCTTTAATTTTATATTGTCTTCTTCCTTATCTTTAATATCATTAATTTCTCTTATGAGTGATTCGTATTCAAACTTACCGGTTTTAAGTTCAAGAGATTTTAATTCTTCAGAAACTAATTTCGCCTCTTCGTTTCTTTTGGCCTGACGTTCGAGAGCGTTTACATTCCGCTGTTTTTCCCTGATAATATCATTTACCCTGAGAAGAGATTCATGGACAGCATCAAGTCTGTTGAAAGTAAGATCCCG
Source organism: Candidatus Tepidiaquacellales bacterium UBA2330 (assembly GCA_002344965.1). GTDB lineage: Bacteria > Bacteroidota > Ignavibacteria > Tepidaquicellales > Tepidaquicellaceae > UBA2330. The sequence goes on along the minus strand of DDUU01000036.1, from coordinate 15,945 downwards.
GTTATGCTTATATGAAACCACTCCTGCCGCTTCTTCAAAGAGTTTTCTTCTTTCATGTTTTACATCGGATAAAATTGTCTCTACCATTTTTAATTCAATAACAGAGTAAGCATCCGGGCCAATGCCGGTATCAATAAATAATTCTTTAATGTCCTTAAGCCGGACTTTTGTGCCGTTCAGAAAATATTCAGTCTCACCGCTTCTGTAAAATCTTCTTGCGATCTGAACTTCATTATATTCCGTCGGAAGAATATTTTTATTATTCTGAATCGTAACCATCACCTCAGCCACGCTGAGCGGTTTTCTGAATTTTGTTCCGTTAAATACTACATCTTCCCTTTTACCGCTTCTTAATACTTTATCACCCTGCTCTCCCAGCACCCATCTGAGAGCGTCCACGATATTAGATTTTCCGGAACCATTCGGACCGACTATTGCAGATACGCCGCTGTCAAACTCAATTGTAGTTTTGTCTGCAAAAGATTTAAATCCGAATATTTCTATCTTTGAAAGATACAATTATAAGTTATGATTTATTCAGTTTAGTAATAAGTTCATAAGTTTCCGTTACTCCCGTAAAAAAGTAAAAATAGCTGTAGATCATGGCAATAAAAATGGAAATTATAATTAGACCGTAAAAATATACTTTGCCGGTTCTTATGTCAAAGATTGATTTTGCGCCGATTAAAATTCTGTTTAAGCTTAACGCTGCGAGAATAATAAAAAGCCAGAGTGACATAGAAATATATGCGGGATTAGATTCCGTTAATTTGAACAGCACTGTTCCAACCGGTAGAAAAATAAGCAAAGGAAGTACAGACCAAAGGCAGATAGTATAAATAATTTTAAAATAGGATTTACCTTTTGTATAAAATGAAATGAAGTATAAAAAAAATGATGTTAAAAAAATTATTAAAATAATTAAAACTGAAATAGAAGAGATCAGATACAATTTATTGTTTACAATTTCACTGAATAAAATTTTAGAGCTGTCATTTGTTAATGTCTTTGAAAGAAGCATGTCAAAAGAATTATTATCTTTCACAAAATAAAGGACAGAAGAGAAAAATAAACCGAGACCAATTGATATGCTTAATGTAAGAAGGATATTATATCCTTTAGAAATTATCATCTGATCTTTTACAAGTGCAAAAAAATATGTAGGTTTATAAATACATCTTGCCAGACCTGATCTGAACTTTCTGTCTTTATTTATAAAGAATGCAAAAATAATCATTATGATCATGCCGGTAATAATAAAAATATACGGAAATTCATTAATGTAATTTCCTTCCTGTATCCTTGGCAGATCTTCGCGGTAGAGAAGTCTCTTTATAAAGTTAGTAGAAAGCTTTTGTTCTCTGTTAAAAGTATGTATTCCGTTAGTCTGAAGATAAGGATTCCGGTCAAGCGGATAATTCAGCGGATTTTCAGAATTCCAGTCAGCGTAAGATGACATAAAGTTTCCGGAAAATGACTGTGACGCTATTGGAAAAATTTCTTTGTAAAATTTCATTTGTGACTCCTGAGACCTGATATCACTGAATCCGTTGTTGTTTCCGTTTTGGATTTTTATCCCGTAGCCGGAAATAAAATAAGAAGTATTCTTTCTGTTTGTTATTGGCTTTGATTTATTTGTTAATATTGTCAGATCATTTTTAATGGAATTAAAGTTACTCCCGTAAATATTAATACCGATAAAATCTACAAGTTCCGAGCAGATATCTTCATTAAAAACACGCGATGTATAATATTTAAGTCTTTTGTTAACAGAATCGACAGCCGCCGCCGCTTCTTTAAAATAATTGTAAGTATGCTCTGAAGATACATCAAGATCGTTACCGAGACCCCAAGCCAGTATACTTGGTTCATTTCTGTCTCTCTTAATAATTTCGGTCAGATAATCAACTGCTGCAGCTGTGAATCTTTCTTCTTCAAAATAATGTGCTGATAATTCATTTAATGGGAATTCCTGAAGAAGGAATAATCCTTTTCTGTTACAAACATTTACAATATAAGGATGAGCAGATCTGCCCGGAACTCTGACAGCGTTAAAGCCCAGAGCTTTAATATTCATAAGGTCTTTTTCCACATCTTCATACCTTAAAGCGGATGCAAAACCGGGCATATCTTCATAATAATTTATTCCGTTCAGTGAGATTTGCCTGCCGCTTTGAAAGATCTGATCAGAACTTTTGGTAATATCGTTAAATCCTGTTTCGGAGTAGCTTTCATCTATTACATTACCTGATTTATCAGTAATGATTATCCTGAGAATATAAAGTTCGGGGGTTTCCGGTGACCATAAAATTGGATTACTTACGGAGATATAACTTTCTACTTTAATTGTATTGTTATCAGACAATTCAAATTGTACCGGGTCCGACTCTGAAAAAACTTGACCGGTAGATTTTCTTGTAAGAGATGACTTTATGTAAAACGTATTATTTGGAATGGAATCATTCTGTCTATTTAAAAATGTTGACTTTATCTCGACCTGATTTGTCAGTTTAAGAGAAAGCAGGTTGTCGATTTTATAATTTATAAAATTACTGAAGACAAATATTTTCGGAACTGCGATAAGGTAAATATCTTTATTGATTCCGCCATAGACTTTTGAGTAATTTATCTGATCGGAGAGGGGATTAGTATTTCTGAAATTTAAATCACTGCTGATATTAATTAATATCTCATTTTGCGAAGAAACGATGCCATCGGACAAAGGAACAATTACAGGCGAACATCCTCCTGAATGACTTGATACGAAATTATTGTTGATCTTAATTTCAGATTCATAACTTATTCCTTCTGCTACAAGTATAAAACTTTTCTCCGCAAGAAATTCCTCATCAATAGTAAATCTCTTTTTAAAAACTGATTTTCCTGAGAAATCATAAGCGAGTGGTACAGTAAAAGTCTGAAAGCTCTTCCCTTCATTAAATGAAGCTTCCCATTGTCCGTTAAGACTGATTTTATGACGTGTCTCACTTTCAAAAAATAATCCGATATCTGACAGGTTAGTCTCTGAAGGTCTTTCAAATACTTTTATCTGAGCAGAAATAAAAGCAGAATTATATAAAATCAGAAAAAGTAATAATATTATCTTTGAACTTTTTACTAAAGTATTAGAAATATTCATCAATTGTTTAAAAGATACGCAAATATAACAATTAAGAGCAGGAATTTAAAGTATTGAATTAAACGGTTTGCATTTTAATTTTTATATTATACTAAATCCGGTAATATTATAAAGCAAAAATCCGGCGTTCCATTTAAGGAACTGCCGGATTAAGCGGAAAGCAAGCAAGTTTACTTTAGTATGGTCATCCTTCTCGTTGTTACTATTCCTCCTGCATCGAGTCTGTAAAAATAAGCACCCGAAGATAAGTTTTCCGCATTGAATGTTACATTGTGTTCTCCATTTGTTCTGAACTCATTTACTAATTTCCTTACTTCTTTTCCTGTAATATCGAAGACTCTTAAACTGACGAATCCATCTTTGGGAATAAAGAAGTTAATATTCGTAGTAGGGTTGAAAGGATTAGGGTAATTACTCATTCTAAATTCATCTGTTCTTTCAGAAAAAGTTTTTCCGTTTAATTCCCTAATATGGGCGAAAATGTTATTGAAGTGTTTATATACAACCACAAGTTTGTCATCTTGGATTGTAATCGAAGTATATTCCCCTTCGTCTATGCTGCTATGAATCTCAACCATATTATTGCACAGGCCGGATTCGTCAGTTAAGTTTAATTTTGAAATGAATAATCTGTTATTATCGGTATTCATCCAGTTCACAAACAGATCACCATTATTTACTGTCATTGAGTTTTTAATTCTGATATCAGGCAATATTCTTTCAGAATTATTCTTAGAGTTTTCACATGAAATTACAAAACTTTTCCCTTTGATCTGATAGTTCAGATCTTTATCAAAAGCAGATCCCAGAATAAGATTTGAATTAACAGAATAGTCTTTCCAGACCAGATATATCCCGAAGTTACCGTCAGAAATAATCCTCGGATCACCTGCATTCGGATTATGAGTAAGTGACCGGGTATTTATGATCTGAAAATCTTTGTTTACTTTTAAGACTTTAATATAATTTCCGCTGACATCAATTATTTCAGAAGCAATAAAAAATGAATTATTGTCAGAAAGTATCAGATTGTGATTGTAAAACATTTCTTTTCTGAGATTCGCGCTGACCGGATTACTTATCATTGAGTAAAAATTGTTTTTCAAAATCAGACTTCCTTTATGACCATTCTGATAAGGAGTGCCGTCATGGTCAAGTCTGGAAGCGTAAACATCGAGACTGTAGTCCAGACTGTTTTCAAAGGAATTTCTGTTGTCCAGCCACGCAATGAAAACTCCGCCCTTCCCGTCTGAAGTCAATGTCGGTTTTCTCTGGTCATTGTCATAAAAACAAACTTTTGCCGGATGAGCATCATTCCATAATTTATTTAAATTGTAATCAATTGCCTGTGCGTAAATATCAAACTGACCTTCATAGAAGTGTTCCCAAGATACAACAATAAAACCATGTTCAGTCACAGTTGTGGATGGGCTGTAATTATTTCCCGGCAGACCTGCGGAAAGCGATACCGTTCTGTTTTCAATATTTCCGTATGAATCTAATTTGACTGCAAAAATTTCATCAGTGTATATTGAATTTCTATGGAAAATAATTACTGCGCCTCCTGTATTATCGGGATGTACAATTGGAAACTCAGACATATATCCGAAGTTACTCATTAATATTTTCCCTGAATTTCCCCACTCAATGCTTCCGTCGGAATTCATTTTTTGCGCAAATAAAGTGCCGTTACTTGATTCATCGTACCAGATTATGAGATTTTCCTGTAAACTTCTGTCAGAATTTAATACTACGCTGACCGGATAATGCTTATCGGCTTTTCCATTTGAAAGCTCAACTGTCTTGCTGAGGGAGTATGAAGACTGAAAAACCAATATCGTTACTGTAACAACGAGTAAAACCGAGAATGACCATTTTTTCATATTTTGTTTTGTTAAGGTTTAAAAAAATCCTTTTAATATTGTTTGTCCGTTAATTTAAAAAATTCCTTTTGTTTCAATTGCAGGATTTATAAATTGCCGGAGTAAATGTGAAAGTTCTTTAAAGTCACCCGGCAATTTAATAATCCGATTTCAATTTTACGTTTCTTCCTTTTAATTACCTCATAAATAATGAAGCAGGTCAAAACTAAATATTTTTGTTTATCAGGTCAACTTGCAAAAAATGCGTTTTGTGAAAATTTATTTTTATATACGCTGCAAACTACTATAAACAATGGGTTTGCCGGCATAGAAGAAAAATCATTTTTGTAATAAAATGATTGTTAAATTAATTAAACTAATTTAATATGATAGAATATTTTAACAAGCTGAGCCCCGACGAGATAGTAAGATTCGGAAAATTTTTAAATTCTCCGTTCTTTAATTCCAACAAAAGTATTTTAATTCTATTTGATTACCTAAAATCCATTTATCCCGATATTAGAAAAGAGAATATTTCCAAAACAGTAATCTCAAGTGTCGTTTATAATGAGAAAAAATTAAATGATGTAAAGATTAGAAAATTACTTTCAGATTTCGGTATTCTTATGGATAGATTTCTTATTCAAATTGCAGAGGATGAAAGATCTCCCGGAAGTAGGTTGCTGCTTCTTAATACTTTAAGAGAAAGAGGCATGGTGAAAAGATTTGAAAAAGAATACAGAGAATTAAAAAAGAGTCTTAAAAGTTCGTTTTCCAAGAATGAATCGTATTATAATGAACATGTGAACCTGCTGAGCGAATATTATAATTTTAATCTCATTAATTTCAAAAATACTAAAGCGGAATGTCTTCAATTGAAATCCGATTTACTTGATATGAAATTTCTTTTTTCCAAGCTGCATACTTTTTATGAAATGTTTGATAATGAAGGCTCCAGAAACAGAGGTCAGTATTTTAACAGAACGTTTTATGATGAGCTGATGGAGTTTACGGAAAATAATCTATCACATATTAAGGATAATCATCCGAATGTATTTATAATTTATCATGTGCTGAGAATGAATGAAACATTAAATGATAATTATCTCAATACAATGCTGAATTATTTAAAGATTAATAATAAAAAATTTAATAAAGTAAATTTGAGTTATTATTATAATTATATTACTTCGTATTATACAACAAAAATTAACTCCGGTCACATAAGATACAGAAAGGATCTGATCAGTATATATATGAAAATGATGAATGAGAAACTATTTCTGATCGACAATATAATTACTGATGTGGAATATAATAACGTAGTAAATGCGGCATTAGCCGAGGGAGAATTCGAGTGGGTAAACCGTTTTATAGAATATTACAAAGTGTATCTTGAAAACAGTTTTGCAGAAGATATTTATAATCTCGCAAAGGCAAAATATTATTTTCACACTAATAATTATGAAGAGATTTTCAAACATCTAAATCAGGTGGATATTAAAGATCCGACCTATTATATAAATTCAAAATTTCTGCTGGGAAGAGTGTATTATGAAAGAAGGGAAACGGAAAGAACCATTTATATATTAGACAATTTATTACAGTATAAGAGAAATAAAAAAATACTTTCCGCTGAGCAGCAAAAAAGTATCCTGCTATATGTAAAATTTATGACTGAACTTTTAAAGCTTTCGGAAATTTCAGGAATTGAAAAGGACAAGAAAAAACTTATTAAAGCTCAGTTAAGAAAAGAGATGTCAAACTCTGACGGATTTATACCGGGATTAAACTGGTTTTATTCTAAGCTAGCGACGGCCTGATATTTAATTCTGAGAGAAATTACTTTTTGGGAAACAAAGGTCTTATCTCTACTTCATTCAGCAAAGCTCTCTGAGGCAGTTTTACGCTGAGCAGGCATACTTCTGCGACATCTTCCGGTGACAGGATAGTTTCTCTTGCAGAATTGAGAAGAGCGCTTGGATGATCAAAAAAATTAGTATCAACAGATCCCGGGCAAATAGTAACTACTCTTATATTATCTTTCCTGACTTCCGCCATAAGTGACGATGATAATCCAATGACTGCATGTTTGGTAGCGGAATATACCGAAGCTGTTGCAATTCCGTTTTTACCGGCAATTGAAGAAATGTTTATAATCGTCCCGCCTTTGGCTGCAAGCATTGCCTTAACCGCATATTTATTGCAGAGGTAAACTCCTTTTACATTAACAGCAAACATTTTGTCAAAATCGGAAGTCTTAGATTCCGCAAGATTTGCAAAAATCCCAAAGCCGGCATTGCATATAACAGCGTCGATCTGACCATAAACCTTTGCAACTTTTGAGAAAAGATTTTTAACATCTTTTTCTGAAGATACATCGGTTTTAATAAAACTGTAATTCTTATTCTTTAATGGATTTGCATCAGTACGGGAAGCATTGATAACGTTGAAATTATTTTTTAAAAAAATCTTAACGCATGAAAGACCGATTCCCTTAGAGCCACCGGTAATTATAATTGTTTTTTTCATTGTGCAGTCAGGATTAGGTTTCTAAATGCGAAAAGCGGTTAAAACCGCTTTCCCCATTCTCGTACGCCCGAGTGGAATCGAACCACTAACCTACAGCTTAGAAGGCTGTTGCTCTATCCGATTGAGCTACGGGCGCATCTTTAAAACACTCAAAATAGTCAATTTATCAAATTCATTCAAACCAAATTTCAGACTTCGACTAAGTATTTTCAATTCAGTTAGTTAGTATTAACTCTTCAGCAAACTTCTTCACAGCCGCATAAATCATCTCCGGCGTCAGATAATCAGTGCAGTTATACTCCTTATTTGTACAAACCGGCTGAAAGTAACATCTGCATTCCTTTTCCGGCTCTACTATCACTCCGTTACCGTAAAGATCGAATTCATTCCTGTTGAATATATTATTCATCAAAACCAGTTTCTTTTCCAGAGCTATTGCAAGATGCATGCTCATTGTTACCTGTGTAACAATAATGTCACATTTATTCATAAGATTAATGTACTCATCCATGTCAAAATATCCGAAGTAATCCGCGCCGGTTCTTCCGCTCAGAAATTTATTCCTTTCATCTTCCTGCTTACCTCCGAGTAGAATTACCTGATGATCTTCCGAAATTAATTTATTTATCAGCTCAGTCCAGTATTCATCCTTCCATATTCTTGACACCCATCTCGAACCGCATCCTGTATTTAATCCAATTTTTATTTTACCATTTTTTATATCATAATTACAGTTTTGAAATATATCTGCTTCTCTCTTAATATCAATTAAGTATTTTTCTTTTTTAAATTTATATCCGCAAATTTCAAAAATTTCCTGCGGATAGCTTTTCTTATTCTGCTTTGAAACCGTATCGAAAAGTCCGGTAACAAATTTATCTTCCGCTTTATGATTAACAGGATAACAGTTACCGTCCTTTAAAGTAAATCCGTCTTTTCTGTTTCCGGAAATTTTTTCCATAAGACTGATCGCTTCTATATCTTTATCAAGATTAATAACATAGTCAAATTCAACTGATGAAAGATAGCTGATGTTTTGCAGATTATATGCGAAAGCCCTGTCAGCGGAAGGGGAAGTATGCAGAGGAACGAGTTCGGGATAATAAGTAAGCCAGAAGATCCTGGCTGACGGATATTCCTTTTTCAGAGGATAAAGTAAAGGAGTTGTCCTTACTACATCACCCGCAGCGCCTAATTTAATAATTAAAATAATCTCTTTGGTCTTTTCATAATAACCGCAGTCTGTGCAGACAACTCCGAATTTTTTATTCGGTGCGCACGGAACCTGTGATCTGAAATGTCTGCAATCGGTTTTAACTTCGGAAAGCTTTATCAAATTAAAATCTTATTTTAAAATGAGTTTCTTCGTGCTCAGTACATTTACTGTAAAATAATAATTTAAAATTGTAAAAAGTATGACTGTAACTGATTTTAAAAAATCCTTAGTCTGAGTATTTGAGATTTTTAGTATTTAACTTCCATTTCTTTAAGATTGGGAGTGGAATCCTGCGGAAGCACGCCGGAATTACTATAAAGATAGAATCGTGTAAGGTGTGAACCGGATTTCCTGCAGGAAACAAATAGGGATTTCAAAAATGAATTATATGTGCTTTTTAATATTAACAACTAAATTCATATTCGAAAAATGATATTCGTAATTGCTATTCGAAATTTTTAATTCTTTTTAATCCTTTTAATAATAGTCCCATTCTACCGGCGTTATCTTTCCGCTTAAAAAATCTTCCTTCAATATTGCATATGTAACTGAATCATGTTTATTTCCTTCATTATCCGGCCAGCATCTGCGGTGATGCGCTTCCTTTACCCAGCAGCAGTCTCTGAATACTTTGCGCATGGCAGCGTTATCAGCACGGGTATGTCCTTCTATTCTTTCCTTGTCAGTCTTTGTAAAAACAAATTCCGAAAGCCACTGAACCGCAGATTTACCTATGCCTTTTCCCCGGAATTCAGACCTGATCCTGATATCAAAAATCGGAGTATCATCTGTAAATTCATGCAGTGCAATTAAACCTGCAGCGAATGTATTTCCTTCTGTAAAAATCCAGAACGTCTTGTTTTCATCACCGTCAAAAAATCCGTCGCTGATCCACTTCATTACTTTTTCCGGCGTTGGTTCCGGGTTTCCGTGAAAAGGCCATTTTTCAGATGATATCCACTGCGAAAGCTTTTCCGCTTCTTCCGGTTTGTATTCAGTAAATTCAAGTTTCATTTATCTCAACTTAAAAAAAATAAATTAACACATATCAAGATTCGCTTTTAAATGTCAAAGCTGTCGGTTTAGAAAAAATTATTTCGTAAATATTAACTCAAAATTCTTAATTCGTAATTTAAGTTTGAATCACGCCAACATTGAATTTTTTTATATCGGGGTTATTGTTTGCAAGCTCAATACAGTAAGATACAATTTTACGTGTATCCCTGGGATCTATAATTTCGTCAACCCAGAGTCTCGAAGCGGCATAAAGTACATTTGTCTGTTCATCATATCTTTTATGTATCTCTTCGAGAAATTTTTTCTTTTCTTCTTCTTTTAGTTCTTTACCTTCTTTTTTAAGCTGTCCGATTTTAATGTCAAGCAGCACATTGCTCGCCTGCGCTCCGCCCATAACTGCGATTTTTGCTTTCGGATATGCGAAAATAAATCTCGGGTCATAAGCTTTTCCGCACATGGCGTAATTTCCTGCGCCGTAACTGTTTCCGGTTATAATAGTGATTTTCGGAACAGTTGAATTCGCAACGGCATTTACCATCTTCGCTCCGTCCTTAATTATCCCTCCGTGCTCAGATCTTGAACCGACCATAAATCCGGTTACATCCTGCAGAAAAAGCAGCGGGATCTTCCGCTGATTGCAGTTCATAATAAATCTTGCGGCTTTATCAGCGCTGTCTGAATATATCACTCCTCCAAACTGCATTTCGCCGGATTTACTTTTCACAACGTTTCTCTGATTTGCTACTATTCCGACAGCCCATCCTTCTATTCTTGCATAGCCGGTAATTATAGTTTTTCCGTATTCGGGTTTATATTCATCAAAATCACCGTCATCAATTATTCTGCCGATGAGTTCATATACATCATATTGCATTGAATTATCTTCCGGCAGTACGCCGTAAATTTCCTTCTCAGGATGGTTGGGTTTTTTGATTTCAATTCTGTCAAACCCGGCTTTTGGTGTATCGCCGAATTTACTAACAAGCTCTCTGATCTTTTCAATACACTCTTTATCATCAGCCATTTTTTCATCCGTTATACCTGAGATCTCAGTTGTTACAGTCGCGCCGCCGAGAGATTCATTGTCAATTTTTTCGCCGATAGCGGCTTTAACAAGATGAGATCCTGCAAGGAAGATGCTGCCGGTTCCTTCCACTATCAGCGCTTCATCGCTCATGATCGGAAGATAAGCTCCGCCTGCTACACACGGACCCATGATAGCAGCGATCTGCGGTATTCCCATCGAACTCATCACTGCATTATTCCTGAATATCCTGCCGAAATGCTCTTTGTCCGGAAATATCTCATCCTGCATCGGAAGAAAGACACCTGCGGAATCAACTAAATAAATTATAGGAAGCTTGTTCTCAATGGATATTTCCTGAGCGCGGAGATTTTTCTTGCAGGTGATAGGGAACCATGCTCCTGCTTTGACGGTAGCGTCATTTGCAACTATGACACAATTCCTGCCGTGTATTTTTCCAATTCCGAATATAGTGCCGGATGAAGGAGCGCCTCCGTATTCCTTATACATTCCGTAACCGGTATATAATCCTAGCTCCATGAAGTATGAATCCCTGTCAATTAAAAGATCAATACGTTCGCGGCAGTGAAGTTTGTTTTTCGAATGAAGTTTCTCAATTGCTTTCTTTCCTCCGCCTGCGTGTATCTCGTTTTTTAATACGGCGAACTTTTTTAAAAGCTCTTTATAATTTTCTTCTCTCTTATGAAATAAAGAATCTTTTTTTACTGCAGATTTTAATTTTGGCATCGGAATTTAAAATTAGGATTGAAGTTACGGCAAATAATATATATAGAAATTATCTGCAAAGAATTATCAGGATATAATTCAAATAAATCTGATTTTTTACGGGATAAAAAAATTTTTAAGCAATTATTTTTCTGTTGCCGCTGAGATAGACCGGATCCTTTTTCTCTGTGATTACTTCTTTTGTAATTATGCAGTTCGAAACATTTTCTTTTGAAGGAATCTTGTACATAATATCAAGCATTATATTCTCAAGTATAGATCTCAGCGCTCTTGCTCCGGTTCTTCTTTTTAACGCTAGTTCTACCACAGCATCCAGCGCATCCTCCGTAAATTCCAGATCAACACCTTCCATTCTGAATAATTTCTGATACTGCTTTGTGATGGCGTTCTTTGGCTCGGTCAGAATTGACAGCATGGTTTTCTTATCAAGTGAATTTAAAGTCGTAATCACGGGAAGTCTTCCGATAAGCTCCGGTATTAAGCCGTAATGTATCAGATCATCCGGTTCAACCTGCGTAATGATCTTATCCTGATCGTCTTTATTTTTTGAATAAATATCCGAGCCGAATCCGATCGAACTTTTTGAAATTCTCTTTTCTATAATCTTATCAATGCCGTCAAATGCCCCGCCGCATATGAATAAAATATTTTTTGTGCTGATATTTATTAGCGCCTGTTCGGGATGCTTTCTGCCGCCTTTGGGAGGAACGCCTGCAATCGTACCTTCGAGAAGTTTCAGCAGCGCCTGCTGAACGCCTTCGCCGGAAACGTCTCTTGTGATGGAAGTGCTGTCGCTCTTGCGCGAGATCTTGTCAATTTCATCAAGATATATTATGCCTCGCTCGGCTTTTGACAGATCAAAATTTGCATTTTGCAAAAGATGAACCAAAATGGATTCCACATCATCGCCGACATAGCCGGCTTCTGTAAGAGTTGTAGCGTCAGCAATTGCAAATGGAACATCAAGAAGTCTTGCAAGGGACTGCGCCAGGAAAGTTTTACCGGTACCGGTTGGACCAATAAGAAGTATGTTACTCTTTTCAATCTCTACATCGTCAATATAATTGAAATCGATTGAGTCAATTCTTTTGTAGTGATTGTAAACTGCAACTGCCAGAGATTTTTTCGCTTTATCCTGACCTATTACATATTCATCAAGAAATTTTTTGATTGCCTGAGGAGTAAGTTCCGATCTGACTTTATTGATCGACTTGGCAGCAGTGCTCATTGTATTTTTTTTGATGATCTGCATGGCGTTGCCGACGCAGATCTCGCAGATAAAAACTTCTTTTCCGTGATGATCAGACGGTCCCTTTATCATGTTGGTGACTTTGTCAGCGTTTCTGCCGCAGAAGGAACATCTTGCTATGTGAGTCTTGGATCCGGATTTCGAATTCATATTATAAGAATGATTTTTGATTAATATGAAAAAATGGTGCGTGATGAGGGAGTCGAACCCCCACGGGTTGCCCCGCTAGATCCTAAGTCTAGTGCGTCTGCCAGTTCCGCCAATCACGCATACTTAAAAACAGCAGTTACAAAAATAATTAATAATATTCGGAATTACAATTGACTATTGGTTTTTACTAAAGTATTACTTTAAGTAAATGTAAACATTAATTTTTTTCGGTCAGAACCTTCCCGCTGATTTTAAAACGTAAAGCGCATCTGCGGTTATCCACTCGTTCATTTTCTTTTTACCGGTTTCGCCCCAGCTCACGCTGTCAGAGTTCATATTAAATTCATCGGATACAGTATAATATTTTTTTTCAGCAGCCCATCCGCCGCCCGGTAGAGCTTTGCTTTCGAGAATGCCCAGCGCTTCGCTGCATCTCCTGTCCTTTATAAAATCCGCTTCAGACATTGCCTTCAGTCCGCCGAGAATATCATAGTGCCAGTAAAGGGGATAATGAAGGGATAAAAATTCATCCTTCATAACTCTGCCGTCTGATACTTTTCGGAATAATTTTCTTTTAAGGAAAATTTCCGCCGCCTTTTTAACGGCTGTCTTAATTTTTTTATTGTCTGAATATTTTGAGTATAGGGAAAGACCTCTGAGCGGAAGCAAGCTTTCCATATAAGAAGAATTTCTGGCATCAGGATTTTTATCGCAGTTCCAGCCACCGTCATCCCACTGCCAGTGAAGAAGTCTGTCAGCAAGCAGTTCCAGCCGCTTATCAAACAGTCCGAGCTTTGTTAAATAAAGCAAAGTGTTGCCGTACATTGATGCGCACACTCTGTGTCTGCCGTTTATCACCGGAACTCCGGACTTTTTAGCGAGATCGCTTTTGCTTTTAATTATCACATCAGTGAAAAAAACATCTCGCAGCCAGAATTCAAGAACCTGCTCCTTTAATGAATTCAAAGATTTATCCTCTGCGGGATATCCGATATCAGCAAGCGCAGAAAGAGTCCAGTGGGCTCCTTTCCATTTATCATACACATCTCTGCCGCGGCTGATCCTGCCGTCTTTATCCCTGAATGACAATATTTTTTTTACGCGGCTGCTGTTCTTAATTTTCAATCTGAAGAGATTTAATTCCGGGAGAATTAATTTCTTCAGACAATACATTTACTCTCGCCTTAAATCGAATTGACGGCTCGGCAGAATTTAATAGCTCATTTATTACTTTATCGGCATTCAATTATCTAAATAAAAAATTTTTATTTTCTTTAAAAATCCCCGAATGATATTATTCATTCAGGGATTCAAAATACTTAATTAAATTTTTTATTGTTATTAACTATACAGGTTACTTTATTAACACCATTCGCTTCGTCTGAACAAACTCACCCGCTTCCAGTTTATAAAAATAAACTCCGCTCGGTAATCCCGCACCGTTGAATTCCAAAGAATACACTCCGGCAGTCCTGAATTCATTACTGATTAATCTTTTAATTTCTCTTTTGAGAATGTCCTATACTGTTATATTCACCTTCAGCTCATTTGGCGAATCAGGGAAAAGTCCGCTTTTAAATTCTCCGCCGTCAATGTTCCACTTTACGCCGTCTGCAAAATTAATATTAGTACCAACATAAACAGAAATGTTCTTCCCGTTATTATCCACATCTCCGTTGCAGCTGAAAGTAACTCCGCTCAGGGATTCATCAGCAATCAGCGTCCCGCCTTCCTGCATTACGGGAGCGAGTTTGTAAAGTCTGCCTTCGCCGGGCTGAAATATCCCCATGTCAACGAATTCGTTTGAGTTTTTGTCGAATGTGCTTAGAGTCACATTTGTCAGAACATCTGTGATTTTCCAGTTTCGAAAGATTGTTAACTGAGATGAATCAAATTTAACTCTCAAGTTTCTCAGATCACCGTTTGCTGCGCTGTCTTCAGGTGTGCATCTTTTATTTACAGCAAGAAAATATTTACTTTTATCGACAACATCAGGTGCATCGAATATTCCAATCTCCCAATACCTTTTTAATAACGGATCGGCATTATCCATTGTAAATCCGAATGTAGAAGGATGTCTGTAAATTGATAAAATGTCACTGATATATTGAAACGGCAATCCGTCACGATCTACTGTTCTTGTTTCATTATGAATAAGTTTATTTTCATTATAAATAAATTTACCAAGGTTTATAATCGAACTGTCTAATTTCATCATTCCCGCCCATTTGTTCTGACCATAGTAATTGTAAATTCTTCTTCCAACATTCGGGTCAAATCCTTCATTTAACATTCCCCATAAATGCAAAGAGTCTCCACTGGCAGTGATCTTAGGCGGATCTGAATAAAACAGGAAATGAATTATCTGACTTGCTCCATAAGCCATCCCCAGATATACCTGTAATGAGATCTCTTCATTTGTCGGCTCTCTCAAAGATTTTGATCCCGGATATTTAAGTAATGAAAACTCATAAGTATGAATTTGTGTGGCTAATGAAAATGTGAGGTCATTGTTTTTACAAAAGCTTATCGTATTCTTATAATACTCCAATAAATTATTTGTTCTGAGATTATAATTCAGTACATCATTATAATCTGAAGCACTTGCTGATTTGGAATAGTTTATTGTCCCGACATATCTTGAAGAATCAGGTAAAGTAATATTATGAGGCAAAGGATACTCCATATCATTAATTGGATATCTGTCGGTCATCATTATATCTTTTACTGCTCCATTCTCATATACATCATTCATGAGCTCTTCATCCTCAACCCCATTCCTCAAACCATTATTCGAACACTCCGGACAAAATACTGATACAAGTCCGGTATTCGGATTGTTCTGTTTTATTATCCTGTTCACTTCAGCGATCGCCGGGAGATTGTTGTAGCTATATTCATCTATATAAAAATATCCGAAGCCGGTATGATTGCCGAATGCATTTATTTCTTCCGTGATTTTGTAATTAAAAAAATATCTTCTTGGACTGTTCGGAATTTCCAACTGCG